>NZ_JBILYB010000026.1:0-52886 GCF_044378005.1 Prosthecobacter sp.
TCAGGGGCTATGCTCCGATCAAGCTCTCACACCTGGCAGCGATTTTCCTCGTCTCGGCGTGCCTTCACGAGCAGGTTTGTACCATTCCTCGTGAGTTTCATCGAGATCGACATGGCCGCCGGTCTTCTCGTGATTCAGACGCCAGCCGTGCAGCGATTCAAAGGCCGCGTGGTCGATGAAATCGACGGCGAGGTCGATGTCCACATTATGACCCGCAGGGATGCTCGAAAGCGCTGCATTCATGCTCGGCACGGAGGCGAAAGTAAGCGTGCCACCGATGCGCACATGCCACTTGCCTTCACGCTGCTCGACTTTGACATCCGTGTTGGAAAGACGACGCAGCAGGAAGAAAACGCTGAGGCCAAGGCCGAGGCCGACACCTGCCAGCAGGTTCAATCCAACCACACCGAGCACGGTGGCGAAGTAGATCGGCGCTTCCTTGTGCGTGTGCAGGTCGCGGATGTGATGCAGGTTCACCAGATTGATGCCCACATGCACCAAGAGGCCAGCCAGCACGGCCAGCGGAATTTGCTCGATCACTCCACCGAGGAACAACGCGAAGATCAGCACCCACACGCCATGGAAAATGGCCGACCAGCGGCTCGCACCACCCGCGATGATGTTTGCCGATGAGCGCACGATCACGCCTGTGATAGGTAGGCCGCCGAGCAGACCAGAGACGAGATTGCCTGCGCCTTGAGCACGCAGTTCCTTGTCCAAATTCGAGCGCACTCCGCTGTGCAGTTTGTCGGTGGCCACCGCGCAGAGCAGTGACTCGATGCTAGCGATGATCGCCACCGTGAGCACCGCGACCACAAACGGTCCCCAATGCTCTGGCGGTGCGAGTTTGGTCAACTCAAAGGTCTCCGGCAGATCCACGCGCTTTACATCCATCTTCGCGATGATGGACACCACCGTGCCAGTCACCACGGCCACCAGGGGGCCTGGGATAGCTTTGAAGGGAAGCTTTTTCCAAATGATAAGGATGGCGATGGTCAGGAAGCCGAGAATCGCCGCCTGCATGTTCACGAGGCCAAGCTGCTTCGGAATACCGAGCAGATTCACCACGGGCGAGCTCTGCGGCGAACCACCAAGCACCACATGAATCTGTGCCAGCGCGATGGAGATGCCAATGCCCGCCAACATGCCGTGAACGACCGCCGGCGCGATGATCAAAGCCCCACGTGCGACTTTGAACCAACCCATCAAAAGCTGCACCACGCCCGCACAGGCCGTGATCAGGCACATCGTCTCCCAGCCAAACTGATGCACCAATCCAGCAACGACGACGGTCAAGCCAGCTGCTGGCCCCGAAACCTGAAGTGGTGATCCCGCGAGCAATCCCGTCACAATGCCGCCAGCAACTGCCCCGATGAGTCCAGCAATGATCGGTGCCCCAGATGCGAAGGCGATGCCCAGCGACAGCGGCACAGCGACAAGGAAAACAACGAGAGAAGCAGGGAGATCGCGACGGAGATTCATGAGGGTGGAGACGGATGTAGTTTCCCACGCTGAATCAAGATGCGAATGAATTCTCCATCCATCCCCTCCGCAGGCTAATATGTCTGCCATGCAAAGGGACGGAAATCGGGTCTTCGCCGCCTATTTCAGTACGGACTTCGTTTTAAACACGTCCTTCGACTCCCCAGCGATCACCGCCAGCGCGGGATGCCGCATGGCCCGCTCAAGGGTGATGAGGTAACAGGAAAAGCCGCAGCGCACCGGGCGGCCGACCGGCTTCAGGCCGTAGCGATCCACGGCCTCGTCCAAGACGGAGGCGGCGATGGGGGCAAGGCCCATGCCATCGGAGGCGGCTGTTTTCATCAAAGCGGCATCATCAAACTCGGCGACGATGTGTGGACGAATGCGGTGGGAGTCGAACCAGCGATCCAGCTCATGCCGCCAAGCCGTACGGCTGGCGGGAAGGAGCACCGGGGCGTCTTTGAGCGAGGCGGGGAAATTCGCGCTCAGCTTCTTGGCCAGCGCTGGCACCGCGCAAAACACCACGGGCGACTCGCCGAGGAGGTGATTGAAAGCTTTCACCGGCATCGACGACGGCGCAGCTTCATCGGATAAAACGACATCCAGCCTTCCAGCCGCGAGGGAGCCGAGCAGCTCCTGCGCATGACCTTCCGCACAGGAGAGCTGCAAATTCGGAAACGCCTTCACCGCAGGCCGGATGAGCCGCCACGCGACGAGTTTGGGCAACGAATCGGTGATGCCGATGTTCAGCCGCAGGCTGCGAGCGCTGCCCTGGCCGTGCAGCGAGCGCACCATCTCCGTGCCGAGGGAGAAAATCTCCGCTGCGCATTCCATCACGAGGCGGCCGCCAGGCGTGAGCTTTAGCCCGCGGCCTGTGCGATCAAAGAGCTGCTCGTCGAGACTGATCTCCAGCGCCTTGATCTGAGCACTGATCGTCGGTTGCGAGAGATTCAGACGCGATGCTGCGGCCTTAAGGCTGCCTGCGCGGGCGACTTCCCAGAACAGGCGCAGATGGTGGTAATTGAGGTGTGGATCGTTCATAAATGATTTAGAGCTGACCTAAGCGGTGATTTCAGACATCGAGGTGATCAAAACGTGTTATTGGAGATGATTGTCGCGCATATTGCGCAATCCTCTCAGCGCCTCGTTGCCATCAGCTCAGCCAAGATCGGGTTAGGAAATCTTCGGCTAGGCGTGATGGCGTAAAAGGTTTCTTTGATCTGGGGGAATTTGTAGCGCTCTACCAGGGTGCCACTTTCCAGTTCGTCTTTAACGACAACGGGCGGGACGAGGGTTACGCCGGCGGTCTCGCGGGCCATGAGGCGGAGCATCGCCATGTCATCGACTTCGGCGGCGATGTTTGGACGGATGCCGGTTTGATCCAAAAGCAGATCAAAGGCTGCTCGGAGGCTGCTTTCCGTGCTGGGGAGAACGATAGGCGTGGTGCGCAAATCCTCGGGGAAGCGGAAAGGCTTCATGCCGCGTTTTTTATGCCCCACGAGGCTGACGGGCTGCTCGTCGAGCAAGTGACTGTGCCAGCCGGTCTCGGCATCGCGACGCACGGGAGTATTGGAAAGCACAACATCGAGCGTGTGAGTCTGGAGCTGGGTTAGCAGCTCACGCAATGTGCCCGAGTGGATGATGAGTTCCACATCATCTCGCGTGATGATCGGGCGCAGGAAGCTGAGCTGGAAGTTGCGCGAGAGATTCGATGCCGCTCCGACTCGCAGGTAGCCACGGCTGCGCTTGGCGCGGTTTTGCAGCAGGTCGGTCAGCTCCTCGCCACTGCGGAAGATGGAGTCCGCATACTCCAACGCGATGCGACCTGCCTCGGTGAGCACGAGCGCCTTGTGCTTCCGCTCAAACAAGGGCTGGCTGAGGTTTTCCTCCAGGCTGCGAAGCTGAACGCTGAGCGCCGATTGCGAGAGCTTCAGGTGTCGTGCGGCCTTCGTGAGGCTGCCCTCGGTGGCGATGGCGCGGAAGTAGCGGAGGTGGTGGTAGTTCAGGAAAGCCATGACGATCTCACATTTAGCAAAGCGAACGATGATTGCCAGAACATGAATTGGAGCGAAGCCAAGCTCCGACGCATTTGATAGGCATATGGACCTTCTTACCGCGATTCAATCGAACCTTCTCAGCCCGGCGGTGCTATTTTTTGTGCTCGGCGTGTTTGCGGCGGTTTCGAAGAGTGATTTGAAGTTTCCTGAGTCGCTCTACACGACACTGACGATCTACTTGCTCATCGCCATCGGCTTCAAAGGTGGTGTGGCGATCCACGAAGCGGGCATCGGCGCGGTGTGGCTTCCAGCGCTTGCGGCGATGGCGCTGGGCGGGCTGATCCCACTGTGGACGTATACGGTGCTGCGAAAGCTGGGCGGCTTCAGCATCGCAGATGCCGGAGCCATCGCGGCACATTATGGCAGCGTGAGCGCAGTGACTTTCATCGCGGCGACGAACTTCCTCAAAAGCATCCACCAGCCGTATGAAAACTATGCGTCGGCCTTTCTCGCCGTGATGGAATCGCCCGCGATCATCGTCGGCGTCATGCTGGGCAAAGGAGCCTTCGGTGGGAAGTTTTCGCTGTCCGATCAAGGCGTGCGTCATGCGCTTCGGGATGCGGTGCTGGGCCGAGGCGTGCTGCTGCTCATCGGCGCGATGGTGATCGGGGCGCTGAGTGGCAAAAATGGCATGAACTCGGTCGAGGGTTTCTTTATGACGCCGTTTCAAGGCGTGCTGGCTTTGTTCCTCCTCGAAATGGGCATGGTGGCGGGGCGCAGGTTGGGGGATTTGAAGAAGGTCGGTGTCTTCCTGCTGCTCTTCGGCCTCATCGCTCCGGTGGTGCATGGTGCGGCGGGCGTGCTGCTCGGCACCTGGATTGGCCTGAGCACGGGCGGGGCGATGCTGCTGGGCGTGCTGGCCGCGAGCGCCTCCTACATCGCCGCGCCCGCTGCGGTGCGTCTTTCGCTGCCGGAGGCCAATCCGACCTACTCACTCACAGCTGCGCTCGCCATCACCTTTCCCTTCAACATCACCGTCGGTGTGCCGTTGTTCTTTGAAATCGCCAAACGTCTCCAGCCATGAACCTGCATCCCATGAAACTCGTGACCATCATCTGCGAGGCCATCCTCGAAGAGCGTGTGGTGGAACTCCTGCGTGAATCTGGTGCGCATGGTCACACCGCTTTCAACGTGCGCGGCAGCGGCCATCAGGGTGAGCGCACGGCAGACATCGCCGAGACGGGCAATGTGCAAATCCAGGTCATCGTGAAGCCCGCCGTGGCCACCACCGTGCTGGAGCGGCTGCATCGCGAACTTTTCGCCGCCTATGCTATGGTCGCCCATGAAAGTGAGGTCCGTGTGATGCGACCGGACAAGTTCTAAACCCTCAATCCATGTGTGGCGGCTGCCGCCACGAAGCCAATGGAAAGGAGATTTTGAGCTTCGGGATTCTCTAAGTGACGCTTTGAAAGAGCGGAATCGTCAAAGCATGATGCAGGAGCGTAAGTCTTAAATCAAAGTCATGCCTCACAACCAAGCTCCTCTCTCCGTCACCCTGCCAAAAGACCTCACCGCGAGCATCGCGGTGTTTCTCGTGGCGCTGCCGTTGTGTCTTGGCATCGCGCTGGCATCGAATGCGCCGTTGTTTGCGGGTTTGATCTCCGGGATCGTGGGCGGGATCGTGGTGGGGATTCTGAGTGGCTCGCACAAAAGTGTGAGCGGACCAGCGGCAGGTTTGACGGCCATTGTGGCGGCGCAAATCGCGCTGCTGGGCAGTTTTGAGGCGTTTTTGGCGGCGGTGGTGATGGCGGGGGTGATGCAGATTTTGATGGGCACGTTTCGCTTGGGCTTCATCGCATCGTTTTTCCCGATGAGCGTCATCAAAGGCCTGCTGGCGGCGATCGGCCTCATTTTGATCCTGAAGCAGATTCCGCACGTTTTCGGTCATGATGCGGATGTGGAAGGCGAGATGAGCTTTGAGCAGCCGGACCATGAAAACACCTTCACCGAGCTGCTGGCGACGCTTTCGGATATCCTGCCCGGCGCCGCGCTGATCGGTATCGCGTCCGTTTTACTGCTGGTGATGTGGGACAAGGTCAAGGTGCTCAAGAAGCTGCCGGTGCCCTCGGCGCTGATCGTGGTGTTCGCAGGTGTGGCGATCAATTTGATCCTGCGGAAGATGGGCCACACGTGGGAAGTGAAGGCATCCCACCTCGTGCAGGTGCCGGTGGCAGCGGATGTGAAGACCTTCCTCGGCTTCCTGCAATTCCCCGGCGTGGAGCATTTCAGCAATCCGCTCGTCTTTAAAGCGGCGATCACCGTGGCGCTGGTGGCTACGCTGGAGACGCTGCTCAATCTGGAGGCCGTGGACAAGATCGACCCCGATCAACGCCAGTCGCCACCGAACCGCGAACTCGTAGCGCAAGGCGTGGGCAACATGCTCGCGGGCCTCATCGGCGGTCTGCCGATGACGAGCGTGATCGTGCGCTCCTCCGTGAACATCAACTCGGGTGGCAAAACCAAGCTCAGCGCCATTTTGCACGGCTTCCTGCTCATCGTGTGCGTGATGACGATGCCGCACTGGCTCAATGAGATCCCGCTTTCGGCTCTCGCGGCCATTTTGATCGTCACCGGCTTCAAGCTCGCCAGCCCGAAGCTCTTCAAAGAAATGTGGAGCGAGGGGTTGCCACAGTTCCTGCCCTTCTTCATCACGATCACCGCCATCGTGCTGACCGATCTACTCACTGGCGTGCTCATTGGCCTGTGTGTGAGCATTCTCTTCATCCTGCATAGCAATCTGCGCCGTCCGCTGCGCCGAGTGATGGAAAAACATGCCGCAGGCGATGTGCTGCGCATCGAACTGGCAAACCAGGTGAGCTTCCTGAACCGCTCCTCATTGGAAAAAGTCTTCTACAGCGTGCCACGCGGCGGGCGGGTGCTCATTGATGCACGCAGCACCGATTTCATCGACCCAGACATCCGCGACCTGCTCTCCGATTTGCGTGACAAGACTGCTCCGGCGCGTGGCATCGAAATGAGCTTCGTCGGGATGCGGGATCACAACTTCATCGACGATCATGTGCAGTTCGTCGATTACACCACGCGTGAGGTGCAGAGTGGCCTCACGCCGCAGGCGGTGCTGGAAATTTTGCAGGCGGGTAATCAGCGCTTCCTCGCCGGTGAGCGCATCGAGCGTGATTACAACCGCCAAGTCACCGGCACATCGTCCGGTCAGTTCCCGATGGCGGCCGTGCTCGGCTGCATTGATTCGCGTGCGCCAGCGGAGGTCGTCTTTGATCTCGGCCTGGGCGACATCTTCAGCGCCCGTGTGGCTGGAAACATCGCCACGAGCGAGCTGCTCGGCAGTTTGGAATACGCCTGCGCGGTGGTCGGCTCGAAGCTCGTCGTCGTGCTCGGCCACACAAGCTGCGGTGCGGTGAATGCGGCGGTCGATCTGCTCGCAGCGGCCAAGAAAGCCAGCGAAGCCACGCCTTGCGCCAACCTCGATGGCCTCGTCATCGAGATCCAGCGAGCCATCAATCCCGCCACGCTGAAGAAGCCCGATCAATGGTCCCCCGGCGAAAAAGCCGCCTACACGAACGAGATTTCCCGCCTGAACGTCCTCCAAACCATCCAGACCATCCGCAAACGCAGCAGCACGCTGAACAAGCTCGTCGAAGAAGGCAAGATCGCCATCGTCGGTGCCCTTTACGATGTCTCGAGCGGTGAGGTGAGCTTCTTCCAGACAGCGGAGTCGAGCGTGGCAAAGCTCAACGTGCCAATGGTGGCTGTGGCGTGACTCACTCCGCCTTCTTCTTCGCTGCCCGCTTGTGCTGGATCACCTCAATGAGGATCGGCAGGATGGAGACGAAGATGATGAGCAGGGAGACCAGCTTGAAGTTGCTCTTGATGATCGGAATGTTCCCCAGCGCGTAGCCGAGCAGGGAGATGCCCGCCACCCAGAGCAGACCGCCGCCGATGCTGAAGGTCAGGAAGCGCGAGTAGTGCATCTGGCCAAAACCGGCGGTGAAAGGGGCAAAGGTGCGCACGATGGGCACGAAGCGCGCGATGATGATGGCCCGCCCGCCGTGCTTCACAAAAAAGTGTTCTGTCTTGGTGAGGTAGTCACGTTTGAACCAAGGTCGCGTGACGATCCATGAGCCGCATTTGCGCCCGATCCAGTAGTTCAAATTATCCCCAATGATGGCCGCCGCCATGAGCAGCGGGATGATGATCTCGATCCGCAGCAGGCCCTGAGCCGCGAGTGCGCCGACGGCAAAGAGCAATGAATCCCCCGGCAGGAAAGGTGTGACCACAAGCCCCGTCTCGCAGAAAACGATGGCAAAGAGCAGCACATAGATCGCCGTCCGATGCTCCTCGGCGAAGCCTTGGAGGTGTTTATCCACATGGAGAACGTAGTCGATGAGCTGGGTCATGGCGGGCGCGGACATTCCGTTCGTTGAGCCTGTGGGCAAACGAAAATCTCGACGCGAGATTCAAGCTTGCAGAAGATGCCTCACACGGATGAACATGCCGCCTATGGAATCCCACCAAGTTATCCGAGCCGCTCTGGAGAAAGTTCACGTCAAGGAAGTCGCCGACAAGATGGGGCTTTCGCTCTCACTCGTCTATAAATGGGGCGAACGACAGGATTCCGACGCCAAGAGTGGCTCCGCTAATCCGCTCGACCGCGTGAAGGAACTATACGAAAACACGCAGGACGACCACATCGTGCAATGGCTGTGCAACAAGGCGGACGGATACTTCGTCAAAAATCCGCCGACTTCGAAGCGCCCCGGACGTGAGGTCATGCCTGCCACGCAGCAGATCGTCCAGCAGTTCGCCGATCTGCTCTCCGCCATCAGCCACGCTGCCAGTGACAACTGCATCAGTAAGGCAGAGGCGAAGCACATCCGCCATGAATGGGATGAGCTGAAGCGACTGACGGAGCGCTTTGTGAACTGGTGCGAGCAGGAAGACTTCGTCCATCTGGCTGAAGACCTGAAGGTGAACCGGGTGGGCAAGAACGACGACAATCGCTAACCTTACTTTCGATATGAAGACCCTGACCTCTCTGGCGATCATCGCCCTCATCACCGCATCACCCTTCACTTCCCATGCTCAGAAAGGCGGTCCCATCGTCTCTCCTGAGTTCGTCAAAAACAAGGAAGTCACCTTCCGGCTAAAAGCCCCCAAGGCTGGTGAAGTAGCTCTGCGCGGTCAGTGGGATCGCCAGCAGGTGGGGATGACGAAGGATGCTGAAGGTGTGTGGTCGATCACTTTGCCCGAGGTCAAAGCAGGCGTGTGGGAGTACAGCTTCATCGTGGACGGACTGTCGATGATTGATCCTGCAAACCCGGCGATGAAGCCGCAGCGCAGCCCGAACACGAGCATACTGCACATCCCCGGCTCCCCCGCTTTGGCTTGGGATTTTCAGGACGTGCCGCACGGGACCATTCACCAGCACAGCCACTTTTCGAAGTCACTCGGGAAAGAGCGCCAGGTCTGGGTTTACACGCCGCCGGGTTACGAGACTGCGACGACTGAAAAGTATCCGCTACTCGTGCTCCAGCATGGTTCGGGCGACCGCCATGAAACCTGGGTGACTCATGGCAAGGCGCACTGGATTCTGGACAACCTCATCGCGGCCAAGAAGGCCGTGCCCATGATCGTGATGATGATCGATGGGCATCCGCTCGGCATGGTGCCGCGAGATCAGGCAGATCGGCGTGGTGCCTCTTTGGCGGCCTTTAAAACCGAGCTTCTGAGCGAGGCGCTGCCGCTCGTGGAGCAGCTCTACCGCGTGCGCCCCGAGCGTGAACAACGCGCAATCACGGGCCTCAGCATGGGCGGCTGGCAGTCACTGAGCACCGGCATGACTCACCTCGACAAGTTTGCCTGGATCGGCTCCTTCAGCGGCGCTGTGGATGAAAAGGAGATCCAGTCCGCGCTCGATGATCCTGCGGGCACGAATGCCAAACTGAAGCTGCTGTGGATAGCCTGCGGGGAGAAGGATTTCCTGCTGGAAAGAAACGAGCAACTGACCACCACGCTGAAGGCCAAAGGTATCCAGCATGAATGGCGGCTCACGCCAGGCGATCACTCCTGGCCCGTCTGGCGGGACTACCTCGCCGAGTTCACTCCGAAGCTTTTCAAGTAAACTGCATCAAGGGCTGAGCCGCTCGATCCTCCAGCCTTCGCCCTCGCGGACGTAGCGGATGCGGTCGTGGAGACGACTCACCCTGCCCTGCCAGAATTCTATCTCGTGAGGCTGGATCGTGTAGCCTCCCCAGTTCGGAGGACAGGGGATCTCCGCATCGCCAAAGCGGGCCTGCATTTCCAGACTGCGCTGTTCCAGCCAATCACGGCCAGGAATGACGCTACTCTGCTCCGACACCCACGCACCGATCTGATGCCCGCGTGGACGTGCGGCGAAGTAGCTCTCGGCCTCGGAACGTGGCAGTTTCGTGATTGTGCCACGCACGGTCGCCTGATGATGACGCTGCGTCCAAAGGAAGACGGCACAAGCCCGTGGATCAGCGGCGATCTCGCTGCCTTTGCGGCTGTCGTAGTTCGTGAAGAAGTGGAAGCCCTGCGCGTCCAGCCCCTTCAAAAGGACCGTGCGCACTGAGGGCGAGCCATCCAGGCCGACCGTGCCGAGTTGCATCGCGTTCGGCTCAGGGAGTTGATGCGCCAGAGCATCCTGGAGCCAGGCATTGAAGAGCAGCAGCGGATCGGCAGGGAGCTTGTCCTCGGTCAGATTGTCGAGTTCGTAGCTCACACGCAGGTCGCGCAGGGTGTTGGGTGGGAAATCCATCATGGTAGGAGAAGAAACGCGCGTCAGGCCGTTGCGGCAATCCCGTGTTTGCGCCTTCATGCGGTCCTATTGTCATGAATGCCCTGACCGGAGTTTTGAGCGATCTCGACCGCGTGCTGCTCAGCGCGGAGGACATCCATGCCCGTGTCGCGGACATGGCCAAGCAGATCGAGCGCGACTATGCAGGCAAGCTGATCACCGTCGTGGCACTCATGGATGGCGCGCTATTCTTCGTCGCAGATCTGCTGCGACAGATCGATCTGCCCATCCGCCTCGTCACCCTGGGGGCCAGCAGCTACCACGGCGGCACTCAGTCCAGCGGTCAGGTGAAGCTGCAATGGCCCGCTGGCGTGAGCTTCACTGGCGAACATGTGCTGCTTCTGGATGACATCCTCGATACCGGCCTCACGCTCACCGCTTTGCACGAACGTCTCTCCGCCGAGTCACCCGCCACCCTGCGCACAGGCGTGCTGTTGAATAAGAAACGCCCACGCGCCCAGGACAGCCCGCTGGACTACTGCGGCTTTGAGATCGAGGATGAATTCGTCGTCGGCTACGGCATGGATTACCAGGGCCGCTTCCGCAACCTGCCTTGCATCGGCATCCTCAAGCCATGAAGCTGCGCGTGCTCTTCTTTTCCGTGCTTCGGGACATCACAGGATGCAGCGAGACCGAGTGGATCTGCGCTGGCACGACCATGGCTGATCTGCTGGAGGAAATCTTCACTCGCTGGCCCGCCCTGCGAGCCTGGGAATCCAGCCTGCTTCTCGCCATCGACTGCGCCTACGTGAAGCGCGACGCCGCCCTCCACGAAGGCTGCGAAGTCGCCCTCATGCCGCCCGTGCAGGGTGGCTAATCCGTAGAACGAATTTTAAAGTCGTACACTGGTGAGGCGAGATTTCATCTCGCCATCAGTCGATCAAATCCAAGTCATGCAGCATTCTCGTGTGCGGTCTGGCGGCTGCTGGGCGAGCGGGAAGCTGACACACGGGCTCCTCCATCTCCCGCTCCGCCACGGCGGTCAGCTCGGCATCGCTTTTGAAGCGGAGCAGCCGCGAGAGGCCGATGCGGTTCTGCGAGATCCAATGCACGACCTTTCTCGCTGCACCCTGCATCGTCGGGCTGGCGAATCTCGCCGACCAAGCGCGATACTCCCGCAGCGCCCAAAGGCACATCACCCAGGCTCCCGCGCCCTGCCAGACCTCGCCCGAGTCGGCCATGACGACGATCTCCTGATCTGCCCGCAGATGCTGGATGGCGGGAAGGCGTTTCTTGGCCTCCGGTGAATCATACGGCACGAAGTCGAGCCGCACATAAGCCGGCTGACCACTGAGCCATTGCCTGACCCGCGAGCATAAGCCGCAGCGGGCGTCGTAGAAAAGTGTGAGGGTATGCATGTGATTGGGGGTTTTGAGTTTCGATGAGCGCGGCAGCGTCTTGGAGTGCGTGCGGCTGTGACGCCGCTTTCGGAAGTCTGCCGAGGCTGGGTAACTGCTAGTCCCGCCGAAAGCGGTGCCGCGCTTGAGCGCTTGCCACCGCACTCCAGGACGCTTCGCGACTTAGGCACCGACTTTCAGCATCGGTGGCACGGGAGGGGGCATGGTGGCGAGGTGGGCGCGTTTGCGCATTTTGGTGAAAACCACCAGGTTGAAGAAGTGCATGGCCCCGAGCACCAGCAGCACGATGCCCATCTTCCCACTCAGCGCTTCAAAGACGCCGCGTGCGCCGACCACGTCTTCCGTGGTCTTCAGGTAGAGCGAGACGAAGCCGATGTTGATGAGGTAAAAGCCGACGACGAGCAGGTGGTTCACGCTGTCGGCCAGCTCCTCGTTGCCGTGGAAACACTCGACGAGGAAGATGCGGCCACTTTTGTGCAGGGTTCGAGCGACCCAGATGGTGAGGGTGATGGCGAGGGCCAGGTAGAGGCCATAGGTGAGGACGGTTTCGTTCATGGGGGTTCCTTTCGTGGGGTTTGTGTGTTTGTTTTGTTTATAGTTTCAGATACTTCTGAAACATTGGGTCAAAAAAAGGGGGTTAACTGAGCAGTCTCATGGCCCACTGGAGGGCGGAGGCGTGCTTCATGGAGGCGACGGTGTCGGACACTTTCATGCCAAACTCGACGAACTCCTGAAGCTCCTTCATCTGTCGGTGGAAGTCTTTCCCTGGGCCTGCCGCCTCGCTCTTCGTCTCTTCCGAGCACTTGCGCAGCACGGCCAGCGCAGGGTCCAGCTCGCGGCGTTTCCGCTCTTTGGCGATGGTGATGAACATCTTCCAGACGTCCTTCTCCGCCTCGAAATACTCCCGACGCTCGCCCTTTTTCACCACCAGTCGGATGAGGCCCCAACCGATGAGCTCGCGGATGTTCGTGTTCGCATTGCCGCGGCTGATGTGGAGCCGCTCCATCATCTCCTCGGTGTGCATCGCTTCGGGGGCGGTCATGAGCAGCGCGTGAATCTGCGCCATCGTCCGGTTGATCCCCCAGTTGCTCCCCAGCGCTCCCCATTGGGCGATGAACTCCTCGCGCGAGGTTTCCCAATTCGCGGGAGTGTCAGTCGCAGTTTCGTCAGGCATCTTACTTTCAGATACTTCTGAAAGTTTGATCTGGCAAGTTGGTTTTCACCAGATCTTCATCAGGCTTATCTGATCAACCCTTACGCAACGTTCCAAACACCGTCGTCATGATGTCCTTGAGCAGGCTGCTGTCGTTCGAGTGGCAGATGAAGCGCGCGCCTTGCTTGATGGCGCGGAGCTGCTGCTCGGTTTTGCCAAACCAGCTCCCGGCGGGAATGTGGCGCTTGTCAGCAGCATCAATGACCTTCTGCACGGCGGCAATGAAGTCGGGATGATCATATTCATTCGGAATGCCCATGTTCGTGGTCATGTCGTTCGGGCCGATGAACAGCGCACTCACACCGGGGATGGAGCAGATCGCATCCAGATTGTTCAAAGCACGAACGGACTCGATCATCGGCACGAAGAGCGTGTCCGCGCACTTCTGCTCGATGTAGTCGCGCGTCTTGTCACTGGGCCATTTGCCTTCTTTGATGGCACGTTCGAGCGCGACGCCTTTGAGCGGGCGATACACAGCGGCTGCGGCAAGGCGTTTGATCATCTCCACGTCCTCTGCATACGGAATCACGACGCCATCGAAGGAATCGCAGACCTTCGCCACGTCATCGGCATCGCGACTGTGCGTGCGGGCGAGCGTGGCGATACCCTTGGCAGCCAGCGCATAGCGCAGCGGCATGAAGTCGGCGATGTCGAGCGCGTTGTGCTCCGCCGTGACGATGACGAAGTCGATGCTACCATCGGGAATGAAGTCCACGATGGCAGGCACGACGGCATGCTGGATCAGCGTGCCAAAGACCGTGTGACCCTTCATCATCTTCTCTTTGAGGATCCGTGCGGGCTTCGATGCGGTGGGGCTGTAGGGCTGGGTGCTCATGCTGATGACTGATACGGCAGCGGATGGCCTGGTTATCCAGCGAAAGTGCTGCGCGCCTCGGCCCGTAGGTCTGACACGCATGTTCACCTTCCCGAGCAGCACTTCCAGCCACCACCGCCGCAGTTTTCTGAAGGCGGGGGCATTGGGTGTTGGATCGCTGACGCTCGCGGACTTGCTGCGCGCGGAATCGGTGGCGGGTGTGCGGTCTTCGACGAAGGCGGTGATCAACATTCATCTCGATGGTGGTCCGCCGCAGATGGATCTCATCGATCCAAAGCCAAATGCGCCGAGCGAGATTCGCGGCGAGTTCAAATCGCTGCCGACGAAGATTCCAGGCCTGCATTTGACCGAGTTGTTGCCGCGACTGGCAGCGAACGCGGACAAGTATGTCTTCCTGCGCTCGCTCAGCGGCGCGATGGGCAATCACGATGCGTTTCAGTGCCAGTCAGGCTTTGGTGACAAAGAACTGGCCTTCATCGGCGGACGTCCGGCGATGGGTTGTGTGGTGAGCAAACTGCTAAGCACTTCGAAGGACTCCGCGCCTGCCTTTGTCGATCTCATGCAAGGCCGCCCGCTCGTGCGCAACAGCGCTAGGCCTGGCTTTCTCGGCACGGCATCGTCAGCGTTTCGTCCGGACATCTCACATCTGTTTGAGCGGCAGTTGGAAAACGGCATGAAGGCCGAGTTGGCGCGTCGCGGCTCGGGGCACAGCCAAAGTCTGGCGTTGACGAAAGGCCTGACGGTCGGGCGGCTCGAAGATCGTGTGTCGCTGCTGCGTGATCTCGACACGATCCGCCGCGACATCGACAACAGCGGATCGATGAACGCGCTGGATGAGTTCAACCAGCTCTCACTCGGCATTCTCACCTCAGGTCGGTTCGCCGACGCGATGGATCTGAGCAAAGAAGATCCCAAGGTGCTCGAACGCTACACGCCGCGCATCATTCGCCCTGCGGATGCCTTTGGCTCGATGGAAAGCCCAAAGTGCGCGCAGAAGTTCCTGCTCGCGCGACGCTTAATTGAGGCCGGTGTGCGCTGCGTGAGCATCTCCATCAGCGATTTCGACACGCACTCGCGGAATTTCTCCGCCATGCGCTATCTTGGCCCGCTCATTGATCACGCGCTGCACACGCTGGTCACCGATCTAGATGAACGCGGTATGCTGCAAGACGTGATGATCGTCGTCTGGGGTGAGTTTGGCCGCACGCCAAAGATCAATGACAAAGCCGGACGCGATCACTGGCCGAAAGTGGCCATGGGCATCATGGCGGGTGGTCACTTGAAGACCGGCCAGGTCATCGGCGCCACCGACAAACATGCCGCGGAAGCCACCGAGCGCCCGGTGCATTATCAAGACGTCATCGCCACTCTGTATCAGCATCTCGGTATCGACGCACGCGGCACCACGCTCACCGACACCACCGGCAGACCGCAGTATCTCGTCGATCTCGGCCAGCCGATCGCCGAGCTCATTTAAAGTGGTCCGGCCCCGCAGGCCATGTTCCCTCCCTGCATTGGAAGCGAATCCACATCAGACGCGCCCATACTTCGCACGTTCGGTTTTGTGGATGAACTTGTCCGCTTCCGTCATGCCGGGGACTTTCATGTTCGGGCCGTCCCAGTCGATGCTCTTTTGCAAACGCAACGCCACGATGCCGGAGAGGCCGATCTCGGTGAGATGACCACCGAGATCAAAGTCGGCGAAGACCTTCGGGCCGCCCTGGATGGCATCAACCCACTCGTCGATGTGGCCCTTCACACGTGGCAGTGAGATGGGCACTTGTTTGGCAGCGGGATGATTGTCCGCGCCGGTGAATTTAGCGTCGCTGTTGAGCTTCACGTAGCAATCGGAGTTCCAAAGGCCGCTTTGAAGCTGGCCGTGCTCGCCGATGAGCAGGCAGCCGGTGCGCGGTAGGCTGCCGAAGGTGCCGATGAGCGGTGCGGTGACCTCCGCCGGTGGCAAATCACCGCCGGTGTAGAAGTGCAGCCGCACCGGGCCGCGATCACCACGCGCCGTGAAGTGAAAATGCACGGTGCAGGACGCGGCGAAGCTTTCTTTGCCCATGCCGGTGCCGCTGATCTCGATGCGCGTCGGATAATCGAGATTCAAGGCGTGCACGGGCATGTTGAAGCCGTGGCAGCAAAAGTCGCCGAGCGAGCCGTTGCCAAAGTCATACCAGCCGCGCCACTTTGCCGGATGGTAGATGCCGTTTTTGTAGGCACGCTCCGGCGCGGCGCCGAGCCAGAAGTCCCAGTCGAGCGTGGCGGGAATGGGATCATTGCCCGCAGGGCGCTC
The DNA here is from genome assembly GCF_044378005.1 of Prosthecobacter sp. Classification (GTDB taxonomy): domain Bacteria; phylum Verrucomicrobiota; class Verrucomicrobiia; order Verrucomicrobiales; family Verrucomicrobiaceae; genus Prosthecobacter. The sequence continues at coordinate 16,038 of NZ_JBILYB010000026.1, forward strand.
CTCGCCGCTCGGCCAACTGTGCGTGGGATGCCATACGTGGATGTCGCTGATCGCGCCGAAGAATCCCGCGCCGATCAACTCCATGCTGCGGCGCAGATTCGGCGACGCACTGCCCTGATTGCCCGTCTGAGTGATCACCTTCGCCGTGCGCGACATCTCGCGCAGTTCCCGTGCTTCCGCGATGGTGTGCGTGAGCGGCTTTTCGCAATACACATGCTTTCCCGCGTTCATCACCGCACGGCAAATCGGCGCATGCCAGTGATCCGGCGTGGCGATGACGACTGCATCCAGCGACTTCTCTTTTTCAAGCAGCACTCGGTAATCGCTGTAAACCGCCGCGTCTGCCACGCCCGCGCCATGACGCTTCTTGGAGTTCTCAATTTGCGCCGAATCGACATCGCAAAGCGCGCCGACGTGATGACCGAGCTGCACAATCTTGCTCACATGGCCCTGAATCTGACCGCCCATGCCGATGAAGCCGACATTGAGCTTGCGCGCCGACTGGCCGCGCAGCAGTCCGGAGGGCAAAATCAGCGTGGAGGCCGCAGCGGCGGTGTTTTGGAGAAATTGGCGACGGTTGGAGGCGGCGATGGGTTTCATGACGTTGGAAGGGCATTCAATAAGCCGAGGCATGACTCATTGTTGCATGCATCATGCGCCCTGGGTTTCGAAGAATCCGCTGCGGCAGACCGTTTGACCCTCATGCGACTTCTCCTTGCTCTACTGGTCACCACTTCGCTGCACTCTGCCGAACTCCGCATCGGCTCGTCCACAGTCAGCATCACGCCGGACAAGCCCGTGGCGCTCGCGGGGCAGTTTGGGACGCGCATTTCGCAAAGTGTGGAAGCTCCGATCATCGCCGCTGCGGTGGCGATTGAATCGGTGGAAGGCGGCAAGGTGGTCGATCAGAGCATTCTCATCTCCTGCGACCTTGTGGGCATTCATCAATCGGTGCTCGCGCAGTTTCGCCACCATCTGAAGCCGCTGCTGCCGGACTTTGATGTGCGGAAGGTCATCGTTTCCGCCACGCACACGCACACCGCGCCGGTGACCTCGGAGATTCCCGAGGAGACGCTCATCACCTATCCGATCCCGAAGGAAGGCGTCATGCAGCCGTTGGAATACACCGCGTTTCTCGTCGAGCGACTCTCGCAGGCCGCCGTGCAGGCGTGGAAGGGCCGCAAGCCGGGCGGTGTAAGCTGGACGCTCGGTTTCGCGCAGATCGGCGAGAATCGCCGCTCCGTCTTCGCCGATGGTCATGCGCAGATGTATGCGAAGACGAATGACGCGCGCTTCCGCCACATGGAGGCCGGTTCGGACTCGGGAATCGAGGCGCTATTCTTCTGGAATGCCGAAAAGCAGCTCCAGGCCGTCGCGATCAATGTCGCGTGCCCATCACAGGAAGTGGAGAGCCGCAGCGCGCTCAACGCCGACTTCTGGCATGACGCACGCGAGCAGTTGAAGGCCAAATTGAACATGCCAGATCTCACCGTGCTCGGCTGGTGCAGCGCGGCGGGTGATCAATCGCCGCATCCGCAGTATCGCAAGGATGCCGAGGTGCGCATGATCAAGCTGCGCGGCCTCACGCGCCAGCAGGAACTCGGCCGCCGCATCAGCAATGCCGTTTTTGACACGGTCGATGCCGCGAAGGCCGACATCCGCACCGACGCGCCCTTCGGCCACATCGTCGAAGACCTGCCGCTGCCGCCGCGCAAGATCCTGCAACGCGAGTATGAGGACGCGAAGAAGAACATCGCGCAATACAGCGTCGTCGAGAAGCCGGACAACCGCGTCATCACGATGCTGAAGCTCGAACAAGGCATCGTGAAGCGATTCGAGGAAGCGGACAAACTTCCCGCTTACGACATGGAGCTGCATGCCCTGCGTCTCGGCGACATCGCCATCACCACGAACACCTTTGAGCTGTATCTCGACTGGGGCATCCAGATGAAGGCCCGCAGCCCCGCGCAGCAGACTTTCGTGCTCCAGCTCACCAACGGCTGCGGCATGTATCTGCCCACCGCGCTCGCGATTGAAGGCGGCAGCTACAGCGGCCTGCCACACGTGAACAAAGTCGGCCCTGAAGGCGGCCAGATCCTCGTGGATCAAACCGTGCGGGCCATGCAGGCATTGTTTCCAGCGACCAAGCCCTGACTCTTTTGAGCCATACAGCAAGTCGGCCGATGTGGCGGCGTAGGTTTGTCAGCAAACCAACGCCACACGCATGAATTCCAAGACTGCCTCCATCACTCAGGCCTTCAGTCCCGCTCGCGGAGATCTGCTGCGCGTCGGCTCCACGCGGCGTGGGTTTCTTCAGACTGGACTCGCTGGCTTGGCGGGTGTTTCGATGCCTTCGCTGCTCCAAACGCAGGCGCTGGCCGCCGCAGCCGGACAAGCGAAGAGCAAGACCAACGTGATTCTCTTCTGGCTCTCCGGCGGCCCGAGCCACATCGACATGTGGGACCCGAAACCTGACGCGCCGAGCGAGATTCGCGGCCCATTCGGCAGCATTTCAACCAAGGTGCCCGGCATTCATGTCTGCGAGCATTTGCCACTCACGGCAAAGATCATGGATAGGCTCACGCTGATCCGCTCGGTCGATTGCAGCGCCAGCAATCACACGCCGATCACGATGCAGGCCTGCAATCCGCTCGCGAAGCGCACGAACGATGGTCGTGATGGCGGCGGTTGGCCGTCGATGGGCTCCATCGCGGCGAAGTTTCGCGGGGCAAACGCGCCGGGCATTCCTGGTTACGTCGCGCTGGCTGACTCGCTGCCTGCCGACATCTGGGGCGCGGGGCACATGGGTGGTGACTTTGAACCTGTCAGCGGCAAAGATCTCGCCGGGCGGCTCAAACTCTCCGAAGGCCTCACGGTCGATCGACTCGGCAATCGCCGGGATTTGCTGGCACAAATGGATGACTGGAAGCGCAGCGTCGATGGCAATGCTCAAATCGCTGCCGCAGACCGCTACACGCAGCAGGCCTACGAGGTGCTCATGACCGGCAACGCACAACGCGCCTTCAATCTCGATGCCGAAACGCCTGCAATGCGCGACCGCTATGGCCGCGACAGCATTGGCGAAAAGGCGCTGCTGGCACGTCGTCTCGTCGAAGCCGGGTCCACCTTTGTGACCGTGAGCGGTGCGTGGGGTTACTTTGATCATCATGGCGATGAAGTGAAATGGGGAGGCATCAAAAAAGGGCTCACGCCGCTGCTGCCGAGCGTGGATCGCACACTGCACGCCATCGTCACCGACCTCGAAGATCGCGGCCTGCTCGACAGCACGCTCATTCTCATGCTCGGCGAGTTCGGGCGCAGCCCCACCATCAATAAGAACGCCGGACGCGATCACTGGCCGCGCGTGATGTCCATGGTCGTGGCTGGTGGTGGCATGAGGCACGGCCAGGTCATCGGCAGCACCGACCGTCAGGGCGGTGACATCGACAGCCGCCGCGTCGCGCCCGGTGATCTCGCCGCCACGGTGTTTCATCATCTCGGCATCGAGCAGAACACCAACTGGATCGATCCGCAGGGGCGCCCACGTCCCATCGTCGCGGATGAAGGCAAGGTGATCACCGAATTGGTTGGCTGAGTCCGGTGCGCGAGCGCATTCTCCCGCATCTCATGAACGCCCGCATCCTCTTCGCGATCCTTGCCAGCGCGCTTCCACTTTCTGCGCACGATCTCGTCATCGCCAATGGTCGTGTGATGGACCCCGCGACTGGTCTCGATGCGATCCGCCACATCGGCATCACGGGCGGCAAAATCAGCGCGATCTCCGAGACGCCGCTTTCGGGTGAAAAGATCCTCGATGTGCCAGGGCAAGTCGTGTCCCCCGGCTTCATCGACATTCATGCGCACGGCCAGACCACCGGTGACATGCAGATCCAGGCGCGTGATGGTGTGACGACGGCGCTCGACATGGAAGTCGGCGTTTATCCGGTGAGTGATTGGTATCGCTCCATGGAAGGCAAGGCACCGCTGAATTTCGGAGCCGCTGTCGGCCACATCACGGTGCGCTTTGCCGCGTTTCATCCGCAGCTTCGCATTGGGCACTGGGCGGTGAATCGCGCCCGTGTTTCTGGTCTCGGCGCATCGCCCGCTGGGGCCAACAAGATCGCGAGCGAGGCTGAATTGAAGCTCATGGACGAGGCGATTCGGCGCGGGCTTGATGAAGGCGCGTTGGGCATCGGATTCGGCATCAATTACACGCCAGCGGCCGATCCAAGCGAGATCGAGGCGATGTTTCGCATCGCGGCGCAGCGCAAGGTGCCCGCTTTTGTCCACACGCGAGCCTTTGGCATCGCCGCGATCCGCGAGGCCATCGACACGGCGAAGAAGACCGGCGCGGCGTTGCACATCGTGCATGTCGGCAGCAGTGGCATCACGGATGTGCCGGAGGTCTTGAAGCTGATCGACGCCAGCAAGGCCGCTGGCATGGATCTCACGACGGAAGTGTATCCCTACACCGCCGCATCCACCGCACTGGAGTCTGCGATGTTCAATCCCGGCTGGCAGGACAATCTCAAAATCAGTTATGGCGATCTTGCCTGGGCCGCGACGGGTGAACGGCTCACGCAGGCAACGTTTGAGTCGTATCGCAAGCAAGGCGGTTGGGTGATCATCTACATGATGAAGGACGAGAACGTCGAGAAGGCCATCGCGCATCCCGGCGTGATGATCGCCAGCGACGGCATCCCGTTTGTCGATGGCAAAGGTCATCCGCGTGGGGCAGGCACCTTCGCACGTGTGCTCGGCCACTACTCCCGCGAAAAGAAGCTGCTGCCGCTCATGGGCGCGCTGGCGAAGATGACCATCCTGCCCGCCAAACGCCTCGAAGGTCATGTTCCGATGATGAAAAGCAAAGGCCGCATCGCCATCGGGGCCGATGCGGACATCACCGTATTCGATCCGGTCAAGGTGATCGACCGCGCGACGTTTGAAGCGCCCACCACGCCTTCAGCAGGCATTCCGCACGTCTTGGTGAACGGCACTTTCGTCGTGCGTGATGGCGAACTTGTGAAAGATGCTCGTCCGGGCCGCGCTGTGAAAGCACGCTAAATGTGGTCCGCACAGTCCTCTGTGCGGTTCGAGCGTCTCCTGATTCCGCACAGGGGACTGTGCGGACCACTTTGTGCCATCTATCGAAACCCACCAAAACCATGAAACCGCTTTTGTTCTCCATCCTCCTCGCCACCGCCGCTCTCGCCGAGGATGTGCCGCAGTGGCGCGATCTCTTCAACGGCAAGGACCTCACTGGCTGGGTGGATGTAAACACCAGCAAGGACACCTGGAGTGTCAAAGACGGCCTGCTCGTGTGCAAAGGCCTGCCCATCGGTGTGATGCGCAGCGAGAAGCAGTATGAGAACTTCATCCTGCACATTGAATGGAAGCACACACAGGCGGGCGGCAACTCCGGCGTCTTCGTTTGGAGCGAAGGCAGCACGCCTCCGAATCGTCCGTTGCCCAAAGGCATGGAGGTGCAGATGCTTGAACTCGAATGGCCGAAGCTGCATCCCGGCAAAGACGGCCAGCCGAATCATCCCGGCTATGTTTCCGGCGAACTCTTCGGCGCGAACGGGCTTGAGGGCATCCCCGACAATCCACGCGGTCGCCGCAGCATGTCGTGGGAGATGCGCTGCAAAGGCAAAGGCGAATGGAACACCTACGACGTCGTATGCGTCGATGGAACCGTGAAGCTCTCGATCAACGGCAAGTTCGTGAACGGTATCAGCCAGTCCACCGTGCGCAAAGGTTACCTCTGCCTCGAATCCGAGGGCGCGGAGATCCATTTTCGCAACATCAAGATCATGGAGCTCCCCGGCGGCCGCGTGACGCCGGAGCAAACGGCTCCTTTGGTAAAATAATGTCGGGTAAAATGATGGTTTTGATTCAGGACATCATTCTACCCAACATCATTTTACCATTTCAACGAGTTCACTGACCTTCGCCGTGATCCTCTCCTCCACCGTTTCCATGTAAGGCGCACGGTGGCCGTATTCAAACATGCCGGTCACACCCTCGTAGCCGCCTTCCTTCAGCACGCGCAGACTGGGGATGTAACTTGTAAGGTCGTTGTTGTAGCCGCAGACCCAGGTGTTGTTCCAGCCATAGGCTGCTTTGAACTTCAGCGAGTAATCCACCACCGTTTCACCCGTGAGTGCGATGAAGGTGAACTCCGCCCCGATGCGCCACACCTGAATCGGATACTTCACCCGATCCGGCGGCGAGCCGAGGGTTTCATATTGGCGAATGAAGTGCTCGAACTCTCGTTTCGGCATGCCGGTGAGGTTTGGAACACGTTGATTCAACTCATCGAGCGGAATCCCCGGCTGCAATTCCAGCTCCGTCTCGCCCATTGCAGCCTGGATCGGCCCGCTGAGTGGTTTCATCGGCGCGGCGATGACCTGGCGCACCGCTTCAGCCAGAACCTTGCCATACATGCCCGCCAGTTCCGTCGCTTCGACATCCTTCCCGCGAATGCGCGGCAGTGGATTCGCATCCCCGCCGCAATTCTGCACAAACATCGCCACGGAGCCAGGAAACGACTTCTCCAACTCAAGCTGTGCAAAGCCCGCGTAGTCGCCATTGATGCTCAACCCGCCCAAAGCTGTCGTGTGGCAGGAATAACCAAAGACGATGGCCCTGAGGTTGCTTCCGCTCTTCACCGTGATCGCCGGCACATCCTGATCCACCTGCCCGCCGAGCTTGCGGCTGTCCGGGCCGCGCGAGCGACGTCGATTCACCGCCACACCGGCCAGACCTTGCTCAAATGCGAGTTCCGCAGGCGCAAGAGCCGCGATAGCCTTGCCAATCACTTCGTCATACTTCGCATACACCATCGTCGTATAGCGATCCTTCGCCGCCGCCTCTTCCGGCGTGAATTCATAATAGAGCCACAGCACATCCTCGGTGACCGGACACGAGTGATTATGCGAGGTGTTCAAGATCAGCCGCTCTCTCGGAATGCGATGCTTCTCCGCCGCGTTCTTCGCGATCACCGAGATCATCTTGTCGCTCAATCCCACCAAATCCGCCGTCACCAGGATCGAAGTCGCGCCCGAGTCATCCTTCAAAGCCAGCGCTTTCAACCAGATCGCATGCTCCACTTGCTGTGACATCCGCGTCTTGCCGCCGTAGCCCGCCAGCGGCACGGATTCCGTTGGCGTGATGTCTGCTTTGGCGACACCCGCCTGCCAGGCGGCAAGCGTGGAAGACGTGAGACAAGTCAGGAGAATTGTGATGAGGCATTTCATGGTGAGTTGAACTGAGGCTGATACGCCGGCTATGAGAAGCATCATGCGATCAGCATCACGACACGGATCTCACGATTGTGATTCGCGACGGACCAACTTGAATGCGTGCTACTTGCCCCACTCCAGCCACGCCTTCGCCATGCGCTGGCCGATTTCGAGTTTGGCGCCTTTGCAGAAGTGCAGGTTGTCGTAGCGCTGTCCGCGCAGGTCCAGTGTGTCGATGTAATGAAAGGTGGGATCGTTCTTCGCCAAGGCGGACTGCTGCGCACGCACGACATCGCTCTTCTCACCGCCTGAGGCAATGCCGCCGATGATGACCTTCATCGCAGCAGCGTTCGGCAGATCCTTGCGAAGGTTTTCGACGAGCGTCTTCAATCGCTCACCCGATGCGGCGGCTTCGGCGGGACTGTCGCTCTCGCCTTGAATGTAAAGCAGCGCGGCGATCTCGAAGGTGACGCCTTGCGGCAAGGCCTGGATCGCCTGTTGCACGGTTTCGACGACATGGCGATACATGTGATCATCGCGGCTGCCCTTTAGCCAGAAGCTGTTGCCACCGCCGCCACGGCTGGCTTTCACGAAGAGAAAATCCTTCACGCCATTCGCGGCCAAGTGCCGTGAAAAGCCGATCTCTGGGCCCCAGAACAGCGGATTCGCTCCATCACCTTTCTGTGATCGCAACGTGAAGATTTTGCCGCCCGAGTCGTCGTAAAGCTTCACCGTGCCATCACTGTTTCGTGATAAACAATTGGCCCAGAAGAACGGAATCTGCGCATCCAGCGCGTCCTTGCCCGGCGTGATGTCTGGCTCCTTCTTGTCAGCCGTCGTGCCCAGACTGTTCGACTGGCCGGTGAGCAAGAAAATTTTCACATGCTGTCCGTTTGCCTTCAGTGGTGATACGTCGTCCTGTGACCAGGCCACTCCTGCGGCCAACATCAAGCATGTGAAGATGAAAGGGAAAGGCTTGCTCATGGTTTGGGTGCCTCCTTCGCCAGCGCCTCGATTTCCAGGGCATTCAGAGTTCGGTGATACATGCGCACATCGGAGAGGCGGCCGTTCAAGGCTCCATTCATGCCCGTGCCAATGCGCAGCGGGGCGTTTGTGTCGAGTTGATAGGTCGTGGCCTCAAAAGCAGGCGTTTGAGAGACCATTTCGCCATCGACATGGAGCGTCAGCCGATTCGCTGACTTCGCCGCCGTGACGTGGTGCCATGCGGACGACAGCGTGTGGCCCCAGGCGGTCTGCTGGCCGGCGGTGAAGGCGAAAATCTTGCCGGAAGGCAGCGTGCTGCAAAACACCTGACCATCGTGCTCGGCCATCGTCCAGGCGCGGCGATAGGTGACATCGGGCGTGTGATCGAGCCGTGCGAGCTTCTTCCACGTGTCGCCGCCTTCATACGAATACACCTCCGCCAGTGGCAGAGAACCGGCCATGAGGCGTCCGTTGTGAACGGTCATGCCCATGACCTCCAGTTCCTCGCCGAGGCGGCCCACGTCGGTCCATCGTCCGACATCCTCGAAACGAAACACACGTCCGCTGCGCCAAGTGCCCACATACAAACGCCCTTCGTATTGCGCGAAGGAGTAAGTCTGCGTGTTGTCGCCGATCTGGCCGCAGTCGGTCCACGTCTTGCCATCAAAACGATGCACATGGCCACCGTCGTAGCTGCTGGCGTAGATGAAGCCGTCATGCACGGTCAGCGCCTCCACACGCTTTGGTCCGATCTCCTGTGTCTTGAGATCAGGTCCCTTCGGCACCGGCAGCGCCGTCCAGCGCGATTCACCTTCGTAGCGGAAGAACCCGGCGGGTTTGAACAACGACGAGGCATAAAGCTGATCCTTGAACACCACCATCCCACCCACGGCTTCCGTCTCGGGCAACTGGCCGCAGTCCACCCATTTTGTGCCGCCTTCATAACGAAACACGCGCCCACCGAGCGTGGTGTTTTCGGATTCCTTCAACGAGGAGCCGCCCAGCCGATACTTGCCTGTTCCGGCGTAAAATTTGCCGTGATGCACCGCGAGCGCCGTGACCGTGTTCGACTTGTCCGGCGAACCGCAGTCGATCCACAAGTCACCTCCGCCGTGGCGATACACATGGCCCGATTCACTCTTCCCCGGCTCGCAGGTGCTCGCATAGAGAGCGCCTTCATGAACCGCGAGCCCAAAGGCGAGCGTGGCATTGCCGGGACGCCCGCAATCGCGCCACTCCGACGTGCGATGATCACCAATGCCGAACTGCAAGTGCCGCCAGTTCGCCTGGTTCGTCGTCGCGCCCGGATTGCTCTTCAGCGTGAAATGAAACCCGCGCCGCTTCACCGGATCGTATTGGCTCATCAGATCGCCTGAGAGACGGTCCGCAGCCTCATCCGATTGTATCCACATCGACAAAGTGAAATCACCCGCGCCAAGCTGAGGCGCGTCTTTGGCCGGAATTTCGAGCGCCTTGTCCACCACAGGCCAGTGGGCGACGAGATCACGCTTCAACTCCACTTTGCCAACGCGAGGCCGCAAATGCTTGTCGAGAAACGCATAGGCCGCCTGACGCTCCGCTGCAGGGAAGGCATGACCGGCATCGGGATAACGCACCGCGAGCCGGTCCTCGGCCTGGAACACCTCGCGATACACCGGAATGGCCGCCGTAAAGCAATCGCGCACGCCGGAAACCTCGAAGTCCGGTGCATCATGCAGTGGCGCGTTCACAAACACCGCGCGAGGTGCCAGAGCGGCCAGCACCTCGGTGAAATCGAAGGGAATCTTCGCCGGCACATCGCCATACACCGTCTTGATGCGCGACATGTAGAAGCGGCTGCTCCAGGCGCGTACGTCGCCGCCATTGTGTTTCGCGAAGACATTGAACCCGCAGCTCGACACCACCGCCTTCACCCGCTCATCAAACATGGCTAGAAACAGCGCATTGTGTCCGCCGAGTGAGTGCCCGATCACGCCAATGGCCTCCGCATCGACAAACGGTAGCGATTGCAGCACATCCACGCCGCGCCGGTGGTTCACGATGCCCTTCATCGTAGCGCTGTCATACTTCAGCGCATACGGATCGGTCTTGTATTCTTCTGTGTGCAGCAGCGGGTAGTCGAGCACGAGACAAACGTAACCGCGCTCCGCCAGCTCATGCGCATACGCACGATCCGCGAGCGCCGTGAGGCCTGCGGGAGTGTCCTTTCCCGGCGCGGAACTTCCTGGCAGGCAGATCATCGCCGGTCGCTTGTCCGTGGCGCTCGCGCCATCTGGCACCAGCAGCCATCCCGGCACGCGGTCGCCTTCCTCGGCCACAAACGTCACATGCTGCCGCGTGTAGTGCCTCAGCGGCGTCTCGCCATCGATTTTGAGGTCCAGAGGCAGTGTTGTCTTCTCCGGCAGCGCTCCCATCACCAACTCCATGTTTGCCCGAATGTGTGCTACACGCCGCGCCCAGTCCTCGGCGGACTTTACTGGCTGCGGCTTGCCCTGATCGTCTTTGTAGAAGACCAAGTTCGTCCGGTCCTCATACCATGGTGCGACTTGGCCCTGTGCCTGACATGAAAAAGCAGGCAACAGCAGCGCCGCCAAGATCAATGGGAAAAACGGCGCGGCATTCATGATGGTAGTGGATCACTTGGCTTCCGACTTCACCTCCGCCGCCATCTCCAGCAGCGTGTTCATGAGTTTCACGGAGGCCTGGGATTCGGTGTTGTTCGTGCCAGGCCAGGTTTCGTAGCCGCCGAGTTCAAAGTGGCGCGGGGTGGGCATGTAGCCGTAGTAGCCGTGCGCCAGTTCGACCATGAAGGACTTTGCAAACGGGCTGCGCTTGCGAAATTCGACGCCGGTCTCGGCAAACGTCTCGCAAGGCGAGGAGCCGATGCAGATGTCGCCGATGCGGAGGATTTGTGCGGGGAATTTCGTCTCGGGGCTGGCCTTGGCGAGGCGTTGCACACGGCCTGCGTATGCCAGCGGCAGGTCGGCTTTGCCGCCTTGAATGCGCGGGGCTTTGGCTTCGGTTTCTTTGGCCCAGGCGATGAGTTCATCAGGGATGGCGCGCCACTTCACGTCAAGTTCGCGATACTTCGCCGCGAGAGGGGCTTCACTTTGCCACGTCAGCTTTTGCAAAGCCACGTTCACCTTCGCGGCGACATCTTCGGCGACGTACCGCATCTGCTCATAGGGCTTCTTGCCGGGTTGGGGATTGCGAAAGTTGATGTTGTTGGCGTCGCCGCTGGTCCCGTTCGCCATCATCGCGACAAAGGGAGGATAGTCGCCGCCGCTGGCTTGCAGCTTCTTCAAAGCCTCACAATACACGCCGTAGTAGTCGGCGGAGATGTCCGCGCCGGTCACACCGCCGACGTAATGCAGCGAGTAGGCCGAATAGACGGAGATGAGCCGCCCGCCCGGCTCACGCAGCGCGATGATGCTGATCGTTGGATCGGGTTCACCCGCAGGCTCCACCAGTGCAGGATTGCCCGCGCCTGGGTTCATCTTCACCTTGTCGATCTTGCCAAACGGATTCGGCGGCATGGAGCCTTCTTTGAGAAACCAGCGGCGGATATGCACATGCTCCGGCACGTCCACGGTGCCAAAGGCGATCTCCGCTGGACGCAGCAGATTGATCGCGCGCCGCACTCCGTCCGCGATGCGTCGCGCGACGAATTTCTGGAAATCCGTCAGCTCCATGTCCGATCCGTAAAACCTCACCGGCCCGCCTAGCGCATTCACTGCTGAGTGCGTGTGCGTGCCGCTGATGAGCACATTCGCCGCCGGGATGCCGGTTTCCTTCTCGATGAGTTCCCGTGCCTTCAGCGACACGCTGCGATGCAGGCCGAGCAAATCACACACCACCAGTGCCAGCTTTGTCTTTCCATCATCGAGCACCAGACAGCGCGCGTGAAGTTCGTCATGGATGTGTGTGCATGGATACGGCGCGAAACCGCCCACGACCTCGCCGCCTAGCTCCGGCGTGATGTTTGAGGTGGCTGCTCCGGCCATCAGCGGTGCTTTGGGAGCATCGGCGGCGAAAACGGAGGCGGTGACGAGGAAGGCGAGCAGAAGTGTGCGCATGGAAGCAATACAGCGCCTCGTAGCATGGCCTTTCCAGGCGGTATCATTCGAAATGAGGCAGGCTAGAAAGCCTACCCTACCCAAACAGCGCCATCACCGGCTTGCCGCCGTCCACGATGGGGATCGGGCGGTTCTCGCGATTCATGAGCATGAGGTCGGGATCGATGCCGAGTGACCAGTAGATCGTCTTGGCGAGATCCTCGGGCGACACGGGTTTGTCATCGGGATAAGCGGCTTCTTTGTCCGAAGAGCCATAAACGATGCCGCCGCGCACTCCGGCTCCGGCGATGAGCGCGGGGAAGCAGGTGCTCCAGTGGCCGCGGCCCCAGGTGGCGTTGGGCGTCGGTGTGCGACCCATTTCGCCAATGGCGATGACGAGCGTCTCATCGAGCAATCCGCGCTCGTCGAGATCGGTGAGCAGTGCGGAGCAGCCTTGATCAAACGTGGGCAGCAGGTGATCGCGCACATCGTCGCTGTTGCGATGCGAGTCCCAGCCATAGCCATCGGGGGAATCGTAATGCACGGTAACGAAACGCGTGCCTGCTTCGACCAAACGACGTGCCATGAGGCAGCTTTGGCCGAAAAGATGACGCCCATAGCGATCCCGCATCACTTCTGCTTCGGCGCGGATGTTCAGAGCGCTGCTGGTTTTGTCGGAGGAGATGAGTGCCATCGCCCGCCTGCGATGCAGGTCCATTGCATCGCCATCACCCATATCGAGTCGCGTGCGAACAGCCTCGAATTGATCGAGCAAGCCGACACGCTCCTGGATTCGGCTCACGGGAATGACTGGCTTCAGGCCTTCGATCTCATAGCTCAATTCACCATCCGCACAGGCACGCCAGTAGGGATTGTCCTTCACTTCCTTTTTGTTGATGACGGTCGTCATCGGGTTGTAGGCCTGGCCGAGCCAGCCTGCATACTCGCCAGGGCGGATGTATTGCCCGCGATCCTGCAACTTGCCGAGGCGATTGGGCAGCACGGCATACGATGCGAGATCACGCTCCATGCCGCCGGGCAGCTTTTGACTCAAATGCTCCACCACCGAGCCCATCGACGGCCAATCCTGCGGCGTGGCCGAAAAACCGCCGCCCACCGGCAGATGCCAGCGATGGCCAGTTTGCAGATAATGGCCCGCGCCGCTGTGATCGTTGTAGTTGTGCGTCATCGAGCGGATGACCGCGTATTTGTCCGAAATCTTTGCCAAACGCCCGAGATGCTCGCTGATGAGCAGGTCCGGCGTGCGACTGCGGATTGGCTTGAATGGCCCACGCACCTCGCGCTTCGCATCCGGCTTCATGTCAAAGGTCTCAAGCTGGCTCGGACCACCAAACAGGAACAAAAAGATCACCGACTTCGCCTTCCCGCCCGCAAAAGCCTGCTGCTCCTCCTCCGCGGCGAGCACGCCCGGCAGCGTCATCCCAAACAACCCCGCACCGCCAATCTGCAAAAGCTCACGACGCGTGACGCCGGAGCAGTTGGAGCGAGATGTGCCGTTGATGGTGAGCATGAGGTCTGATGATACGAGCGACGGGAGGTAGGGTTATCAAGACAGCACCTCATGGATGACATTGCCATGATCGATCTCCAGCCGCTTGCGTCCCGGAACCTCAAGCGCGCGCAGATCGATGCCGAGCAGGTGGCACGTCGTCGCGTGCAGGTCGGTGATGTAATGACCTTCGCCTTGCGCGTGGTAGCCGAGTTCATCCGTCTCGCCATGCACGGTGCCGCCCTTTGTGCCGCCACCGGCGAACCAGATGGTGAAACCGTGCGGATGATGATCGCGCCCGTCTTTGTGACCGCTGCGCGTCTCCATGCCAGGCGTGCGGCCAAACTCCGTGCAGAACACAACGAGGGTCTCTTCCAACATGCCACGCTGCTTCAGATCGCGCAGCAGACCAGCGACGGGCTGATCCACGCTCTCGCACAGACCCGTGTGATTCTTCTGCAACTGCGCGTGCGAGTCCCACTTGCCGGTGTTCGACGGATACACCTGCACGAAACGCACTCCGCGCTCCACAAGCCGACGTGCGGCCAGGAAACGCTCACCAGCATCTTTGGTCGCCGGTTCATCAATGCCGTAGAGCTTCCGCGTCGCATCGCTCTCGGTCTTCAAATCAAGCGTCTCGGGCACCGCCATCTGCATGCGGAACGCCAGCTCATACGCATGGATGCGCGCGCGCAGCGAGGTGTCCTCGGGATACTCGACAGCGGTGAGCTGATTGAGCCGGTTGATGAGCTGGTATTCGCGCACCTGCTCGTCCGCGCTTTGCCGCGAGTCGCGTTTGCCAAAAGGCAGCGGATTGTTCGGGTCGAGTGTTAGAGGCACGGCGGCGTGATCGGGGCCGAGGTAGAGAGAATCAATCGAGAGCCGCTTTGTGCTGTCCGTGGGACCACCGAGCACGACGAACTTCGGCAGGTTCTCGTTCAGCGTGCCCAGTCCGTAATGCACCCACGAGCCGATGCAGGGCTGCTGTTCATCCAGGCGATGCCGCCCCGTGTGCAGTTGGTTTTCGGCAAAGTGGTCGTTGTCCGTCGTCCACATGTTCCGCACAAAGGCGATGTCATCGACGCAATTCGACAAATGCGGCCACCAGTCGGTGATTTCGACGCCGCATTGCCCTTGTTTGCTGAAACCGACCTGCATCGGGTAGATGCTGGGATAGACATCGCGTTTGTTGATCTCCTGGGCCGCCACGGAGCGGAAGCGCTTGTGATGCTTGTCGGAGTTCAGTGGGTTTTCGAGCGGTGTCTTGTCAAAAGTCATGCCCGCATACTTCGTGAGCGCAGGTTTCGGATCGAACGTCTCCACATGGCTGTAGCCGCCGGAGAGGAATATCCAGATCACCGACTTCGCCTTTGGAATCATTGGCGTCAGCGCGGGCGATGCCTTTGCGATGCCATCACTCATCAACGTGCCACCCAAGGCCAAACCCGTGAACCCCATGCCCGCATCCGCGAGGAAGCGTCTGCGGCTGATCTGGCCGCAGGGGAAGGTGGAAGATGAAATCGGTCGGTTCATCGCACAGTGACGAAGTCGTTGTGGTTCAATAGCACCCGCACCAGGCTTTCCTTGCTGCCTTGCTTCAAAAAGTGACGACACGAGACAAGTTCGACTTCGGTCGGCGTGCGGCTCAGGATGTGCTCGAAGGCAGCAGTGATGAAATCTGAGGTGTCCGCTCCAATCTGTCGAGCAAGCGCCGCGCTGTGATCATGCACCAGTTTGCTGTTCGTCATCACCAGCGCCTGCTGCGGCAGCACGCTGCTGGTGCGGCGGTAGCAGTCCGTTGGCTCAGGCGCGTCGAACATCGCCGCCATGGCACTGCGGCCACCGACTTCGGGATGGCAACTGAAGTAAAGGCTACGTCGCGCGCTGGTCTCCGCCTCGGTGTTTTCCAATTCCTGACCACCCATCTTCGGATCAAGCGCACCGGCCAGATGCAGCACGCTGTCGCGCACGACCTCCGCCTCCATGCGTGAGGAGTTCATGCGCCAGAGGAAATGGTTGTCGGGATCTTTGTAGGACGAGTTTTCCAACTCGTCTCCTGAACGGGTAGGAAAACCCGTTCTACTGCTCCTCCGATACGCCGCGCTAGTGACGATCAGCCGGTGGAGATGCTGCATGCTCCAGCCGTTTTCCATCAACTCCGCCGCCAGCCAGTCGAGCAGCGCCGGGTTCGTTGGTTTCGCGCCATTGCGACCAAAATCAAACACGGATGCGACCAGCGGCTCCTGGAAATGCCGCATCCAGAGATGGTTCACCGCCACGCGAGCCGTCAGCGGATGATCACGCCGCGTGAGCCATTCTGCGAGTGCTTTGCGCCGACCCGTGCTCTGCGCGGGAAACACGCTCGTCATCGACGTGTAGGCTTCCGGTGATTTCGGATTCGCGCGCGCAGCCTCCGCCTTGGTCAAGGCCGCCTGCGCAGTTGTTTGAGCTTTCTTCAGGGCATCCGCAGCCTTCGTATCACTCGCGGGAACGCTCATCGCATGAATCGCAGCCGCCAGAGCCGCCTCCGCGTCGGCGACAGTCGCCTCGCGCTCTGCCTGGCCTGCTTTGCGTGCGAGCGCGAGCTTTTGCGCTTCGGGAGTGTCGCCAAACTTTGCCTGATCCGCCGCGAACCGCGCGATGGAGCTGGCAAGAGCCGCACGCGCCGTCTTGAGAGCCATGCGCGCTTTTTCCAAAGCGGTCGCTGCACTCTGCGTCGATGCGGTGAGTGCGAGAAGCTCCTCCTCGGCCCGTGTGACCGCATTCATGCGGCTCGTCAGCTCCGTCTCCTGAATCGCAGGCCGCAAACCGGGATACACGGCATCCGTGGGCAGCGACACAGGTTGGATGGCTAGATTCTGTGCGCTCAGAAAGGTCGGCATGCCCGGCGTGAGCGGCGGTTTGTTCTCCACGCGATTGCGCTCATCGCCACCCGTGTAGAACCACGTCTTCGCATCACTTTGCTTGTCGAAGGCACGCACCGCGCCCAGACGTTTCGGTTTGCGCTGCGTCACATAGACATACTCTTGAAACGGGCCCGGATCGGCCTCGCCCGGCCAGCGATCCTGACGCACACCGAGCGGCTCAAAGATCGCACGGAAGCGGAAGTAGTCCTCGTGCGAGATGGGATCATACTTGTGATCATGGCAGTGCGCGCAGTTGAAGGTGAGGCCGAGGAAGGCCTTGCCAGTGTGCTCGATGGTGTCGCGCATCCACTGATTCGGATTCAGCGCATACCAGTTCCGAATCAAGAAGCCGGTCGCCACCGCCGCCTCATCATCCAGCGGCGCTATTTCATCCGCAGCAAGCATCTCCGACAACATGCGGTCATAACCTTTGTCAGCATTCAGCGACTTCACGATCCAGTCCCGCCAGCGCCAGATCTGCGGGGCGCTGTTCCACACATCATTCGCCGTGCGACGGCCATACCAGTCGCTGTAGCGCCACACATCCATCCAATGCCGCGCCCAGCGCTCGCCATGGCGCGGATCATTCAAGAGTCGGTCCACGACGCGCTCGTAAGCGTCGGATGAAGTGTCTGTGAGAAAAGCGTGAAGCTCATCACGCGTCGGCGGCAGACCGATCAGATCGAGGTAAACCCGCCGCAGCAGCGTGGAGCGAGGCGCCTCCGGCAATGGCGTGAGTTGATTCGCTACAAGCGCTTCATTCACGAACGCATCAATCGCATTCCTGCCTGCGGCCTTAGGCAAAGCCGGACGCCGCACTCTTTGAAAGGCCCAATGCTGCCTCGGATCGGCCTCCGACGTTTCATTGGCCAGTCCCGGTGCTCCGGCATCGATCCACTCCCGAAGCATCGCGATCTGCTCCGCTGAAAGGGCCGCCGCCTCCTGCGGCATGCGCTTGTGCTCATCCGTCTCGGTCACACGCTCGATGATGAACTTCGTCGCCGAACCTGATTTGCCGCCCTTCAACAAGAGCTGCGCCGTGTCCAATCGCAGCCCCGCCTTTTGCTTCAGTCCACCGTGGCACGAGTAGCACTTCTGCTTCAGGAGCGGCTTGATTTGCGATGAATAATCCACGGCCTCCGCGCGCGGAACAAGCGCGAGAAGTCCCAGGATGAGCACGAATGAGCTTTTCATGTCGTGCGGAACATACGTCAGGCCAGCCGACAAACTCGCCACCACCGCTCATTTGCGCTGGTCCAAGTAATCTTGCGCCTTCTTCCGAGCGATGGCGATCTCGGTTTCATTCAAACTGAAGCCCGTCGTTCCAGACTGCATGAGGTTCGTATTGTCCTGCCGATGTTTCAAACCGAGCGCGTGACCGATCTCATGCGAGGTGACACGCGGCAGCGGCTCATCGAGACCACCGGGCACTTCACGCAGCTTCGCGGTGTCCTTCACGACGACAGGTTCTCCGTAGTAGAAGCCATTCGGCTGCACATCCTTCACATAGCAGATGTCGATAGCCTTCGGGCTGAGGCTGTCTTTCGGAATCATCGAATGCACGCGATCAAACTCAGGCGTCATCCGCATCTCCGGCGGCAACGGGACGGCTGTCGTCGGGCCGATGGACTCGATCTCAAACTGAATGCCCGCCTGCGACCAGACTTTGTTTACCTTGCCCATGATGCGCTTCACATCCGCCTCCAACAGCGTCGTGTGCATCGCAGGAATCGTGTCTGATTGCACGAGATGAATCCGCACCGGCAGTGTGATCACAGATCGCTGCTCGGCGGGCAAACTCAGGGACCACACTTCATTCGACAGCGGCCGAGCATGACCGCCGGCGATCCACAGCTTGTCTTTGAAAACGAAAGCCGAGTGCTCATGCCGGGCCTTCCAGCAGGTCTTCGTCTCAAGGCGCTGCCAGCTCTTGCCGTCCGCGCTGTGCCAGACGTCGCCAAAGTTGTCCTTGTCCTTTGACCAGCCGCCGAGCACCCACATGCGTCCGCGATACACCGCCGCGCTGAACCACAGCCTCGGCTCCCACGGCGCAGACTCCGTCTCGCAGGTCCAGTTCACGCCATCGCTGGATGACCACACATCATTCTTCGCATGGAAAGCAGGCGTGTAGTTGCCGCCGCCGAAGATGTAGATCTTGTCGTTGAGCACAACCGCCTGATGATATGCACGCGGTGACCACGCGGCCTTCACCGCCTCCTGTTTCCACTTTTTGCCGTCGGCTGAGGACCACACGTCGTTTTTCAAACTCGTGTCATCGCCAAAGTAGTAGTTCTCCGTGCCGCCGAGCATCCACAGGCGGCCGCGATGCTCCACCAGCCCCGCCGCAAGACGCGGTGACCATCCCGCGCTCGCCGTGACTTGCTCCCACTTCACACCATCACCAGACGACCAGACCTGGTTGCTTGCCGAGTGCCCGGGCAGCCTTCCATTATGCCAGCCGCCCATGACCCACATCTTTTCGGCAAACGTGATGTTCATTGACAGATCGCTATGCAACCACGGCGCGTTCTTTTCGATGAGTTTCCAATCCTTGCCGTCACCCGATGCCCACACATCGCGCGGTGGCTCTGCAAAAGACTGAAACCAGCCACCGCCGATCCAAAGCTGATCATGAAACACCCACTCTGCTTGTGAATCCCGCGCCTGCCATGCTGCTGTGCTTTCGAGCACCCATGTGGGCTCAGTGGCTGGTAACGTTGCAGCTACGCCCAGCAAAATAAGAAGCGACTTCATGATTTATTGTAGGCCTCAAATCGCCTGTCTGCCATCCGATAGCCGAATGGTGACGGTGTTCGGCTTTTTTAACCAGCCACTCATGATCCAAACCCTTCTGACCAAGACTCTTCGAGATCAGCCTTCACCGTGCGCGAGTAGCATGCATCTGAATGAAGCTGGGAAACTGCTTTGGGCAGTGCAGTAAAGCGGCTTTAAAGGGTTCAAGCTGGTGAGAGGAGATTCCATCTCCTCCATCTCAGAGCCCGTCCATGAGTTGAAGCCTCTTCTACAAAAAGAGAGGCACCTTGCGGTGCCTCTCCGTGAATTGAACTGGGTGCTTTGCGAGGATTACTCGCCTGGACGCCATTCTTCGGTGGCGAACTTGAAGGCCTGCTCGAGTCCGACGAGGTCGGTGCTTGGGCGGAGGGCTTCGAAAGCAGCGCTTTCCTTTTGAATTTCGGCTTCGTTGTAGTTGAGTGCCTTGACGGAGAGTCCGACGCGGCGCTCGACTTTGTCCACTTTGATGACGCGGGCTTCGACATCGTCGCCGACGTTGATGACGTCCTTGACCTTGGCCACATGATCTTCGCTGAGCTGGGAGATGTGGATGAGGCCGTCGATGTCGCCATCGAGTTCGACGAAGGCGCCGAAGCTGGCGATCTTGGCGACTTTGCCTTTGACGATGTCGCCGACTTTGAAGCGGCTGTCGATGACGCTCCATGGATCGGTTTCGAGCTGCTTCATGCCCAGGCTGATGCGCTGGTTTGGCTTGTCGATGCCGAGGACGACGGCATCCACTTCCTGGCCCTTCTTGAGCATCTCGGATGGGTGGTTGACCTTGCGTGTCCAACTGAGGTCGGAGACGTGGATCATGCCGTCGATGCCTTCTTCCAGTTCCACAAAGGCACCGTAAGCGGTGAGATTGCGGACAGGGCGCTTGAGCTCCGTGCCCACTGGGTAACGGAGGTCGATGTCGTCCCAAGGATTGGTGTCGAGCTGACGGACGCCAAGGCTGATCTTGCGCTCGTCTTTGTTGATGCCAAGGACGATGGCTTCGAGTTCCTGGCCCACGGTGAGCACGTCGGATGGACGGGCGATGCGCTTGACCCAGGAGAGTTCGGAGACGTGGACGAGGCCTTCGACTCCTTCTTCGATTTCGACGAAGGCACCGTAAGCGACGAGCTTGGTGACCTTGCCCTTGACCTGCTGACCGACTGGGTAGCGGGCTTCGATGTTTTCCCAAGGGTTGTTCTGGAGCTGCTTGAGACCGAGGGAGACGCGTTCTTTTTCGCGGTTCACTTCGAGGATGAGGAGCTCGAGCTTCTGACCGATGCCGACGAGTTCGGTAGGATGGTTCAGGCGGCCCCACGACATGTCTGTGATGTGGAGGAGACCGTCCATGCCGTTGAGATCCACGAACACACCAAAGTCGGTGATGTTCTTGACCACGCCGATGACTTTGTCGCCAGGGGTGACGGAGTCGAGGAACTTCTGGCGCTGCTCTGCACGCTCGGCTTCGATGACTTCGCGGCGGGAGAGGACGATGTTTTTGCGCTCGTCGTTGATCTTGACGATCTTGAACTCGAACACTTTGCCCATGTATTCGTTGAGATCCTTGGGCGGGATGATGTCGATCTGGCTGGCAGGAAGGAAGGCTTCGACGCCGACATTGACCATGAGTCCGCCTTTGACGACGCCCTTGACCTTGCCTTTGACGAGTCCGCCATCGCGGAACACGGAGGCAATTTTGTCCCAGTTCTGTTTGTAGGCGGCTTTTTCCTTGGAGAGGACGACCATGCCTTCATCATTCTCGAGTTTCTCGAGCAGGACTTCGACTTCGTCGCCGACCTGGATGTCTTCATCTTCAAACTCGTTGGCGGGGATGGCGCCTTCGGATTTGTATCCGATGTCCACAAGGATGACCTGTGGTTTGATTTCGAGGATCTTGCCTTTGACGATGGATCCTTCGGAGAGTTCACGGAAGGATCCTGCGATCATTTCCGCGAGTGTTAGGTTGCTCATTAGCTGTGTTAGGGTTGGGAGTGCCTGGTGTTGGATGAACCGCGCGCGACCTTCCACTCCTGAGGGCTGCGGCGGGCTTTCGCCCCGCATGGCCAGAGGGCCAGGGGGCAAGAGGGTCGCCATATTCGGGGCGAACCGCTCTTTGGCAAGAGAAAAGGCGGGGCTGAAGACGCCCGAACTTGGCTCCACTGAACTACTGAATTTGCAGTGTGGGCGGCAGGGTGATGGGGCCGGTTTTCGGCTGCGCATCGTCTGGGAAGATGACAGTGATACTACGAATGCCCCCCGTTGAGGCGACTTGGTCCTGGAGGAGCCATTTTTTCACGAACTCGGCCACCGATTTTCGGGCTGCCTCGCGGATGGTGTCGAGGTGGGCTTTGTTCCCGGCGCGGCGTTCGAGGGTGGGGGTGAGGCTTTTTTCCAGGGCGACGAGATTTTCGGCGGCATTGAAGCGGAGCCAGCCGGCTTCGGATTTCTTTTCCATGCCGTCCGTGCGCACGGCGGGCGGCGGCGAGGGGCGCATGGCCGGGGATCGGACGATGCACTGGCCATCCTGGACCCTAAGCTGCCAGTCTTCGGAGATTCTGATGTGGTAGCGATAGACGACGGGGGTGCGGATTTCAGAAACGGTGGTGCCGAGATAGACCATCTCGCTGAGGGCGGTCTTCATGTCGTAGCGGGTAACCGTCTCGTTGGTTTCCAGGGTGGCGACTTCGAGGATGTCGCCGTTCGTGGAGGTGATCTTGGTGATGGACTCGCGAAAGCTGGTCTCGATGTCACTTTGGACGAGTTTCGTGGGCAGGTCGCTGACCCAGGCTGCGGCTTCTTTGAGAGAACTGAGGAAGAAGTAACTGAGGATGCCGAGTACAAGCGTCAGCAGCAGGGCAGTGGCGGCGAACCAGCGCAAGCAGCCGGGTATGCTCGGGGACTTGCCTCTGACGGGCTCGGGTAGGTCTGCCATGACATTGATAATTAGGTGCCAGAAGTTGACAGAGCAACGACTCTCTTCGCCACGACCGTGTTCAGATAAGCCGTCGCGAATTTCTCAGTCCATCAGCAGTGATGACGGCTTGATGGCGTGAAGCAACTTGGAAATCGACATGGTTTTGCCACTGCATGGGGCGCAAGGCAGCGAGACCTTTGATCCTCATGCGGTAGCCGCATTCGGCGATCTCCCAGCCAAACTCGCTGTGGCGGTTGCGGTATTCCTGCCGATGCAGCCAGGCACCGAACTCATCTTTTCTCCACACGGCAGGGTCATTGCCAGGGATGATCTGGGCGAGCTGCCACACCTGCTCGATGACCTCGCGTGCATAGGCTCCTGAGGGCAAAGTTTCGTCAGGGAGGTGAGCGGACATGATTCGCACAGGGCTCAGCGCTCCATAACCCATGCAGAGACACAGCCGTCATGGGCCTGCTGGGCGGTGGCGGCAAAATCGGCGAGGTAACCGCGCTGGTAAGTCGGCTTTGGCCAGGAAATGGGTCGAGAATCCAGATCCGCGTGGACCTGGACGGTGCCCGCCATGAGGTCGAACTCGATCTCATCTCCATCCTGCACGGCGGCAATGGGGCCACCGACGGCGGCTTCAGGAGAACAATGAATGCCCATGACGCCGTGAGAGACGCCAGAGACGCGGCCATCGGAAAGGAAGGCCACTTTGCCGTCCAATTCGGGGACGGCGAGTGCGGCGCTGGCGACGAGAAGCTCGGGCATCCCGGCGGCAATGGGACCAACACCGCGCAGAACGACGACATGACCGGGCTGAATGCGACCTGCGGCGGCGGCATCGGAGACATCTTTGACGCTGGTGAAGCAGATGGCGCGCCCTTGGAACTTTGGATCGGTCCGGGAGGAGACTTTGAAGACCATGCCATGAGGGGCGAGGTTGCCGAAGCAGATCTGGAGGTCGGCGTAGGCTTTGAAAGGCTGTCCGAGGGGCGCGATGAGGTCCTGATCCGCCGGGACGTCAGGGCAATGGGAGACGTTTTCAGCCAAAGTCTGGCCTGTGACGGTGATGCAGGTGCCATCAAGCACGCCTGCTTTGAGCAAATGCCGCAGAAGCATGGCGGTGCCACCGATGCGGTGGAGGTCGGCCATGTTACCCTTTCCACGAGGGGCAAAATTGCAGTAAACGGGGGTCCGGCGGCAGATGTCTTGCACATCCTTGAGCGTGAACTCGACACCTGCCTCGTGGGCGAGGGCGAGGATGTGGAGGACGCCATTCGTGGATCCTCCCATCGCGGCGATAGCGGCCATGGCATTCGTTAGCGCAGCCTTCGTGAGGATGTCGCGAGGGCGAAGATTCAGCTCCAGGAGGCGGCGCATGGCAGCCCCGACGCGCTGGCAGTCGGTCTTTTTCGCCTCATCGACGGCAGGAATAGAAGAGGTATCTGGGAGGCTGAGGCCCATGGCTTCAAGGGCGACTCCCCAAGTGTTGAAGGAGGCCGCGATGCCGCAACCGCCGGCTCCAGGACATGCGTGGCGGATCACGGTTTCGGACTCCTCGACGCTGATCTTGCCGCTGTTGGCCTGAGCCTGGGAATCGTAGGCGTCGAGGATGGTCAGCGAGCGGCCCTGGTGGCAGCCAGGGAGGATGCTACCACCATTGACGATGAGACCTGGGCAGTTCATTCGGGCCAGCGCCATGGCAAAAGCGGGTCCGTTTTTGTCGCAATGATGCAGACCGATCATTCCATCGTAGCGATGAGCGCTGCACACCATCTCAGCGCCATTGGCCATGAGATTGCGGGAAACGAGGGAGGAAGCCCCCCCTTCGTGACCCTGAGTAATGTTGTCGCTCACCGGACTGACTCCAAACGGGAAAGCGATGAGGCCTGATTCATGGCAGCTCTTTTGGAGTTCTTTCGCCAATTCGTGGGCACGTAGATTGCAAATATTCCCGTCCAGAAGGGGGGTGGCGATACCGATCTGCGGTTTATCAAAATCAGTCTCGGTAAACCCAAGTCCCCAGTAGAAGGCTTTAACGCCACGCTGCCAGCCGTGGGTGAGAGAAGAAGAGTTCCAGTTCAGGGATTGGGACATGGTTGGATTGAAGTCAGAACGAGTTAAGAGCAATATCACTTTGCCACAAACGCAAAAACTCCCGACCAGGAGCACTGGTCGGGAGTTGGAATGAAGGAGTCAGATCAGACCCCGACGAATTAGAAGGTGACGCCGAGCTTCACACCACCGAAGATTTCGCTGTCCTGAGTGTTGTTGGAGTGACGGGTGTCGAGGGAGATGTTGTAAGCGATGTACGGGGTGAGCGTAGCAGTCTTGGTCAACTTGATCGGAGCGGAGAGGGAAGGAATCACGTGGGTGAAACCGCTCTGGTTGCTCACACCGACGATGGTGTAATAGTTGGTGAAGCCGTAGCCAGCCTTGACAGCTGGGACGAGGCTCAACCAGGAATTGATCTCGATTGGCATGTCAGCACCGATTTCGGCATAGGAAGCGCCGATGGTGAAGTCATAATAGAAACCACCATAGAGATTCACAGGGCCGACGGAGGAAGCGACGGTGAGGCCGACTTCTTCTGCACCCATGATGTTGAGTTCGTCCTGGCCGTTGCCAACACCGAAGTTGCTGCCAGAGAAGGTGTCGAAGAACTCATAGTGAGTATAAACGAGACCGAATTTGGCGAAGCCAGCGTCATAAGTGAGGGACGCGGACAGGTCGAGCTCAGAATAATCGAAGTCGCCAATGCCATTTGGACCAGCATTACCTGGGCCAGTGGTGGTTTCGACGGTGGTGGTGTAAAGAGCACCAAAACCGAGGGAGAGCTGCTCAGTGAGAGGGATGCTCATGTTCAGGCCGGTCCAGACGGTATTATCAGCGAACCAGAGGCCGCGGAAGTAATAACGGCTGTCGTAACCCACTTCGAGAGTGGCACCGATGGTGTCGAAGAGAGCACCAGCTTCTGGCTCGGGAGCCACAACTGGGGCTTTGCCGCTAGTGCCGGCGAACGCGTTCATGCTAGCGCAAGCTGCGAGAACGAGAGCCGACTTCGTGATGACGGAGGTCATGCTTTTCATGTGTATTTTGGTCGAGGTATAGTTTGTTGATGTGGATGGAGGTTGGTCCGGGAGACCTCCCACCGAAGCTCTATTTAAGCACTCGTTGTGCCATTGCCAAGTATCTTTTCTGAAAATTATTGAGTTGTTCACATTTCATCGACATGAGTTGAATTTAGAAAGGTGGATCAAGTCTTGGGGTGGCTCTTCCAAAATCGATGAATGATGAGATCCTGAGAGGCCCTTAAGGCCTTGCAAATTCCCGATCCAGCGCATCCAGATATTTAGAAATGGGGTCCTGCCTGGCAGGGGTCTCATTGCGGATGGTCTCAGGAAGCTTCAAGAAGTCATCAAAAGCACCGGACATCGCGGGAAGGCTATTTGCCTCATGAGTGTCTAGTTGGTCGCGGATGGCTTTGCTCTGATCCAGAGCTGTCTGAACTCGCCGACGCAATTGTTTGAGCCGGTCATCCGCATTTTTTGTTTTGCCCTCCGCAAGATCTGCGACAACCGCCATATAATCTGCCACAATGGGACGGAAGAGTACTGCACTACGCTGTTGCAAAGCATTCAGGGACAGGAGACTGCGCTGAAGAATAGCCTGGTGATCAGGACGCTTCATGATGGAGGCGAAATCCTCGACAGGAACCGCGACGGCAACGAGTGGTTCATTGGGGTCGATTTTAGGATTTTCGGCGGCTGGTGCCCTTTTGACTGCGGATTCAACGGACTTAGCCTTGGGCAACTCTTGTTTCCTGGCTGGTTCCACCTGCTCTGGTTTTTCGGCCTTCACAGCCATCGCTGGGGCTGGCTTTTGCTCACCGATACCTTGAGAGGAAGGCATTGGTTTGCCTTCATTCGCTTTGAGTTCTGTGGTCTTGTCCTTTGAGGGCTCTTGCTTCTTTTCAGGCTTTGTTGGTTGGGGCTTTTCGTCCGACGTTGATTGCTGGGGAGCAGGCTTTTCAACGACCATGGCATCTGCGGCTGGTGGCGCATCCTTTTCATCGGGTTTGGTGCTGGCGTCGTCCATGGCTTTACCCTCTTCCTCGGCTTTTTTCCCTGAACCGAACAGAGATTTAAGGCGGAGGGGTTCTCTTTTGGGTTTTTCCGCTTTAGGTTGATCGTCTTCAGGCTTGGGCTCTGCGGGCATTGCTACTGGGGCGTTTTTGTCTTCGGGGGCTGGCGGGGGCGAGCCTGTCTCAGCTTTGGGTTGAGGCGCTTTTTCAGACTTGGTTTCAATTTTGGATTGGGTTTCCGTGGGTGCTTTGTTTTCAACTTTGTCTTTGGTGCCATCTGGGGCCGTAGTTTTTTGAGATTTGTCCTCTGCCTTAGGTTCCGATTCCTTGGGTTTTTGCGGTTCTAAGGGCTTGGGTTCTGCGGCCGGTTTCGGCTTTTTATCACCACCAAAGAGACCAAAGAGCTTCTTTTTCTTAGCTGGAACCTCTTCAGTAGTGGCTTCCTGGTAAAAGAAGGCAATCAGTGGACCGCCCGCCTCCGGCAACCATTGGTCAAGGAATGTGCTGGCAGTTTCGACAGGTTTTTCGCCTGATTCCTCTGCTGGTTTTTCTGGGGCTGGCTCGGACGATTCGGGAGCCTTGCTGCGGCGCAACCAGTTCAAGGGATTCCATCCGCTTGGTTTTTTATCCGTGGGTATATTTTCAGGCTCCACCAAAGGGGCGGGTTCGAGAACATCGTCCTTGGGGATATCAGGTTTGCCCTCTGGCTTCTTTGCTGCGGACGTTTTGCCGCCACCAAACCAGCGGTTGAAGATCGGCTTGCGTTCATCAATAGCCGGGACTTGGTCTTTGGCGTCGGCTGACTGGCTGGGGAGTTCGATGGGAGGAGTACTTGCCACGGGAGAGTCAGACGACTTGATTTCCGAATCGGCTCGGGCTTTGGCTTCATCACGGGCTGCTTCCTCAATAGCAGCGTCGATCACGGCTTCGTCGCTGGCAGATTTGCGGCGAGAAAAGGGATTCAGGCGACTGAAGAAAGAGCGCTTTTTATCTTCGGTGGACGCAACTTCTGGTGCCGTTTCGGCGATAGTGGAAACGGGACTGGCGTCGGCTTTCGGAGGGGAAACTACCACCGTGGCTGGCGACGGGGTGATCCGTGCGACGACCGGGCGCGGTTTGGGAACCTCACTAGCACGTGCCTGGTAGCGGAAAGTGAGGGCATCTTCGAGTGCATTGACGGTTTCTTGTGGACTCAGCGGCTCAGCGAGGCCGGGGCGGGACAAGCTGGCGAGTTGGAGCGCCCACCACTTGTTCAGGCTCGCTGGGCTGGTGGCAAAGCTGGGAAATGCTTGATCCAGCAGTTCCCGCTCGGGTTGTGGGTCACCCGCAAGACTGGCCAGAAAACGATTCAGCCGGGCACCTCCTTCAGGTTGGTCCAGCAGGGCCAGCACAAGGGCGCAGCACGAAGTCTGGTAGATCGTCTTGGAAAGGGCGTCCATCTGCGTGGGGGATGCCTCGATAATTTCCTCGATACCAAAGATTTTGCCCGATTTGAAAATGGCGGCAAAGAGCGTACTGGGGCGAGTTTGCTTTCGATAATCCAGAGCCTCCATGACTCCTGTGTAAACCCAGTCAGGGAGCAACGAGGTTCGCTTTTCAGGAATCACTGACTTCTGGCGCAGGATACGTTCATGGAGAAGCGCTCGGATGAGTTCGGCACGAAAATCAGCAGGACGCAGGTCTGGACGAAGGTTGATTGTGACTTGGATGTGGAACCCCGCTTGATCGATCTGCGAAAGGGTCATGATCACCGTTTTTCCCGCCTTGCGCGCAGCTTCGCCAGAATTTAGCAGGACGACAATGGGTAGCACCCAAGGCTGCTTGTCCTTCAGGAGTGTGCGCAGTTCCTCATGAATCTCCTCACAACGCGTGGAGAAGGCGCTGCGCAGGGGCAGGTCATTGCCATGCACGATGAATTGCCCGCTGTTGCTGGTGGAGGGCAGCGCTTTGTTGGAAGTCAGCGGCGTTCCCGGCACGGGCGTGGCAGCAGGAGACGGTAGATCGGGGATGCGGCTGGGGGGAGCGGCTGGAGCCGCTTGCAGTTGGCCCGGCAAGGGCGGTGCCACAGGAGTGGCAGGGGCAGTCGTCGCTGGAGGCAAAACAGGCGGCGTCTGGGCAGCGATGGGACCGCTCAGAATGAAGGGAATGAGGAGGGCAAGACGGCGGGACATGGCGCGGACGGGACGGGTGAGCTGACTGAAAAGATGGAACATCAGGGGAAACGCGGATCGAGCACCAGCTTATCCTGGGCGATGCGCACCTCGTTCATTTGGAAAAGGGCCTGGATCTCCTCGTGCAATGTTTCACTCAGGCTTTGCAAAGCAGGAGAGAGAGGGCGGAGCAAACCTCGCGGCACACGCAGGTGTCCATAGGCACCGCCCGTCACTTCCACCCGAAAAACCTTTTCAAGCCGTGACACGGTCAGGTCCACGGTGGCCGTGCTGCGGTGACCGTGCATGTCCCAGACGAGAGTGACCTCAGCCACTTCGGGTTTCAGATCCACATGCAGACGCTCAAATTTCACCCAGCTATCCAGGCGGACATTCGCTTTGGCCGAGAGTACCCGCGCCAGATGACGGTTCACTTCCCCTTCGCTGATCTCCACGAGGCTGGATCCTTTGATCACAGCCTGTTTGAGATCATCCACGAGATCACGCGGCTTGGCATTCCCCTTCAGCTCCTGGTGTGGCTTGATCAAAGCAGGGCGATGTGCGACCCAAGCTGCGCCGGTCAGAGCGCTGAGCGTCGCCGTCAGCAAAAGATAGAAGAGAAACCTCACAAGCCGTGATCATGCACCACAGAGGGGCATGGCGGCAAGCGCAATGCTCAAGGAGCAGGACTCGATGCCGGTTTTGCCGGGGCTGCTGCAGGCGGGCTGCTCGCGGACGAACTCGCCGCTGAATCCTGCTTCGCCGCCGCCTTGTAGGAGTCGCTGCGGTAGTCGGTGATGTAGAATCCGCTGCCTTTGAAGATAAGGCCGGAACCCAGACCGATGAGACGCTTCACCGGCCCGGCGCAGTTTTCCTGAGGGCAATCGGTCAGGTGCGGGTCCTTCATGGACTGACGCGCCTCGAACTTGTGTCCGCAGGTCTGGCATTCGTAATCGTAGGTGGGCATGGCTTGATCTGTAGATAAATGGGGGGCGGGAGCTATGCGGGCTACGCCGCCCCGGTGCAAAAGGATTCTCACATCCCGACTCACACCATTTCAGGCACTTCGAAGCCAGCGCGGTATTGCCGCTTCAGCAGAGCCAGCGCTTCAGGAGTCGCCGTAGCACCGACCAGTGTCTCGTTTGCGGCATCGATTTCGAGCATCGAGCCCACCCGGAGTTCGCCAGATTTCAGCGAGACTTCATTCGCCGCGAGGTGCGCAGGCGTGTCGTCGATCACCTGCTGCCAGGGCTCGAAGTCCGCGAGCTGAGCTTTCGCCTGATCGTAATCGCCGCCCTTGCCGAGCTGCCAGGACATGTTCCCCAAATGGCACCACGCGCTGGAATAATGGATCTTTTCGATCTCGCCATTCAAGTCCTCCGACTTCCGGCTGCGGATCGCTGCGATGAAGTTCGCCGCGTGCTTCGCACCGCCGTCGCCTTTGAATTTCTGGATCACTTTCCCATTCAGGTCATGCGCCGAGCCGCCTCCGCGACCTCCAGCGTAGTAGCCGCCTTCACATTCGATCACGAGGAAAGCGCTCGTTCGGCGGCGGAGATAAACATCGGGAGCCTTCATGCCCGTTTTGCGCGGCAGATTGTGCACATCCATCACCACGGGCACCACGCCGGTATCAAAATAGACAAAGTGAGTGTTCGGCGTCTCGCCCGCGTCATTCCAGCCAAAGCGGCCTCCACCAGCGAGCACTCGCTTCGGCAGCGGGATCTTGTCGCGGAAGACCACATTTCTCAGGTCATCGAGGATGTGCGGTCCCCAGTTGCCCAGCTCGCCGTTGCCGGTGTTCCAGTTCCAGTGCCAGTCATAATGAAACTTCTCCCGCAGGATCGGGATGTCCTGCGCCGGGCCCAGCCAGAGATTGTAATCCACCGTCGTCGGTGGCGTGATCGGCGTCTCACGTTTGCCGATGGTCGCCCGCATCCCGTAGTGATTGCAGCGCACATATTTCATCTTCCCGAGCGCGCCGGAGTCCAGGTAAGCCTTCAGCTCCAGGTGAAAAGGATCACTCCGCTGCTGAGTTCCGCCCTGGACAATGCGGTTGTATTTCCGCGCCGCCTTCACGAGTTGGCGACCTTCCCAAATATTGTGGGAGACGGGCTTCTCAACATACACATCTTTCCCCGCCTGAATGGCCCAGATGGAGGCCAGCACATGCCAGTGATTGCCCGTCGAAACCACCACCGCGTCGATCGTCGGATCTTCCATCACCTTGCGCAGGTCCTGCGTCGTCTTCGCGTTGGGATACACCTTCTTCGCCTTGTCCAGAGCCGCCGTGTCCGCATCGCAAAGATAGGCGATCTCCACGCCCGGCACCTTTGCCATGCGGCTCGCATTCCCCATCCCCTGCCCTCCCAGGCCGATGCTGGCGATGCGGATCGTGTCATTCGCCCCCAGCACTCGGGAGGCGGAAAGAGCTGTGGTGGCGAGCGCAGTGCTGCGCAGAAAGGAGCGACGTGTCGAGGTGGTCATAAATGAAAGCAGGTCAGATTGGGCCAATCCAAACGACACGTCACCTGGAAAGCTGTCATCTGCCTTTAAGGCGCGAGATTGATCTCCACTCTGAAGAACTTCGGCACCGCCCCACCCGTCAGACTCGCCGGGTAAGGCACGCAGATCAGTTCATACGTGCCATTATCTGCCACCACGGTGGGCGCGCCGCTGGCTTCCCAGAGACTCAAATTGGCGCTGAAGCTTGGAACGTAGCTGAGCCCGGCAGTGGCGTAGTCTTTGCGACGGATGAACAAGGCGCAGGGGCTGCCATTTTCGATGGCGATCACCGGTCCCCCAGTCGTCGTGATCGAGGCCCCGCCCGAGAGTGATCCGCCGAAGCTGAGGGAACCCGCGCCTGAGCCGGGATTCGTGGCACTGGTGCCGAGCGCATACTCGCAGAGATTGCAGACACCGTCGTGGTCGTAGTCGGCCAGATCCGCCGTGTCGCCTGCATTGCTCGTCGTGCCAAATTGAGCCAGTCGCCAGTCCTGCACAGAGGTGAGCGTGGCAAACTCCTGATCGGCACTGTAGGTGGTGCCAGTCACATTCGTCGCTTTGACTCGAACATGATACGTCGTGCCAGGGTTGAGTCCCTGAAGGTAAATGGGAATGAGGCTGCTATAGCTGTCCCCATAGTAGAAAGCTGGCAGTGAAGTGGCATAGACGGTCTGTCCATAGCTGGTCGTCAGGCCGTATTCGAAATCGATCGTCGTGCTCAGGCCACTGTTTCCCACCGTGGATTGTACATAAGCGCTCGTGGTGGTGATGGATGAGACTTGGACAGGCGTCACCGTCGGAGCCGGCAGACCGCTGACAAAGCTGTTATCAGCCCCCGTCGTCGTACCGCTCGAATTCGTCGCAACCACCCGGAAGTGATAAGTCGTGTTCGGCGTCAGTCCCGAAATGCTGCTGTTCACCAACTGCGCAGACACGCCATCGTTGGGAGAAAGCGTGATCGCAGCCGTGCTCCCGTAGCTTGTCGTGGTGCCGTATTCGAAGATCGCCGTCGTCGCGAGTCCATTTGGGTTCACACTGGCACCCAGCGTGGCACTGCTTCCCGTGATGGAACTAGCAGAGCCAGTACTCACAATCGGTGGCGCTGAGACAGTGCTGGAAAGCGTGAAATCATTCCCCGTGCCGCCCACATAACTCGCCGTGAGCGACACGCCGTTGAAGACGATCTCGCCTCCCTCCGCCACTCCGGCAAAGGTTCCCTGAATCGCGTCCGTGCCGTCGTTGTCGATGAGGGTAAACGTCTGCCCCACGGCTGGGGTCGCTGCGTTGGTGGAGGTCGCTGGAGCCAGGTTCAAAGAGGCTCCGTTGAGGTCGATCGTGCCCGTGACCGTCAGTTTCGTCGATGTCGTGGAAGTCGGGAAACCCGTCACCACACCGCATCCAGAGTTGAGGGCCAAATTGACTGCGGTCGTCGTCGCCGTGGAGCTGGACCAAGCATCGATCAGGACATCGCCCGCCAGTCCCTGGCCATTCACCGCTCCGGTGCCCCCCGTGCAGACATTGCCAGAAAAGTTCACCGCCCCACCAAGCTGTAGTTTTGCGCCAGCACGCACAAACACCGCCGCGCCGAGCCCAGCTCCACCGCCGCCACTGCTCGTGCCCGAGGCTCCACCTGCGCCGAAGCCGCCCTTGCCATTGATAAAGCCTCCACCGCCACCACCGCCGAAGCCACCCGATCCGCCCCGGCTATCGCCAAAGTAAGGAGTGCTGGTGTTGATGCCGCTGCCGCCACCGCCGCCGAAGCCACCCGCACCGCCGTTGCCCGTCGTGCTACTGCTGCCGACACCGGAAGCGCCGCCACCACCGCCAAACCCACCTGATCCACCCGAGCGGAAGCTGAATCCACCGCCGCCGCTGCCAGAGTAATTTCCACCCCCACTGCCGCCACCGCTCACACCACCACCGCCACCGCCTGCGTTATTGGCTCCGAATGAAAAACCTCCGCCAAACGGACCATTGTCACGCCCCCACCCACCAGTGGAAGCACCCGCCAGACCACCCGCGCCTGGATCCTGGGTCTGATTGCTCGGAAGAGCATATCCACCGTTCGCACCCAGTCCGAAACCACCGCCGCCGCCGACAGCAGCGCCGCCGTTGCCGCCCATGCCGCCTCCGCCGCCATCAAAGCCAGATCCCGTGGAGCCACCGACAGCGCGGTTGTTGTTAAAGCTCACGTCATTCAGCACCAGCGTGCCCGCATTCACAAACACCGCGCCCCCCAGACCGGCACCGCCACCTGCGCTGCCTCCGCCCGCACCACCGCGAGCGTTGCCATTCGCCAAAGTCAGGTGGCTCAGCGTGAAAACAGCACTCGGAGTCGCCGTGCCGATGTCCGAACTCACGCCCACAAACAGCAGGCGATCCCCAGTCGAATTACTCGTCGATCCCCCGCTGATCGTGATGGCCCCTTGGCCCGAATTGCTGCCATCAATGCTGATCCCGTTCGGGTTTTTCAGCACCGGCAGCATCCGCGTCCCCGCACCATTCTCCGCCAGCGTGATCGTGCCTCCACCCGCGATGTTAAAGACAATGTTCGATGCCGCCGCATCCGCATTCGCCGCCAGGATCGCCCCGCGCAGCGTACCATCATTCGCCGCAGCAGTGGGGGAATCCATGAGACTGGTCACGGTAAAAGTAGCCGCAAGGCCAAAGCCTGCGCTCGCAACGAGCATGCTCCCCACAAGCACCCACAGATGGACGATGACGGATTTCATAGGCAGATAAGTTGGCTGATTCAGCGTAGCAGGCCGAACCACTCTGAGTGGATGAGGGCAACGACAGATACCATTTGGCAGAAAGGCCGGAGTTCTGACAAGAAAACGTTTCCCATGAGTCCCGCTGCTGCTGCCCATGATAAACCATCATCCACCAGCGCTTGCCGCGTCCAGACCGCCGCTTGCATCCCCGGCGCTTGCCCTTATTCTCGCGCCCCCAAAACACAAACATGAATCAACTCGATCAGCTCAAGCAGCACACCGTCGTCGTCGCAGACACCGGCGACTTCGAGGCCATGAAGGCCTACAAACCCCAGGACGCCACCACGAATCCGTCCCTCATCCTCCAGGCCTCCCAGAAGGCGGAGTACAAATCCCTGGTCGATCAGGCCATCGCCGAGCACAAAGGCAGCTCCCTCACTGGCGCAGCCAAAGTGGAGGCCGTCATGGACCGCATCCTCATCCTCTTCGGTCTCGAAATCCTCAAGATCGTCCCCGGCCGCGTCTCCACCGAGGTGGACGCCCGTCTCTCCTTCGACACCCAGGGCAATCTCGACAAAGCCCGCCAGCTCATCAGCATGTATGAAGCCGCCGGCATCGGCCGCGAGCGCGTGCTCATCAAGATCGCCTCCACCTGGGAAGGCATCAAAGCCGCCGAGATTCTTCAGAAAGAAGGCATCAACTGCAATCTCACCCTCCTCTTCAGCCTCGCCCAGGCCGTCGCCTGCGCCGAAGGCGGCATAAAGCTGATCTCCCCCTTCGTCGGTCGCATCCTCGACTGGCACAAGAAGAGCACCGGCAAAGACTACACCGCCACCGAAGACCCCGGCGTGCAGTCCGTGACCCAGATCTACAATTACTACAAGCACTTCGGCTACAAGACCGAAGTCATGGGCGCCAGCTTCCGCAACAAAGGTGAAATCACCGAACTCGCCGGCTGCGACCTCCTCACCATCTCCCCCGGCCTCCTCGGCGAGCTTCAGGCTTCTGAAGAATCCCTCGTGAAGAAGCTCGACGCCACCGCCGCCCAGTCCCTCAAGATCGAGCGCATCGGCAGCGACGAAAAAACCTTCCGCTGGCTCTTCAACGAAGACGCCATGGCCACCGAAAAGACCGCCGAAGGCATCCGCAACTTCGGCAAAGACATCGTCAAGCTCGAGAAGCTCATCGAAGCCGGTCTGTAATACGCCTTACCGCGAATCCCCTCAAGGCGCGATCTCCCATGCGGAGGTCGCGCCTTCTTCGTTCGTAGTCCCGGCTTCAGCCGGTTCTTTGAATCTGGCAAGGCTCGTCAGCCCCAACCTTGGCCATAGAAGGTGTCGGCGGGGATGACCTGCGGCGGTGGAGCAGGGATGGTGGGTGGGGCTGCCGGAGTGCTCATGGACTTAGTTTGCCAGGAAACGGAGCCTCCTGACAAGACGGAAGACTCCGCAATCGAGGTCTGGGCGTCTCCCAACAAGCGGGACGACTCCGGGATCGAGGTGTCCGAGTCTCCTGACAAGCGGCACGACTCCGCAATCGGGGGCTTGGAGATTCCGGCAGGCCGATCCCGGAGTCGGCGCGAGTGTCGGGAGACTCCCGACAAGCAGGACGACTCCGCAATCGTGGTGTACGAGTCTCCCAACAAGCGGGACGGCTCCGTAATCGGGGGGTGGAGATTCCAACAGGTCGATCCCGGAGTCGGCGCGAGTGTCGGGAGACTCCTAACAAGCGGGACGACTCCGCAATCAAGGTGTCGGAGTCTCCTGACAAGCCTCACGGCTCCGCAATCGGGGCTCCCGAGAGGCTGAGATCAGGTTTCCCCCTGGGCGCAGACGATCCGGGCATCCAGGGCGATGATGCCGCTGGCGGTGGCGAGGAGGGGGTTGATGTCGAGTTCCTGGATCTCGGGGCAGGCGAGGACGAGGTCGCCGAGCTTCACGAGGACGTCGGCGAGGGCGTTCAAGTCGGCAGGTTGGAGATGGCGGGTGCCTAGCAGGGCGCGGTGGATGCGGGTCTGGCGGATGCGATCCAGCGCGAGCATGGGGGAAAGTGGCGGCAGGAGCAGGACGCGGTCTTGCAGGACCTCCACCATGACGCCACCGGCACCGAAAAGCAGCACGGGGCCGAACTGCGCGTCGTGGGTGCAGCCGCAGATGAGTTCGAGGCCTTTTTCCTGGATCATCCGCTGCACGGCCACGCCGTCGAAGTCGGAAGGCTGCACGGCTTTTTCGATACGCTGATAGGCGGCGAGCACGGCATCGGCGTCTTGAAGATCGAGCTGCACGCCGCCGATGTCGGTCTTGTGGGTGATGGTGGGGCTTTGCAGCTTCAGCACGACGGGGAAACCGACCTCTTGGGCGAGTGCGATGGCTTCTTCGGCGCTCCTGGCGTGTCGGGTTTCCAAAACGGGGATGCCAGCAGCGGCGAGGACTTCTTTGGCCTGAATCTCGGTGAGCAAAGTCCGGCCTGCGGCGCGATGGCGGGCGATGATTTCACGCGCCTCCGGCAAAGTAGGGCGCTCGGCGCAGGCGAGGTGGTTCGTCTCTTCTAACCAACGAAGCCGCTCCTGCCTCTGCCACATGAACTGCCAGGAGCGCGCGGCTTCATCGGGGTAATCATAGGTCGGGATACCGCCCGCATTCAGAGCTTCGCGCGCGACTTCCACGGCATCGCCGCCCATCCAGCTCGCGAGCAGGGGTTTGCTTGTCGTTTTGGCCAAAGCGACGAGCGATTCCGCGATGGCGAGCGGCTCGGTCATGGCCTGCGGGGTGAGCACGGCGAGGATGCCATCGGTCTGCGGATCATCGGCGATGGCGCGAAATGCAGCGGCATAGCGGGCGGCATCGGCATCGCCGAGGACATCGGCGGGATTGCCGTGGCTCCAATGCGCGGGCAGTTGGGAGTCGAGTTGCTGGAGCGTGGGGGGCGTGAACTCAGCCAGCTCACCGCCATGACGCACGAGGGCATCGGTGGCGAGCGCGCCGGGTCCGCCA
>NZ_JBILYB010000149.1:0-14288 GCF_044378005.1 Prosthecobacter sp.
GCGCTCAATCAAAAAAACAACCCCAGACCAAAACATAACCAAAGACCCGAAACACAAACTTTCGGACACGCCCGAATGCGGGCTTCCAGGCGAGGTTGAAGAGCGGCATGGCCTGACGTTTGCCCACCTGCCCTTCGGCCCCGAGGCTAAACAGTCGGGGATCTGAAAAGGCGTTGCTGGTAAGATGGCAACTGGCGCAAGATTGGGTGTTGTTGATGGAGAGGCGGGTGTCGTGAAAAAGTCGGCGACCGAGGTCAATGCCATGCTCGGTCAGCGGGTTGTCCTTGGGAAACTCCGTGGCTGGAAAGTGTGCGGGCAAACGATGCGCGAGAAGCTTGGGCTTCCAGTCCTCACTCCCCTTCTCTGCCAGCTTTGGCGCGAGACTGGGCTCCAATCGCACGATGCCAAAGGCCTGTACGGCATTGTCGGCAATGCGTGCGGCGAGGCCGCCATCTTCGCCGGAGTGTGTGGAATCAGCGGCGGCGATGTCGATGCGATGCTGCGCGGTGAAAAGCCGATCGGCATGAACCGAGAGCGTGAGCACGAGATTGCTGCGGAGATCAAGCTCGACAGGGGCCTCCACGGTGCCACGACAGGGCTGTCCGGCGAGATGATAAGAGTAACCACCGAGCTGCCCATCCGCCTGCTGGTAGCGGCCCTCCAGCGCGAGGAAGACATACTGACCGCGCCAGCTCCAGTGCAGGGCATTCACGTCCGGATTCAGCGGATGGCTAGCGGGCCACTTCGCCGCATCAGCCTTGTCGGTGGCTTCATCGAGACCGAGGTCGAAGCGGAAGGCGGTGAATCGCTCCGCAGGAATGCCGTTCAGAGAGAAGCTCAGGCGATTCTTCGCCACATCGACAAAGGCCACCCAATCCTGCGCACCGACCCATTGGCCATCAGTCCGTTGAAGCTGCGCGTGAGACAGCAGCATCGCTAGCCGGGTCAGCGAGAGCTTGTTTTGCACCGAGTTCGTCAAACTGACATCGTCCAACACGAGCGGCTTGTTTCCCCACATGGGCTCCAGTTTGACCGTCAGCTCCGCCGCATGAACGGCGGTCAAAAGTGCAAAACTGGCGAGCAGGCAGCGCATGGGATCAATTCACCGTGAAGCCGTTTGGGATCGTGCGTGTGATGCCGCCATTGTAGGTGATGATGACATTGCGAGCGCCGGTGCTGGCTCCAGCGGCAAGGGTGAAGGTGGCTGTGATAAGAGTCTGGCTGTAACGGGTGATGCCAGTCACCGTGATGCCTGTGCCGCTGCCAAAGGTGATGCTGCTGACGCCGACATTGGCTGGTGGAAGCGGCGTTGGAAGTTCTATCACGACACTGACCGCCGTGCCACGTGTGCCGGAGTTTGGCGTGACGGTATTGGCTCCACCACCGACTGGAGCGCTGGATGATGAGACCGTGCCTGCGAAGCCTGTTTTGTCATAGGTGGACAGCCCACTGCGCACAGCACGATAAAAGCGCCGACCCACCGGAGTCACAGCGCCGCCGACTTCAGTCGCGCTACCGGCGTCATCACCTGTGGCGACGATGCCGGTGCTGATCGTGCTCCAAGTGCTGAGATTCTCCGAAGCCTCGACCGAGTAGATGCCGCCTTCGACGGCCTTCCACGTCAGCGTGACGTTGTTTCCATTCACGCTGGCTCCATCGGAGGATTCGCTTTTAAAAGGACCGCCCACATAGGCCGTGGTCACACTTTCCGTGATGCTTGTCACCGTGCTGCCCGTGGGGCTGCCGTAGAATTGTCGGCCTGTGGTGTAGGGGAACGCGGGCGTGCCATTGGCATTGATCGTGGTGAAGTAGGCCCAGGTTCCCGCGGGATACTCCGGCGTGACGCAAAAGCGGACGTTCTGCTCATTGAGATCAAAATGCGTGCCCTGAGTGTAGCCGAGATCGCCGAGGTAATCAAAGTCCTCGATGTAATGCCCGAGCAGGAATCCCGTGCCCACGGCTGGACCATATTGATTGGCAGCCAGCGTGGCCGAGCGAACCTGCACGCGGGCCGCCCAGGCTGGCAAAGTGGTGCGGCCGGTGGCAGCGAGATTCGTGGTGCCATTCGTTCCATCTCGTTGCACGAAGCCACTGATCATGCGACGCAAGCCACTGTTCGCATCCATAGGCGTGGCGTAGCCATAAGGGCCGTAAACAGGCAGGCCATCAGCAGCCCAAGCGACGATGGGTGAGTGCTTGGTCACAGCGGAAGCGCTCTCCGTGTAGGTGTTGGAAGCTGAATTGTAATCCACATGATCCCCAAGCTGATAACGCAGGCCGATGGGTTGCGCATGGTAGTGGTAGTTGTTCCCAGCTTGATGAGCGAGGGCGTTGTCAAAGGTAACGCCTTCGTTGTGATAGCCATCGCGATTCCAGATGCCATCTCCGGTAAAGGAGCCGCCGGGTGTGGCATCAGCGGCATTGGTGTTTGAGTAGGAAAAGGCATCGCGTGAATCAAACATCGACACGCCATTCACCATGCGGCCGGTATCGCCGAGGCCGGTGCCGCTCTTGGTGCCAGGGATCGTCGGTGTGCGTGGGAAGCGATAAATCCTGGCTGTGTTGGACGGGTAGTTCGGGAAGAGGTTCGTCTTCGCCGCATTCAGATACCACGGCCCCATGATGTGACTGGCGAGGCCTGTGGTGTGGATGTACACCCAGGTCGCCGAGTAGTCGATCTGGTGTACTCCTGCATAAGTTGGCGTCGCTTGTATGCCTGTACCACGGCTCCAAGTCGTGACCGTCGTGCCGCTGTTCAGATCCGCGAGAGTCGGGTAGATGCGGGCATACTCGCCAGTGTCCTGAGTGAACCATGAGGAGATCAGCGGTGTGTCTGGAGTGCTGATGCCCATGGCCGCCGGAAGCTGAAGCTTCAGGGCTGCAAAAGCGGCTTGGTCTGTGGAAGTGATGCCCACATTCCCGAGCAAAGTGGTGGCTTCATTTGTGTCGGTGCTGGTTTTGTAAAACTCCTCATGCCCGTCGTCGAACTGGATGAGTTTGTAACCCGCTTCATCAATCACCGCCTGACCTGAGACATTGGTGGCGAGGTCGGCACTGAACTGCTCCACGAAGAGATAGCGGCTCGCGGCGGTGCTGTTTTGCAGGATCGGCAGCAGGCTCACGGAGTCGATGGGATTCCCCGCTGGCTGTGTCGCGGAGACGTTGATGCCTGCGAGTTCCAGAATGGTCGAGTAAAGGTCCACGCAATGCACCGGCTGCGTGCTGGTGCGGTTCGGACTCACGACACCTTTGCCCGCGATGATCAGCGGCACTCGCACGCCGCCATCATAGAGGGTTCCTTTGGAATGAGCGGCTGAGTAGGGTGTCTGGATGACCGTGGAGGGCGTGCCGTTGTCGCCGATGAAGATGACCGTGGTCTCGGTCAAGTTCACGCCAGCGAGCAAGCGACCGACTTCGGTATCCATGGCCTCGCACATCGCTTCATAGAGATTTCGATTCGTCGCCGTGGCCGAGTCGTAGCTGTGCAGATCCAGCGGCGGCTGATGCAGCGGCGAGTGCGGTGCGTTCAGCGCCACCCAGGCAAACCATGGCGAACTCCCCTGCCCTGCGATCCAGGCGATGGTGTCATTGATCGCATCGGTGGTGGCATAGTTCGTTGTCGCCACACTGACGCCGTTGGTGATCTTCGTCCACGCCGAGTAGTCCGGCAGCGCCCCGATGATCGTGCCCGCGAAGTGTGGCCAGCCGCCGATGGTGCGCGGCGTGTCATTCGTGCCAGCTCCGGCATTGAGATGCCACTTTCCAAACATGGCGAGCGAGTAACCCAGCGCCGAATTCGCCGCGAAGGCCTCCGGCAGAGTGAACTCGCTGGCTTGGAGCTGTGGACTCGTGGCTCCTTCAAGCTGCGCCCCGATGCTCGTGCGGAAGGGATGACGTCCAGTGAGGATACAGGCCCGCGTGGGCGAGCAGACCGGCTGCGCGTAAGCCTTGCTGAACAGCACTCCGCTGTTTTTTAAAGCGGAGATGTTCGGCATCGGCGGCACGCTGGCTCCACCTCCTGCAGTGAGCGGAAAGCTGTCTGCGCCCAAGTCATCCGCGATGATGAGCAGGATGTTTCCCGGCTGGGCTTGGAGCGAAGTCGCCAGGCAAGCCAGAGCGAGCAGTGGGTATAGAAGAGAGCGCATGAGGTGAGGCATGGCGCGCTAAACGCGGTGCCAGTCGTTCAGTCTCACGGCTTTACACAGGCTTAACAATAAAACTTCAGCCTGCCCAAAATCACGATCAGCCGATCATCGCTTTATATGCAGCGGCGTCTTTGAGACTCGCGGCTTCAGCGGCATCGGAGACTTTGATCTTGAAGATCCAGCCTGCGCCGTAGGGGTCGGTGTTGATGAGGCCTGGATTGGCGGTGAGTTCGTTGTTCACCTCCGTGATCTCACCGCTGACGGGGGTGTAGATGTCGCTCGCGGCTTTCACGGATTCCACAACGCAGACCTGCTGACCTGCTTTTACAGTACAGAGCTTCGGCAGCTCGACGAAGACGACATCGGTAAGCTCGGCCTGAGCATGATCGGTGATGCCCACGGGGGAGACAGCCTGGGTGGGATCGACCCACTCATGGCTGTCGCGATAACGAAGTTGCTCAGGAACGAGGCTCATGGTCGGCAGAGGTTGGAGATGAAATCAGGCAGCGTTGGCGAAACCAAGGGCGGTCATGCGGGCGTGGATGGCGTCCTTGGATTCGAGGAGCTCACCGATGGGGTCCCACATGCCATTCGTCAGGGCATCGTGTGCGGTTTCAGCCAGCACGACGGGGAAGCTTTCGCTTCCATAGATGACCTTGCGATTGGCGACATCGACGGTGACTTCGAGCGCAGGATTCGCATCGACCGCAGCAGCGAGCTTGGCGATGTCTTCAGCCGTGGCGATGACGCAGGGAATGCCGAGCGTGGTGCAGTTGCCAAAGAAGATCTCGGCGAAACTCTGGGCGATGATGGCGCGGAAACCGAAGCGATAGAGCGCCTGCGGGGCGTGCTCGCGGGAGCTGCCGCAGCCGAAATTCGTGCCGGAAAGAAGGATGGAGGCACCTTTGAAGCGAGGCTCGTCGAGAGGGTGGCCGGTGGGCTTGCCGTCTTTGTCGAAACGCACGTCGTAGAAGGCGAACTCGCCGAGGCCGTCAAAAGTGACGCACTTCATGAAGCGAGCCGGGATGATGCGGTCGGTATCGATGTCGGAACCTGTGACGTGGACGGCAGTGCCGGAAACTTGGGTGATCTTTGCGAGGGCCATGGTGAGGCCCTTCTCATAAGCAGAACGCGCCCCGGCTCAAGCCGCAATCCGCGCTCTGTTGAAGACCCAGCCGATGCCTGCGCCAAAACCAAGGCCGTAAAAGAGGCCCCAGGAGAGTTTTGCCAGGGTCATGTAGTGCTGAAAGTCGGGCGTGCCCTTGCCTGCCGCCCTCGCTTTGGGGACAAAGACATCATACATCGACCAATCTCCGGCAAAGTAGCCCGCCGTGTGAAGGACAAAGAGGGCCAGAGCGGCGATGAGCCATCCTCGGGTGCTGCCCAGCATCTTCATGGCGATCCAGGCAAACACGAGACAGCCCGCTGCTGCCCCGATCCACTCTCCACGCCTGTCAGGAAGAGCAAACCACGCCACCGTCCACACGACAGCATAGACTAGGAAAGCAGGCAGGAAGGCTTTGTAGAACCTCTCCTGACCACCTGCCAACGGTCCGAGCACGAGTCCCGACAAGCCAAGAAACACGGCGGCGATGGCGGCATACATGCCGAGTTCGCCGCCGAGATTCCGGAACCAACCCGCCCCAAAGGCCCACACCGAAAAGGCAGCAATGCTGACCACGGCGAACCCGAGTCCGCCATGGACAGTGTCTTTGAGGAGGGAACGGGACATCGGATTACATCTCCCAACCCGCGCGATACTGGCGTTTCACGAGGGCGTTGGCAGCTTCGTTGTTGGTGATTTTGAGGCCGGGAGCATCCCAGATGAGGTTTTCACCTGGAAAGGGGCTGGCGAGGCATCCAAGCAGGACGGCTTCTGTCAGTGGACCGGCGTAGTCGAAGTTGGCAGTGGGCTTCGTGGTGCCGCCTTTGAGGCAGCAGTCGATGAAGTCGAACCAATGGTTGCGCGGCTCGAGCTTGGGATACTTGAAGCCTTTGAACTTCTCTTTCGGGAAGAGCTGCGGTGTGCTGCCATGCGGGTGGAGAAGCACGCCATCAGTGCCGATGTAGAGGCTGCCCTGGCCGGGGAACTTGGCGGGATCTGCCAAAGCCATGACTTCGGCAGGCGGGCGGGCATCGCCGTCATACCAGGTGACCTTCACGCTGTCGCCGACGGTGTATTGCGTGCCTTTGAAGGTGTATTCGACGACGGCGTTGATGGCCCAGTTGGTGGCATTTGGCGGTGGTGGGCCGCTGGATTTCACGGCGATGGGGGCAGCGAGGTCGAGGC
Source organism: Prosthecobacter sp. (assembly GCF_044378005.1). Lineage (GTDB taxonomy): Bacteria > Verrucomicrobiota > Verrucomicrobiia > Verrucomicrobiales > Verrucomicrobiaceae > Prosthecobacter. The sequence goes on from NZ_JBILYB010000149.1 coordinate 6,436, forward strand.
TGCGGAACCAGCCGCTGAACATGTGGCAGCCCATGTCACCGAGCGTGCCGGTGCCGAAGTCGCGGCGTTTACGCCAGTTGCCGGGGTGATAGTAGCCTTTGATGAAAGGGCGGTCGCTGGCGGTGCCGAGCCATTTTTGCCAATCAAGGCCCTCAGGGATGGGATCGCTGGTCTGTGGCACGGGCTCCATGTCGCCCCATTTCTTGTTCGAGAAGGTGTGGACCTCTTTGATTTTGCCGATGCTTCCCATGTGGATGAGCTCGACGGCGAAGCGTTCGGTGAAGTCGGAGGAGATCTGGATGCCCATCTGAGTCATCACGCCCTTCTCACGAGCCTTGAGCATGAGCTGGCGGCATTCGTAGAGGTTCTGGGCGAGCGGCTTCTGACCATACATGTGTTTGCCGAGTTCCAGCGCCTTGATCCCGATGGGGCCGTGCATGTGATCGGGCGTGGAGACGTTGACGCTGTCGATGTTGCCGGCTTCTTTTTCGAGCAGCTCACGCCAGTCCTGGTAGCACTTCACATTCGGCCACTTCTCCTTCACGCGGGCGAACTTCGTGGTGTCCACATCGCAGACGGCAGTCAGCTCCCACATGTCGTGGTTCGCCATGGAGGTGATGTCACTCCAGGACATGCCAGAGGCGCCAAAGGCAGCATGGCGCAGCTTGCCATTCGGCGAGGCGGCACGGAGTCCGGTGGTGATGTAAGGCGCGGCGAAAAGGCTGGCGCTGGCGGTTTGTAGAAAACGGCGACGTGAGGTGCTGGCTGGTGGATGCATGGCAGGTGAGAAATTACGATGAAGGAGAGCGAAGTCTGGCAGTGGATATGAAAAGGCCGGAAGTCTCGCGAGAGGCTTCCGGCCTAAAAAGTGAACTTGTTCAGCGGCTTACTTCTTCTTCAAGAAGGCAAAGAGCAGGCCGACGATCACGAGACCCATGCCGATCATGATGTAGAGCTGCATGTTGGACTCTTCCTCAACAGGAGCCGGGGCAGGCATGGGCATCGGAGCAGGTGCCTGATAGGCAGGCTGCTGTACGGGAGCTTGAGCCACGGGTGCAGTTGCCACTGGACGTGCGGCGACCTGAGGAGCTGTTGCTGCTGCTGGCGTTGTTGCCGTGGGAGTCTGAGCCGCCGGCATCGTGCCAGTGGCTGCTGGCTGGCCTGAGGCAGCAGCAGGAGCGGTGGCACCAGCTTCGGCGAGAATCTGTGCCACTCGGCTGTCCTGACTGACGGAAGGCGTGCCACCAATGGCGGCTGATCCGGCCGTGGCCATGGCTCCTGAGGCGATCGCACGGCTGAGCTTGGCGTGCAGCTTCATCAGACGGTTGCGCAGATCGATAGGCACATCACGATTTTCCATGTTCAATTTGAGCGACTGCACCCGCTCATACGCAGCAGCCCCCGCAAGATAATCTTCTTCACCGATTTTGCGGTAACAGGCGGTGAAAACCTCATTCTGGGTTTTGAGTTCATCGAGATCCAGGGTCTGAAGGCGTGTCTTCTCTTGAATGGCTTCTTTCTGAGCCGCTTGAATGCTGGAGATGTCATATTTGTAAGGAACACTCCAGCGCAGCTTCTGGCGGCGCTCCGCATCCAGGGTTGCCCGCCACTTGGTCATCTCATCAGAGATGGCGTTCTTGGTCTTCGAGAGTTCGGGTTCCTGCAATTTAGCGAGTCCATCTTTCCGAGCCTGGGTGATCTGTGGCTGCTCGGCAGACATTTTATCCAAACTGGCGATCAGCTTGTCCAGAATCGAGATCGCCTCAGGGATAGCTTGAACGTAGTAAATAGATCCTTTGTAGGCGGGAGGAGGCATGATCAGACTGTCAAACTCACGCATCGCACCGATGTAATCCAGCTTCGCAGCTTTGGCGCGCATGTCCGCAATGATTCGGAAAGCCTCCACGTTGAACTGCTCGGCCTTCGACTCCTTCACCGTCAGCCAGCGTCCTTCCAGTTTGATCTGGCCGTTGGAAACCATCGTCTTTTCCTCCTGGAGCTTCGTGATGATGTCCTCAATCTCTTTGGCTTCAGGCGTGCCGGGATACTTGTTCACGAATGGACGAAGGCGATCCTGAATGAGTTGTTCGTACTCGTCTGCCTTCATCAGATCAGCCGTTGGGAACACCTTGCGCAGATCCACGACTTCGACTTCCTGGGGTGTCTGGCGGATGACTTTGTCGATGTCTGCCATTGGGAAGATCTTTTCATCCATGATCTTCGGAGTCAGGCGGTATTTCATTTTCACCCCCTGCTCGTTTTGCTCGAGAATATTGCCCTCGACCTTGGTGCCGTTTTTCAGCATCAGGATGTCGGCTTTCAGGAAGGTGGTACCGCAGAGAAGCGCCAGGATGGCGATGCGGGTTCGGCTGATTTTCATGGCTCGGAAGGATGGGATGACGGTGATGATGAAAGGCGGAAAAAACCGCAGAATTCGAGGATTTAATCGGGATTCAGCCTGCGAGTAAAGAGAGAATCCTCGGCACGTAAGATGCGGACGGAATCGAGCAAGCACTGGCAAATGGTTAAGATTCACTGATTGCCAGCCAGATGTTATGGATATTATAGTCATGACTCGTGCCAGATTCCGCCCCATGCCGCCTTGTTTTCCTCATTCGTGACCTCGGTCATGGCGGAGCGCAGCGGCAATTGGTCACCCTCGCGAAAGCGATGACCCTGCGCGGGAACTTCGCCGTCAGCGTCGTGCATTTTTATCCGGGTGCCTTCGAGTCAGAGCTGCGCGCGGCGGGCATCCAGACCGTCTGCATCGGCAAAAAGCACCGCTGGGATCTGGTGGGCTTTTTCATCCGACTCATCGCCACCATGCGCGCGCTGCGGCCCGAGGTCATCCACGGCTATCTCCACGAGTCGAACCTCATGGCGCTGCTTTTGAAGCCCCTCTGCGGCTTCCCCAAAGTCGTCTGGGGCATCCGCGACTCGCAGACCGATGCCGCGACCTGGGGCATCCTCGGCAAACTCAGCTTCCGCCTGAATTGCCTGCTCTCCGGCTGGGCGGATCAAATCATCGCGAACTCTCGTGCGGGCCGTGACTACTACATCTCTCACGGTTACCCGGCGGCGAATTTCGAAGTCGTGCCGAATGGCATCGACGTGGAGCGCTTCCGCCCTCTGGCCCCTCTCCCCGCCGAGGAAGCCCATTCGCTCGGTGAATCTGTTGCGGGGAGAGGCTGGGTGAGGGGAACAGGCAGCCTCGAAGCGGTGCAAATCCCACCCCTCACCCCAACCCTCTCCCCGGAAGAGAGTGCCGACAGTTTCCGAGATGCACCGCCGGGGAGAGGGAGTCTGACCTTCGTCATGATCGGTCGCCTGCATCCCATGAAGGACCACGCCACCTTCCTCCGAGCGCTCGCTCAGGTGCCTGAGGCAAAAGCGGTGATCATCGGCAATGGCGATGCCGCTTATGCCCTCGACATGCGCTCCCTGGCCGAGTCACTCGGCATCACGAATCGAGTCGAGTGGCAACCCGCTCGTGACGACCTCGCCAGCGTTTATCCTACCTTCGACTGTCTCGTCTCCACCTCCGCCTATGGGGAAGGCTTCTCCAATGTCATCGGCGAGGCGATGGCCTGCGGCCTGCCCGTGATCACCAGCGATGTCGGCGACTCCGCCTGGCTGGTGGATGACTCGCGCTGGGTTTTTAAAGCCGGAGATCCAAGCGCCCTCGCGGAAAAGATGCGCACCTTCCTCGCGCTCTCGCCTGATCTAAGAAGCTCGCTCGGCCAGACAAACCGCCAACGCATCGAACAGCACTTCACCATCTCGACGATGGTAGAAGCCACGAGCGCCCTTTGTATCCCGCAGGCGCGGCAGCGTCCTGGAGTGCGGTGGCAGAACCCTGAAAGGGTGCCGACACCGCTTTCGATGGCACCGCAGATTCACGAACCTCCCACAGCCTCCGAAAGCGGCGTCACAGCCGCCGCACTCCAAAACGCTGCCGCGCCTCCCCGCATCCTCTGGCTCACCACCGCTCTCGGCACAGGCGGAGCGGAGATGATGCTCACCCAAATCATCACAGGCCTGCCCCATCACCGCCACACCGTCATCTCCCTCACCTCCGGCGGCAAATACATCGAGCCTCTCCGCGCTGCTGGTGCGGAGGTCCACACGCTCGATATGCCCACTGGCAAGCCCACCCCACGAGCGCTCTGGAAGCTCATCACCCTCGCGTGGAAAGCCAAGCCCACCGTCATCATGGGCTGGATGTACCACGGCTGCCTCGCCGCTGTGCTGGTGAAACTCTTCCGCCTCGGACAAGGCCGCGTGGTCTGGAACATCCGCCAGTCGCTCTACGATCTCAGTCTGGAAAAACGCGGCAGTGCGATGGTCATCAAGTCGCTCTCCTGGCTCGCCGTCTTCGCCGAAACCATCACCTACAATTCCCAGCTCAGCGCGAGACAGCACGAAGCCATCGGCTACTCGCGCACAAAGACCCGTCTCATTCCGAATGGCTTTGATCTCACGAAGTGGCAAGTAGAACGAACTTCCAAGTTCGTTCTCCCCGTTGTCGCCAAGCCAAACGAACTTGGAAGTTCGTTTTACATTGGCCGCTTCGGGCGCTTCACCGCGATGAAGGACTACCCCACCTTCCTCGAAGCCGCCGCACTCATCGTCAAAGCCCAACCACAGGCCCAGTTCATCCTCGTCGGCACCGGCGTCGATGCCACGAACAGCGAGCTCACCACCCTCATCGCCAAACTCGGCCTGCAAGCCCATGTTCACCTCCTCGGCGAGCGCTCCGATCTCCCGACCATCACGGCCTCGCTGGACATCGCCGTGTCCTCCTCGGCCTTTGGCGAAGGCTTCCCCAACGTCGTCGGCGAGGCCATGGCCTGCGGTGTCCCCGTCGTCGCCACCGACATCGGCGATACCGCCTGGGTCATGGGAGATACCGGCACCCTCGTCCCCGCCAAAGATCCCACCAAGCTCGCCGAAGCCTGCCTGCACCTCCTCAACCTTCCCGAAGCAGAACGCCGTGCTCTCGGGGAAAAAGGCCGCCAACGCATCACCGAGCACTTTTCCCTCGCCAGCGTGCTCCAGCACTTCGACGAACTGCTCCAACAAGGAACTAGAAACTAGGAACCAAGAACTAATTTTTATGTGCGGCATCGCCGGTTACTTCACCCTCCCACGCTCGAAATCATCCGACCAGATGACCGCCGAAGTCACACGCATGACCGATGCCATCCTTCTGCGCGGCCCCGATGACAGCGGCGCATGGGTCGATGCTGAAAACGGTGTCGCACTCGGACATCGACGTCTCTCCATTCTCGATCTCTCCCCGCTCGGTCATCAGCCCATGACCAGCGCGGATGGGCGTTTCGTCATCGTCTTCAATGGCGAGATCTACAACTTCCAGCAGCTCCGCGCCGAGCTCGAAAAGCACGGTCACAGCTGGCGCGGGCACTCCGACACCGAGATCATGCTCGCCGCCTTTCGCCAATGGGGCATCACCGAGGCCACGAAGCGCTTCAACGGCATGTTCGCCTTCGCCGTTTGGGACAAAGAAGACCGCACGCTCACCCTTGGCCGCGACCGACTCGGCGAGAAGCCGCTCTACTACGGCTGGCTCGGCGACACCTTCGTTTTTGCCTCCGAACTCAAAGCCATCCGCGCTTTGCCCGGCTTCAATGCCGCCATCAATCGCGATGCCATCTGCGCGCAGCTCCGCTTCAATTACATCCCCGATCCCTGGTGCATCTACGAAGGCCTGCACAAGCTCCCGCCCGCCTCGCTCATCACCTTAAAGGCACCTGCCGACAAACCCACGCCGCAGATCTACTGGGACCTCCGCCAAGTGATCGAACACGGTCTCGATCACCCTTTCACCGGCAGCGAAAGCGAAGCCATCGACACCTTCGAAGCCATCCTCAAAGAAGCCGTCGGGATGCGCATGGTGGCTGATGTGCCGCTCGGAGCCTTCCTCTCCGGCGGGGTGGATAGCTCCCTCATCGTCGCCATGATGCAGCAGCAGAGTGCGCGGCCCGTGCGCACCTTCACCATCGGTTTCGACGTGGCGGAGTACAATGAGGCGCAGTATGCCAAAGAGGTCGCCAACCATCTCAAGACCGACCACACCGAGATGTATGTCACCGGCCAGGACGCGCTGGATGCCATCCCGCTCATGCCCGGCCTCTACGACGAGCCCTTCAGCGACTACTCGCAGATCCCCACCTACCTCGTCTGCAAAATGGCGCGTCAGCATGTCACCGTCGCGCTCAGTGGCGATGCGGGGGACGAACTCTTCGGCGGTTACGAGCGCTACTTCGTCGGGCGCAATCTCTGGGACAAATTCGCCTGGATGCCGCCCGCTTTGAAAAAGCTCACCGCCGCCGCCATGACCGTGCTGCCTCCTGGAGCACTGAATTCGCTCGGCAATCTCGCGAAGCCCGTGCTGCCCAAGCGCCTCCGCCATGTGCCTTTTGGCGACAAATTGCACAAGCTCGCCGAAGTCGTCGCCGCACCGGGCATGGAGTCGCTCTACCTCACCCTCATGTCCCACTGGAAGCGGCCCGAGGACATCGTCATCGGCGGGCATGATCGCGATACCAGCATCACCGACACACGCGGCTGGCCGCGCGTCAGCGACTTCACGCACCGCATGATGCATCTCGACATGGAGACCTACCTCCCCGGCGACATCCTCACCAAGGTGGACCGCGCCGCCATGGGCGTCAGCCTCGAAGGCCGCATCCCGCTGCTGGATACGAACCTCATCGAGTTCGCCTGGAAGGTACCTTTCTCCATGAAAGTCCGTGGCGGCCAGGGCAAGTGGCTCATGCGCGAGACGCTCTATCGTCATGTCCCGAAAACCATGATCGACCGCCCGAAGCGCGGCTTCGGCGTCCCACTGGAGCACTGGCTGCGCGGCGAACTCCGCGACTGGGCCGAAGACCTGCTCAGCGAGTCCCGCCTCAAACGCGAAGGCTACTTCCACCCCGCCCCCATCCGCCAAAAATGGCAGGAGCACCTCAGCGGCACCCGGAACTGGCATTTTTATCTGTGGGACGTGCTCATGTTCCAGGCCTGGCTGGCACAGCAGAAGTGAAAGTAGAAGGCACAGCTTTCCAACCTGTTGGCTCCCGTCTCCAAAGTGGAACAGGTTTTCAACCTGTTCGCTCCGGCTCCCCCACCGAAATCAATATCGTTTGGAATCAGGAGGTCCTGTTGGAAAGTGGACGGCTTGCGAAGCAATGCTTCGAACTCTGCGATGCCGTCAGATCGTTTAATTTGAATGTCACTCATGGCGATGTTTCCAATTGAGCGGCGTGAGGCGATAAAAGACGCGGTAACAGCAAGTCGCGAGTCCGCCGGAGGTTTTGGATTTGGCTATCGAACGTCCATGCCTGCTCGAACATTGCTGACACGGTTTGCTGGAAGCGGGCGCGGAGTGGCAACGGCGGAGTCACGAGTTCAACCGACGAGATTCCTTCGAGGGTGATTTGGGGTTGCGCAGCCCCGCCGACGACATCACGAAGCCCGCGCTCTTTAAGCGTGTGGAACAGCCAAAAGAAATTGTCGGGGTGCGTCGGGTCGAAAGTGAAGGAGTTGTTAGTCACGTAACACTGCGGCTCGGTAATCTGCATTTCGCCGACGCTGCCTCGACAACCGCAGATGATGGTTCGGCCCTCGCGGGTGTATTCGGTGTAGCGTCCGATAATCTTCGCTGCTCCGTAAACTGGGTAAGCTCCGTCGTCCGCCAGCTTCTTGGTGGGGAGATTCTTGCCGTAGTTCACTTTCGTCAGCTCGAACAACGGCTTCACCTCCCAGCCCTGCGGGATGTCGCCGAGGACGGAGGGGAGGCGGGGGACGGATTCGTGGCCGGGGAAGCGGAA
>NZ_JBILYB010000281.1:0-3725 GCF_044378005.1 Prosthecobacter sp.
ATCGAACAACACTTGGCCAGCTCGGCTGGCGATCAGTTTGAAGAGTTTCATTTTCGTTTTGGGTTGGGTTTGGGTTAGCAGGCAAAGAGGCAGGACTGGCTCAGGGCACGGTGATCAGTGGTCTTGGTGTGATGACGCCGGGCTTGGGCGGCGCGCAGGCGTGGGACGAAGTGCGTGTTGCTCACCTGCATCCCCCGCCACTCCTCCCAAGCTCCATAGAGCCGCGTCTCCTGAGCATTCATCCACACCCAGCGCCCTGGCAGCTTGTGCAGCGCCTCAGGGCCGGTGGTGTGGACCACGAGAGCCGCCGCGCGGGTGTCGCTCATCGGCGAGGTCGGCAGCGGCTCCTTGCGGTGCTGCTCCAGCCGCATCAGGGCATCCACATACCCGCTCCAAGTGCCGTTGTGAAACAGCACCGTTTCCGCCATGCCGCTCAGACTGACGGAGGATTTCGGGGTGACGGGGAACGGATGACACAATCGCGCATCCACCCCTCCCACACTGGCCCAGCGGAAGTGGATGACCACTTCGCCCTCCAGCTTCTTGAGCAGGGTGATGAGTTCACCAGTGCTGAGGTTCTTCTGCCAGCGCACGCGGCCACCTTCCCGCCATGCCACTCCCGCGCCATGCGGGTTGGCTTCATGACAGGCATACAGCACCTCGGGCTTCGGGCGCACGGTTTCAGGACATATCAGGATCACACACATATCAGGTTCGGTTCTTGGGTTCGTTGTTCTTGGGTTTGGCCCGGCTATCCGCAGTCTGCGTATAGCGCGGGCAAAAGGTTAGAGGTTCGCGTCGGGGTAGCGGCTATCGAACTGCTGGCAGAGGCGCTGCGCGCTTTTGCGGTAGTGGCGGAACTCCGAGTGCAGTTTGCCGAAGAGGCCAAGGGCGACGAGCCGCGCACTGCCGGTCCATCCGAGGTAGTCCCACAGGAACCGCAGGCCATCAGAAGCCGTGGCGGTGCGCTTGGCTTGGATCTTGTTCTTGCCGAACCCGCCGAGGCATTGGACCTCATGAGCACGGCGGCACAGGCCAAGCACGCTGGCGAGGTGGTGCAGTATCTTCTCGATGTTCACCGTGCCGGCAAAGACGCGGAACTCCACCACCCCGATGAACCGCCCGTGGCGGTCACGCTTGAACGCTTTTCTAAAATTCACCATGCCGCGCCCGCATTGCTCGGCGCACTCGGCTTTGACGCGTTCCTGCTCGCAGGTGACGATCTTGCGCATGTGCTCGGCGGTCTGCTCATACAACGGGTGGCTGTAGTGGTTGAGGTGGCGGTCCGTGCCCGTCTGGCCGTAGAGGCTGCGAGCGTGCCAGCGGGCAATGTGGGCAAGCTTGCGGATGAACTCGCTCACCGACTTGGTGTCGGACGTGCCGATGATGGATTCAATGCCCACGGTGATGTGGCAGCCGCAGGAGCGATCCACCGTGGCACCGAGGGCATTGAGCCATTCGACGAATCCGATCAGATGCTCCACCCCATGCTCGCCATGGAGGATGGGGGAAACGAATTCGCAGGGGATTTGCCCGGCTTCGCAGCGGATGGAGCCATCGCGCTCTGCCTTCCACGTATCAGCGTGGAAGGTGGGAGCGTTGCTGCGAGCACCGGCTAGGGTGACGCCAGTGGTGACCGGATACCCGGCGTGGTAATTGCCCACCGACACATTGCTGGTCTGAGGAAGGCGGGTTTCCAGTTCAATGCCCCACTGGATGAGGGCGGCTTTAGTATCGGCAGGTTTCATGTGGAGGAATGGATGCGGGTGACTGGCCCCATGCAGGGCACCCCTTGGCCTCGTCACCGTGGCCGCGTGTGTCGCACCGTTTTGATCACCATTTGATGAGCCGCTTATGAGAGGTCCCACTGCTCGCGGAAGCCGATGAACTTCGGGAACCTGGGCGCTTCCTTCGCGCCGCTGGGTTGGTGCTTGAACTTCACCATGCGGCCCAACAAAGAGGAACGCTGCTCCCAGAGGGATACTCGGTCCACCCCGCCGACGACATGGTTGTAACCCAACCGGAACTCGATGCCCGTCTCCACCTGCTTGACCACAAAGCCGCCGAGTTCACCGCGCCCGACCATACCGGACTGCGCCATACTGCGCTTGGTGCGGCCAAACGCGTCCTTCTCAGCCGCGTTCTGATTGCTCATGCCCTCGTAGGTGTCGAGCACCACCGCCTCCGCGTCCTCGAAGCGTTTGATCTTGAGCAGGTAACCCTCGCGCTCCGTGGACCGGCCACACTTGTAGGGGGAACCCGGCGTGCGAATCATCACGCCTTCATAACCTTCACTCACGCAGCGCTCCTCATAGGCCATCAAATCATCGAGTGAATGCATCTCCTCCGGCAGCACTTTATCGACGTGATCGTAATCAGGCAGGCGCGCCAGTTCCTGCATCCGGCAGGCATAAGGCACGTCGATGCCCTCGCTCACATAGTCGAAGACGGCGAAGGTGAAATCAGGCTCACCACTCTCGCGGCCCACATGTCCGGCGGTTTCGTTGAAGGTGGTGCCTTTGACGATCAACTCGCCGTCCAGCCCATCAGGCAGGTTGGCTTCGATCAACTCGCGGATGAAGCGATTGGACACAGGCTTGAAGCTGCGGGTCAGCGCACGTCCGTTGAGCTTGAGGCAGCGGATGCCATCAAGCTTGGGTGTGGCCAGCAGGGGGAAGGTGAGAGCATGGAGTCGCTCGCATTTGTCGGCGAGCATGGGCTTGGTGATGGGGGACGAGGCAGTAGTGGTGTTCATGGTCATGTAGGGCGTTTTGTTGACCAGCGCTGGGCTGGGTTCCCTCCTGCCTCGTCACCATGACCTTGTGTGTCGCACCGATTTGCTCACCATGTGGTGGAGACGCAGAACACCGTTGTCCATCCGTGATTTGCACCATTTGAACGACACTCAGTTCTAACCATTCGCACCCTGCATCAGCATGACCTTGTGGAGGCGCGTAGGAGGCGTTTTACGATAGGGACCGCTTCACAAGGTATGGCTGTATAGCCCAGCCTTACATGCACTTGTTGAGATTATCAGCGTGCCTTGATGCGACCTTCGCAAATACTCATTCGTCGATGAGATGATCGAACAGACCCGGTTGCAGCGGCTCCAACGCCGCCTGCTCCGCTTTAAAGAAGTCTGCCTTGGTCTTGCCGCGCTTTTTGCCCTCCCGCGTGTGGCAGTCGTAGGCGTATTCGGGGATGGCGACATACTCACCGCTGCTGCGCAGTTCTTGGGCGAGCGTGTCGGGATCAAGTCCCGCCGTCTGGTCATAGACGAAATTTTGCAGATGATCGGGATCACGACTCTTCTTCGATAAGCACAGCAGAATGACCGCCTTGCTGATGAAGATGCGGCCCTTCGCCTGCTTCGGCGGGATACCGTCATTGATGACGAGGTAGCTGTCATGCAGCGCCTTCACTTCCAGCGTGAGGATACCCCAGCAGTCTTCCGCGCTGATGGTCAGTAACCGCTTCCACACATACTTGCCAAAGCCGCTCTGCCACAGTTCCAAAGCCCAATATCCGGCCAAAGCCGCATCGCCTCGGCGGATGGCTTTCTGCATGGCGGAGGATACCTCGCTGAAGTTATAATGACGAATCGTGCGCAGTTGCATTGGGTTGGCGGGAAAGAGATCTGGGAGGTCCATGAATGGAGGCCTCGTCACCGTGGCTTCGAGGTTCCATCCGTTTGCATCACCAAATGATGCCGTGGGGTTTGGTTA
>NZ_JBILYB010000150.1:0-14206 GCF_044378005.1 Prosthecobacter sp.
ATCTACAAGGACCCGACACGCGAACTGAGCGACACGGATGAACCCCAGGTCAGCTTCACCGCTGAAATGTTCCCAGGCATCGCGCCATGATCGAAGGCTGGTGGCCCACTCACAGCCTGAGCCTGGCATCCTGTCTGGGAGCCTTGGGGTTTCCGATCCGCACGGATCTGGTGCTTGATGAGCGTAGTGGCGAGGAAGTGACCACGTTTTATGTCGGCCTTCAGTCGCTCTGGAACTCTATGACCACGGATGGCCTGAACAACGACTGGCATTCAGGCAGCCTGGAGCAGGCAGATCCTCTGCATCCATTTCTGTGTGGGCTGCGCGCCTGTCACAACGCCAACATGATCGCATCTTCGTTGCGCAACGAAGATCGCATCCGGCTCACGTTGGTAGGTGATGATCACGCCACGATCTACACGGACGGCGATGAACTGCCGAGCCTGCGTGATGCGGATGAACTGATCGAAACCACCGATGCAGGACTCGTTGCAGCGCTGGGCGTGATTGGCATTCCGATGATCGAGCATGAGAACCGCAACGCACCACCGCACAGATCGAGTGGGAGTTTTCGAGCGACTATCATAGAGATCATCCTCTCGTCATCCAGCTCGGAGCAGCACTCGGCATGACGAGCGCCGACATGGATCTGGCATGGAAGCAGGCAGCAGGGCTTTGATCTTCGTTGCGCAACGAAGTCTCAACCAAAAATGGCATCGACGAGTTTCCTCGGGCGGCGGGGCTTGGCTTTCGGCTTCTTGGGCTCAGGAGGACTCCAGCCTTTGGGTGGCATGATGGAGAACCATTCCTTGGCTTCCGGTTCCGTGACCAGTTCGCGGTAGTGCTTGAAGATGATGTCTGGTGAGTTGCCCGCCTCCAGAGCCACTTTCGCCGCGTCTTTGACGACGGCCAGACGGTAACTGATGTAGGAGTGCCGCAGCGCATTTCGAGGCCATTCCATGCCAATCTTTGCAGCCACCTTGGTGAGATCAGGCGCAACCTTGCCAACCACCTTGCCCTCGCGCGGCAACGGCTCAATCCATGCCGCCAGATTATCACTGATCGGCACGATGCGACGCGAAGCCGTCTTGGCCTGATCCGCCCTCAGCGTGATGATCCGCCGGTCCAGATCTACCGCCTTCCAGTCCAAACGCTTGATCTCAGCCATTCGCAGCCCGGCAAATCCGCCAATGGCCAGGAGCGCCAACTCCTCCGACGACGCTGCGGCAAGAAGCTTGGTCATCTCCGCTGGCTGGAAGATTTCCGTCTTCGTCTCACCCTCCTTGGCAATGGGCACCAGTTCTGCCGCCGTCGCTTCCGACTGCGGCAAGTAGCCGCGAGACTTGGCAAAGGAGAAGAACACCTTGATGCAGCGATGCAACGAATTGCGAGTCACCGGGGTGTGATTGAGGCTGCGCAGCCACCGGTCAATATCGCCAGACTTGATGATCAAAAGCTCACCTGGAAAAGCGGCGGCAAAGCGTTTCACGCTCCCAGATAGTTGGAACCGATAGACGCGGCTGAGATTGTCCTCCGCCTTGGCCCTCAGAAACTCAGCAATCAGGTCCGGCACTTTCACCCCGAGTTGCACGCCTCGATTTCGCCGCACGAACTCCTGGATGGCAGCCATCAGTGGCACATCCCCGAGCAACTGTCGGCAACGAGCGTATTCCTCAACCGCAGCCACCAGCGGCATATTGAAGGGAGCCACCAGACGTTCCGCAGCGAGATGGTTTTCTCGCTGGGCACAAGTCAGATCATTGGTGAAGGATTTACCTTCCATAATCTTGCGGGCCATCAACTGCGCCTCAGCTTTGGCCTTTTCAAGACTGCCAAAATTCCGCCGCACGCGCTTGCCGTTCAGATAAAAAGCCACAGTGTAGCAATCCCATCTGCGCACTCGGCCCTTGTAAATAGGCACCGCCACGCTGCCATGCTTGATGCTCATGAATGGCCGCCCTCTTTTCCGAGTTACTTCCTCGCTTTTACTAATTGTGTCCTGCATACCGCCGGATGGGGTGTCAACCTCCGGCAATATGCCCTCTATAACCCCTTGATTATGTGAGCCTTGGGAGGCATTCCCTTCGCAAAATGAAGGCTCTATTGTATATGATTGCCAATCGAAGCTACTTCACGAGCGGCTTCTCCGGCATCTTGGCCGCATCGACATTGCTGAGCTTCACCTTCAGCACTTCGACGCTTTGCTTGCCGCCAGCGAAGGCGATGAAGAGGCTGCCTTCGTTCTCGATGACGTGCGGGTAGTCGATGTGACGACCGCCGACGAGGTAGAGCATCTTGGTGAAGACGAGGCCGTCGGTGCTGATGGAGAGCGTGAGCGGATCGCGCTTCTTCGGGTTTGGATTCGAGACCAAGACGTAGCGTCCATCGCGGAGGCGCAGGCCGCTGATTTTGGAGGTGGCGTCGGGGAAATTGGTCTTCACGGGCGTGCTCCAGGTGCGCCCATCGTCCATCGAGAAGGCCCGGTACAGGAAGCCGCTGCGGCGGTTGTCGCGGAAGACGGCAGCGAGGGTGTTGTCCGGCAAGATCCACCAGTCGGGCTCTTCGGCCTTCAACTCAGACGCGCTGCCGAGTACGGGGTAGGATTGCCAGTCGCTGAGCGACTTCACCCCACCGACGAGGAAATGCACGCCGCTGGTTTTGTAGTCAAACATGCGGCGGGACATCATCCAGTCGCCAGTGCGCAGTTGGATGGGCGGGAAGTTGTTGATGGTGTTGTCGAAGACGAGGCCCGCATCGCGCCATTCGCCGGAGGCTTTGTCGAAGCGGAAGGCGCGGAGTTCGAGGCCTGGGCCGAAAAAGCCTGCGGCTTCATCGAGCGAGGCGAGGGCGAGCAGTTCGCCATCCCGTTTCCAAAAGCCGCGTGAGATCCAGCGCATGCCTTTGTCCGTGCGTGTGCCGTAGTGCGGCGAATCAGGGCCAGAGTTCGGCGGAATGGGTGTGAGATGCTGCGGCGTGCTCCATTTCAAGCCATCGGGGCTCGTGGCGAACTTCACACGCTGGCCCACGCGATCCTCGATACCCGGCCCATCGCTCCACATGGCCCAAAATTGTCCGTCGTGATGCACGAGGTAGTTGTGCTGGTTCACCCCGCCTGCCTTTTTGTCGAGCGTGGCGGACGAGCTGCCTTTGGCATGAACATCGCTGATGATGACGTGTTCGCTCGGGACTTTGGGAAGCGCGAGGAAGTCGAGCTGATGAGAATCCTCGGGCAACCATGTGCCCGAGAGCATGATGGGTGAGCTTGAATCAGGCGCAGCGAGTGATGAGCCGCAAAAGATCGCAGAGATCGCAAAGAGGTGGATGGAGAGTTTCATGCGGGTTCGGGTTCGATTGCCTATCGCGGCTACTTGGCGAGGCGTTGGAGCAGATCGAGCGCGGTGGCGCGAATTTTGGTTTCGGCCTCGACTTCGAGCATGCTGGAGCGGGCAGGCCAGGTCTCGTAGCCGCCCCACTGATGCTGCTGTGCGCTCGGCAGATAGCCGTAGTAGCCATTGGCGAGTTCGATGGTGAAGGTGCTGCCCTTGAATGGACTGGCTTGCTTCAACGCGAGACCGGTTTCGGCAAAGACCTCGTTTGGAATGGCGGTGATGGCGAGATCACCGATGCAAAATGCCTGCATGGGGATGGAGACGGTGTCGGGCAAGTGGACGAGAGCGAGCGCCTCGCGCGCATATATTTGCGGGCGACTGAGACGCACGAGTTTCTTGCCAGCGAATGCATTCTTTTCAGCCCAGGCGAGGCGCTCGGCATCGGGTTTGCGGACACCCAGAACCAGTTCGGTGCTGACGGTGGCGAGACGGATATCGGAGCGGTGCTTCACACTTTGCAGCGCCTTCACCGTGCCTGCGGCGAGATCGGCAGCGACGCGTTTCATCTGCTGATACGGCCCCGTTTTGCCCGGCTCGGCGGCGGGATTTCGTGCATTCACATCGCCGCTGGTGCCGTTGCTCATCATGGCGACAAATGCGGGATCTTGCTGGCCCGCATTCAGCAGTCGCGTGACCTCGACGGCATACGCGCCGAAGTAATCAGCACTGACCGTGCCGCCAGGAATGCCACCGATGTAGTGCAGGCTGTAGTTCGCCAGCAGTGCGAGCGGGCGGCCATCGGCATGCTGCACGGAGATGAAGAACACCTGCGGGTCCACCGGACCGGCGGGCTTGATCAGACCCTGTGCTCCGGGATTCATCACCACGCGCTCACCATTTTCTCCGAAGGGATTCGCGCGAGTCTCCGCGCCTTCGACAAACCAGCGGCGGTTTTGCACATAGCGCGGCTCCTCAAAGCTGCCCCAGCCGATCTGCGCAGGAGCGAGGTCATGCACGGCGCGGCGGATGCCTTCGCTGATGCGCTGCGCGAGGTAATGGAGATACTCTTTGTGCAAAGGTTCCTCGGACAAGCCGGTGACAGCGCGAGGCGTGCTGTGGCTGTGCGTCGCGGAGATGAGCACATTGCCGGGCGGGATGCCGGTGCTCTCCTGCACGAGGTTCTTCGCATGATCGATGACCTCACGGGAGATCATCGTGTTGTCCACGATGGCGAAAGCAAGTCGCGTGCTACCATCTTCGAGCACGAGGCAGCGTGCATGCAGCTCGTCATGCACATGTTTGGCTGGTCCGATCTGCATGATGGTTCCATCCAGCAGAACACCCATCAGCGGCGTGATGTTGGCGGTGGCTGCTCCAGCGCGGAGCTGAGGCTTGATCTCTTCAGCGCCAAACAGGCTGGCAGCCAGGCATGCGCAGGCGGCAATCATGAATCTGGAGGTTTTCATGGGCGTGCTTAGAGGCGGATGTCATCGAGGCCGTTCATGTCATCAAAGGAGCCGATGCCGATGCGCCCCTTGCCCAATGTTTTGTCGCGCATCGGCAATCCATTGAGGTTCGCTGCAGGCATTGTGTCTGCTCCGCATAGCGATGTGGCGGTCAGCAGCAGACGCGGGAGAAGGAGGCTGCGGAGGTGCGTTTTCATGCTGCCCAAGGAAACGCTGACGTGGAGCAAAAGCTTCCGCTTCCTCTGGTGCTTTGATTGCCGCAGTCTGATCACCGCCACCTCTGGACCGCCTGCGATGAGATCGGTCCCATCAGAGTCAAAGCTTCACAGGCTCCCATGTGATGACCTGTCTGTCCTGTTCCAGCCTGGACCGAAGCGTGTCATAGGCTACATCCTGAACTGCGGCACCACTATCCATTGCTATCACTGCCGCTGTGGCGGCGCTTTGGCTAGTGACCATGAAGACCGGCTCCATGCGGATGCTGGCAAAGGCGACGTGGCTGCTGCTGAGGGCAAAGGTGACGAGTAGGTTTTCGCATTCGCTTCGCTTCGGCACGATGGCGTCGTAACCAACGGCATAGGGCGGCGCGCCATCGCGACCTCCAGCGAGCTTGCCTTCACGAATCACCACGCCGTCCTTCACGATGCGGCGGATTTCATGCACGTCGGTGCCGTAGCTGCCGAGACCGACGGATTTCGGCACTGGCTGACGGCCAAACGTGTGATTCTCAGTCATCACGAGATCGCTGACCATGCGCCGCGCCTCGCGCACATAGATTTGGTGCGGCCAGCCGCCGTTGTCGGTGAACTCATCCTTCGGCAAACCGAAGCGCTGCATTTCCTTACGCACCTTTTCCGGCACTCGCGGATCAGTCGCGAGGAAGTGCAGCAGGCCTCGATGGTAGTTCTCGTGCTCCATGGCGATCTTTTCGCGCTGCGTGTAACTCGCCTCGGGCCATGCATGAGAAGCACCAGGTAGATTGCCGCCGAAGGTGGCCGTATTAAAATCCCACTTGTCATTCGGCAGCGGATCGTGCTTCGAAAACCAGCGCAGGTCCATGTCATCGCCGATGGCGATGCAGGCTTCGATGAACCGCGCGACGATCTCGTAGCGCTTTGGATCGTAGTCCGACGGCGGCGTGATCGGGATCATGTTTGCAGGGTTCGTCGTCAGGCAAAGGCGGAAGCAGTAAGCCTGCACGCCCGGCGCAGGATCGCCCTGCTTGCCGGGTTCGCCTTCGTTGATGAGCGGCAGCAGTCCGCTTTTCGGATCGCCCTTCACCACATACGGATCGAGCGGGAAATCACGATCCCACACGCCCTGACCACCCGGCACACGGCCATGCGGCCCCGGTTTGAGGTGGTTTGTGCGCGGGACGTATTTCTCCGTGTAATGAATGCCATTGAGCGTCTCGCCATACTTCGCATTGCCTTCGCGCATGAGCGTGCAGCTCACACCGGCCTTCGCCATCAGATCGCCCTCGTAACTCGTGTCGATGAAGACCTTCGCACGAAACACATCGCCATTCTCCATGACGAGTTCGGTGATGTGCGCGCCGTTCTTCTTCACCGAGGCCAGCCGCGCTCCGAAATGCACCTTCACGCCTGCTTCCTTCGCCATGTCGGTGAAAACCTGCTCCGCCTGGTGCGGCTCGATGGCATAGGCACCGCCCGTGGCCGGACCGCCGCCTTCGCTTTTGAACGCCTTGTCCCAGGCCAGCGTGACACCCACCGTCGCCGCCAACTTCGTAAAATACTCCCGCGCAATGCCGCCGACGCTGCGTGGATCGCCGATGTCCACCGCGCTCAACCCACCGCTGGTCATTCCACCGAGATGCCGCCCCGGTTCGGCAATGACAACCGACTTTCCCATCCGCGCCGCCTGCACTGCCGCCGCCACTCCACCGCTGGTGCCGCCATAGACGCAGAGATCGGATTCGATGACTTCAGCCGCGCATGTGGATGCAATGAAGGCCAGGACGAGCAGGAAAGATTTCATAAGGTTGGATTGAATCAGACGAACCAACTTCGCGCGCCTTGCTGGTCAAGAAGCCTGACCAACCGCGAGATCGACAAACACGACAGTAACCGGATCACCGTTTTTTTGCGTCACTTCGAGGCTGTTCTTGCCATCGCGCAGCAGTTTGGCGGGAATGGTCCACGCGCTCAGTTCATCCGGTTTCGCGATCATGGATGGATAAGGCACGGCAAACGGCTCGGAGACATCGCTGGTAGCCGAAACAGCTTCTCCGTTGAAAGTGGCCGTCCATTCGGAGTTCGCGAGACTCTTGTTGGCCTGAATACGAACACGCACATCGCCTCGAGGTGAGGCGAGATCGAAGTTGAACTTCGCGGGCTTGCCCGGCTCGATCTTGCGCGGCACGGGCAAAGGCTTCGCGCCGGGTGAGCGCCAGCCGGAGGCGATGAACCAATGCTGCGGCTGTTTGGCGAGGGTTTGTGGATCACCCAGAGCCTTGAGCGCCTCAAACGGCGGCTCACCAAAAAGCCCGCGGCCTTCGCCCTGACCGTGCTGGCGATAGTAGGCAAAGTTGAACAGGCTGATCCCATCGGCACCGCGTGCATACGCGAGATGTGCGGAGGTTTGCAGATGCTCTCGCGTCGCTCGACGGAATGGAAACACATCGTAACCGGCCTGCACTTTGTCTCCTTTCCAGATCGTGTGACACAGCTCGAAGTAGAGCGCCGCGCCTTCGGTTTGCTTTCGAATCGCGGCGAGATCGTGCTGCTGGGTGGTGAAGTAATGCGCGGAGGCGTTCACCATGTCGAGTCCGGCGGCGACGAGTGCTTTCAAATCAAGCCCGAGTGCATCCAGCGCGGGCAAGTAGCACGGCACGCGGGCGGAGAGCCAGCGCTTTGGACCGATCATCTGCCGCACTTCTTTGACGAGGTCTGTCATGATGGCTCGACGTTGCTCCAGCGGTGTCTCCTCGCGGAAGTAGCTGTAGAAGCGTAGGAAATCGAGTTCCAGGCCGTCGAGGTCGTAGTTCTCACACAGCTCTCGAATCAGCGCGAGCTTCTGTGCCCGCACCTCGGGCACGGCGAAGTTTTGCACGAGATCTGCACCACGCTGAGAGCCAGGCTTGATGCGATGCTCGGGATGTTCGGCATAGAATCGCGTCACACTCATGCCTATGCTGCTGCTCGGTTTGTCGCCGGGCTTGGGATCGACGAACTCCTTGTGATGCGCGTCGTTCATGCGAAACGAGATGAACGCCGCCTGACCTTTGGCGCGGCAGCGGTCGATGAAAACTTTCACCACATCGCCACCATTGAGCACGAACTGGCCGAACGAATCCGGCTTTTGCCCATAGCGCTCTTTGATCCACGCATAGTGCTCCGCGAGCGGCAGCACCTTGCTCGGCCACATCGGCGCCATGCCAAGGCCTGGCTGCAGGAAGTGCGCGTCCACAAGGCCCGCGACTTCATCCACGCTGGCTTCGAGCATCTCTTTGCGGAATGGCTCACGTGCCGCATGAAACGGACTGACGCAGGAGGTGATGTTTGTCGTGTCATTGCTGTAGAGCACGCGGAAGGGCGGCTTCGGTTTAGAATCATCCGCCAGCAGGGGCGCGGCAGCGGAGAGTGCCAGGAAGTGGCGTCGATTCATGGCTGCGCCCCTTCCCACCCGCTCTTCAATTGCTCAGCGAGTTGCTTCACGGTCTCGGCGTGTGCAGCTTCACCCGCGAGGTTCGTCATCTCCTGCGGATCGTTCGTTTCATCATACAGCTCGGTGCCGACGAGATTCTGCTTCGGATCACGCCATTCGCTGTAGCGCCAGCGATCGGTGCGGATGCTGCGGCCCATGATGGGCGGTTTGCCGGGGCGCAGGTATTGGCTGAAGGCGGCTCTTTTCCACGCTTGATCAGGCTTTTCGAGCACTGGCGCGAAGCTGGTGCCTTCGAGATGTTTTGGCAGCGGCAGATTACAAAGTTCGGCGAGTGTGGGATAAAGATCGACCAGCTCCACGAGCGCCCGCGAACGTTGGCCAACCGTTTTCATGCCGGGAGCGCTCACAATGAGCGGGACGCGCGTTCCAAACTCGAAGTTGGTCATCTTGGTGAAGACGCCGTTTTCGCCGAGGTGGTAGCCGTGATCGCCCCAGAGCACGACGAGCGTGTTTTCACGCAACCCGAGCCGGTCCAGCTCATCGAGCACTCGACCGAGCTGCGCATCCATGAAGCTCACGCAGGCGCGGTAGCCGCGTATCAAGTTCAGCGCCATCGTGTCGGGCACATCGCCTTTCGGCGGCACGGTGCCGTAGCTGCGCAGCTCGTAGTTGTTATGAAAAGCAGGCTCCGGTGCGTTCCTTGGGCGCGCAGCATTCGCTGCGAGTTGAATCGTGTCTGCCGGATACAGATCCCAATACTTCTGCGGACAAGTGAACGGCAGATGCGGCTTCACAAAGCCGACACCGAGGAAGAAGGGCTTCCCATCGGCCTTGAGCCGCTTCAGCGTCTCGATGGCCTTCAATGCCGTCTGCGCATCGGGATAGGAGTCGTCAGCTTCATCCGCAGCCTCAAAAGGCGCGGCACGCAGTTGCTTCGGCTGCTTGTCCTTTGGCAGTGCCTTGAGCTGCTTCACATAGTCGAGCGACTCTTTCGTGAACCAATGCCGATACGGCTCGCCGTGATACCACGAAGGTTCGCTCCATGACTGGGGATCATCGCCCGGCTCTTTCTCGCTGTGATGGAAGACTTTGCCCAGCGAGAGGCTGGTGTAGCCATGGCCTTTAAAATACTGCGGCAGCGTGATCACATCCGGCATGTTGCGTCGCATGAAGTGCTGATTGTCGAGCACGCCGGTCGTGTCCGGCCTCGTGCCGCTGAGCACGCTGCTGCGCGAGGGATTGCAGACAGCGACTTGGCAATACGCGCGCTCAAACAGCATCCCGCTGGCGGCGAGACGATCTAGGTGTGGCGTCTTCATGTGCGCCGCGCCGTAGCAGCCGAGTTCAGGGCGCAGATCATCGACGGCGACAAAAAGGACATTGAGCGGCTTCGCCGCGAATGACGAATGCAGAATGGCTAATAACGAAAGGAGGATGAGTAGTCGGCGCATAACATCAGGGGACTTTCTTCTTGGCCTCTGCCTCGCGGAGGCGCTGAACTTTGGGTTTATAGCCGGCGGAGAGGTTGGTTTGAGTGGAGCGGAGGTGGGTGAGGAGCTTTTCACGCATCAGGTTCAACGTTTCGCGATGCTGTGGCTCGGCAGCGAGGTCGTGCTGCTCCAGTGGATCGGCTTCGAGATCGAAGAGATATTCGCGCTCTTCGTCGGCCCAGTATTTGAAGCGATCATCACGCGCCATCATGCGTAGCGGCACTTTGTCGCCGATTTCGCTGATGGCGATGGGGCGAATACGATCTTTTTTTACCGGTGGCGATGGGCAGCAACGATTTGGCGAAGCGTCCGGGTGTGAGTTCGCCGCTGACGGCTTCGACGATGGTGGGATAAACATCCATCAGCTGCACCGGTGCTTTACTGCGGCCCGTTTTGACATGGCCGGGCCAGCGCACGAAGAGCGGCACGCGCACGGACTCTTCATAGAAGCGGCCTTTCGTCAGGTAGCCGTGCGCGCCCATCATCTCGCCATGATCGGCGGTGAAAATAACGAGGGTGTTGTCCCAAGTGCCGCGCGTCTTCATCGCTTCGGCCAACTTGCCAACACAGTCATCCACGAGGGCCATTTTCCCGAGGTAGTTCGCCAGCATGGCTCGTGTTTCCGCGTGATCGAGCGCGTGACCTTCGCGCAGATACTTCTCCGGCACGTTCGCGGGCAGCGTGAGCTTTTCGGGATCGAACATCGTGGCGTAATCGTCCGGCGCATCGAGCGGCGGATGTGGCGAGTGAAGGCTCACCACGAGGCACATAGGCTTCTCCTTCGGCTGAGCACCGATGAAATCGACCGCGAGGCCGGTGGTGAACCAGTCATGGTAGTCCTCCGTTTTGACCACGCTTGCACGCGGCGCGAACTCGCCCTTCACATAGCGTCCGTGCAGATCGTCGGCCACAGTCTGAAGCAGGCCGAGCTTTTGCAAATGCTGCGAGTAGGGATCGCGGCCCTTCGTCGAGTCCGGCGGGCCGGGAATGTCCGCCACATGATCGAGGCCGAGTGCTTTAAAGAGTGCGCCGCTGTTCTTGAACTGCTCATGCCACGCCGGGCCGGCGGTCCAGTGCGTCTTGCCGATCTGTGCCGTGGTCAGACCCGCACGCTGGATGTCGCGAAACATCGGCGCGTCGTCCGGCTGCGGAAAGTAGCCCGCTGCATTGCCCCACAAGCCGTGGCAGCTGTTGTGAGGGTAAAGTCCGGTCAACAGCGATACCCGTGCTGGCATGCACACAGGTGAGGTGGTGTAGCAGGCGTCAAAAATCATGCCCTCCCGTGCGATGCGGTCGAGATGCGGCGTGAGCACCTCTTTGTTGTCCCAACTCACATAGCGTGGGCTCCATTGGTCCGCGATGACGACGAGCACATCAGGCTTCTCGGCTGCGGTGAGCAAAGGGCTGAGGGCGAAGAGTGAAAAAACGAGCGCGCGTCGCATGATCGCTTTGAACGCAAAATGGACGGGGTTGTGTCGTTCAATCGACGGGCAGGTGTAGCTATTCGGTCGTGAACGCACCTCACTCTTTCCGCCACACGACACCGGACTGCTCCACTGTCACACCCTCGCCACGGACGACGATGTCCTTGTCCTGATGATGAATGACGCAATTCGTCACGCGGTGCGATTTGCCATCGAAGAAGAAGGCGGCGTTCACGTTGTGATGCAGCTCGCAGTTCGTGTAGGTGGTGACGGAGTCATTCACATCGGCCACGCCGCCCGCCGAGGAGCCATTCCAGGCGATCTCGGAGTCCACCACATCCATCTGCACCGTTTCGTGAGCACTGATGCCCTCGTCGCCATTGGAGAACGCTTTCACATTCTCCAGCCGGATGCCGACACGATTGCCGTGGATGTTGAAACCGTCGTTCGCGGCATGCTTGGCGATGACATTGCGCACGGTGATGTAAGAGCAGGCGATCACTACGCCGCTCGCCAAACCCGGCGGTGGCTGGAAGATGTGCGCCTCGCCTGGTTGCTTGTCTTTGGGCCAGCGGAAGTAGAGCGAACCATCCTCCGCCCAGCCCACCTGACCCGGCAGCAGGGCTTTGGGGGCCACAAAGATGACTTTCTTCGCGACGCCAGATTGCTTCTCGGCTGCGCGATCTCGTGTGATCCGCAGCGGCACCTCGTCGATGAACAATCCGGCGCGCTGCTCGTCGTCCACCGGCGGATGACCTTTCAGCGGCCCGCGCGAGGTCCACACGTCGCCTTCCTTGATCCAATCGTGCGCCGTGATGTCGATACCGAGGTCGATGATCATGCCCTGGCCATCAAACACCGCCGGTTTCTCCGCTGTGCCGCCTTGGGACAGGATGAGTGGTTTGCGGCGGATTTCCTGGGCATGAAGCGAAACCATCAGGACGGCGAGCAGAAACAACGGAGGGGTGAGATAACGCATCGTTAGGGAAAACTGCTTCGAAGCTCAGCTTCTATCTTGGCACGGCACCCCTACTCCTTCTGGGTCACTTTGACCTTCTCGAATTCGGCGGTCCTTCGCTGTGGCAAAAGTGAAGGCGACGAATACCACTGCGAAACCTACGGCGGCGAGCGCGGCCCGCCCTTCAACAAGCCCTTTGATCCTTCGGCGGACGAGAAGAGGTGAGGCGAATAAGCCTCGGTCGGACTCCATATCTCGTCAGCGCCTCGACATAGTTCTTTGCCTCACGGCACCCTTTTGAACTTCTTGAAGTCGGGCTTCCGTTTCTCGACGAAGGCGGTTTTGCCTTACGTTGGCTTCTTCGCTCATGCAGTAGAGCAGGGTGGCGTTGCCGGCGAGGTCGAGGAGGGCAGGGAGTGTTGGAATCGAGCTTGATAAGGAACGTTTCAACGATCCGTTCCTGAGCAGGCCATGCTTAACGCCCTCTCATGACAACTGCCGACCTCGAATCCGCCCTGGCCATGGTGAGGCTGGAGACTGACCTGAGCGCCAAGTCCCTGCTCCTCGCAGGCGTCGTCTCCGAACTCTTCCGTGAGCGCGGTTTCGAGCCCGTGGTCGTCGGCGGTTCCGCCATCGAGTTTTACACGGATGGGGCCTACATGTCCGGCGATACCGACATCTGCTGGGCCGGCTGGCCCCAGCCCACCACCGAGCAGCGGGAGGCGATCATGCGCCAGATCCCCGGCATCATCTCCCACGGCGGTGCCAAAAGCTGGTGCATCGAAGGTCTGTGGGTCGATCTGCTCGGGGAGATCGATTACCGGGCCGAAAAGGAACTGGTGAAGTTCAGCACACCCGTGGGATCCGTCGTTTTGATCCCCGTGGAAGACGCCCTGGTCGGGCGAGTCTATGCCGCACGGCGCTGGGTCAGCGGTTACGATGAAAAGGACGACGACTGCGCCAAGAAGCTCATGTCCGCCGCTCTCAGCGGCAGTGTTCCCATCGATTGGGACGAAGCCCTTTGCGTCGCAGCCTCGTCCAAATACAACTGCGTGAAGGAGTTCAATGAGGTGCGTGCGGAGGTGGAATCTGAACTGGCGAACCTCCCCAAAGGCGATAAATTCAATCCATGACGGACACGAAGTTATTCATCCGCCCCGAGCGGGTCATCACCTGGGAGCAGTGGCAGGCAGGCCGTGCCGAGAGGCGACGGCTCGGCAACCTCGTCGCCCCGGCGGTGATTCGTCGTGAGAAAAGTGAGGGCGACGAATACCTCCGCGAAACCTACGGCGGCGAGCGCGGCCCGCCCTTCAACAAGCCGTTTGATCCCTCGGCGGATGAGAAGAAGTGACTCAGCCACGCCTATGCTTATGCGTTCCTCCCCTCCTGTCAAAAAGTCTGGGTCCACCTCCGCGCCGTCAACTCCCGCGGCAAAAGCAACTGGAGCGATCCAGCGTGCAAGCGGGTGCCGTGAGAACCCCCAGATGTTTTCAATGATCACTCTCTTATCACTCACCTCAATTGTGGACGAATCTGATTCGTCCACAATTGAGTGTGGCTAAACAACGCTCTGCCTAAAAAGATGTCTCGCGATGATTGGTTCCGCAGGAAGACGTGGTCTCAGGAAGACGAGACTGAGTTCTTCGCGCGCCTGAAACGCTCACGCGGGCAGTTTCACAAGGCACAATACCTCCGGATACAGGCGACCTATTTGGAGGACGACTATCCTGAGACTGCGCTTCGCCTACTTGACATGGTGATCGAGGAGTATCCGGAGCCCTTCGAACTAGGCGGTGTTTGAAAACCCTCAACAACCGTATCTGAGCCAGTCGATGATGGAGGCGAATTGAATGAGGGAGAGGAAGTGAAGGGCAAGCTTGTCGCGCCTTGTGCTTGAGCAGGCCCAACGTTT
>NZ_JBILYB010000151.1:0-14171 GCF_044378005.1 Prosthecobacter sp.
ATGGCCGCTTTTGGCGATCAATACGTCCAGCGCTTCATCGAGCGCTTTGTCTTCCTTCGTTTTGGGTCTTCTCATGTCTTCCTGTCCTCGGTTTTGACCCTCCACACAAACTTTCTGACAGGCTCCCGCATTCTTCTGGGATGGCCGTACAAAGACACTCAGACAGCAAGTGCTCATGCCCATCCAAGATCCCGACGAGATGCATGAGTCATTGGATCATGTCGTGAAGAAGATCACCGACCTATCCCCGAGCTTTAAAGCAGCTTTTGGCTCCCCCAAAATCACCGCAGATCGTATCGCGAGAGCCCTGGAGCAGTTCCTCCTCACCCTGATCTCCGGCGACTCCGCCATGGATCAAACCCTCACCAAGGGACGAAGCCTCAGCGAACAAGAACAACGTGGCTTCCAGCTCTTCTTCACCGAGAGCGATCCCGCACGCGGCATCCGAGGTGCCGATTGTTTCCACTGCCATGGCGGAGCCCACTTCACGAATCATCAGTTTTTGAACAACGGCCTCGATGACGAAGCGACGCTGAAGGATCAAGGGCTCGCCAAAGTCACCGGCAAACCATCCGACAAAGGCAAATTCATCGTCCCCAGCCTGCGCAACATCGCCCTCACCGCGCCTTACATGCACGACGGGCGATTCACGACCTTGGAGGAAGTGATCGACCACTACGATCACGGCCTCAAACGTAGCTCTACCCTTGATCCCAATCTCGCCAAGCACCTCCGCTACAACGGCCTCCAACTCACGCTCGAAGACAAGGCTGCTCTCGTGGCGTTTTTGAAGACGCTAACTGATGAGAAGTTTGGGGAAACAGACGCAAAGTGAGGTTTGGTAACTTTTACCATCCCTTCACAAATCTCTGGGTCTGACGACATACGACCTTAACACAGGGGTGGTCTGTTGTGTGTGTGA
This sequence comes from Prosthecobacter sp., assembly GCF_044378005.1. GTDB lineage: Bacteria > Verrucomicrobiota > Verrucomicrobiia > Verrucomicrobiales > Verrucomicrobiaceae > Prosthecobacter. The sequence goes on from NZ_JBILYB010000151.1 coordinate 923, forward strand.
CAACGCTGGTTCGTGCCAGCAACGCCACGTTCCGAAAATCAAAACCACATCAGACGATGAAAACGTGCAACCATCCCATCCTGAACCGCTGGCTCCCAGCGGCAGCAGCTGTCGCACTCAGCGGCATCACCGGCGTAGTCTCCGCTCAGCAACCACCCCCTCCCGCTGTTGCCAAGCCACCGATGGGTACACCACCTGCCAATGGTGCCGCACCGATTCCACGTCCTGATCCAAGCAAACAACCACCTCAGGGTCAGCCTCCCCAAGGTCAGCCACCCCAGGGCGGCCAGCGCCCACCTCAGCCACCGCAGAACGCCGGACAGCCATTGCCTCCAAGCCTGCCCTCATCCTTCATTCTGCCTTCTGAATTCCGTAACGTGGATGGCAGCGCGAACAACGCCACCAACATTGCCTGGGGCACGCCGAACAAACCTTTCATCCGTCTGGCTCCCAATGCGTATGCGGATGGCATCAGCGCTCCTGCCGGGGCGACTCGTCCCAGCGCTCGTGTGATCAGCAACGCGGTGGCAAAGCAGCAAAACCTGCGTCCGAACCGCCGTGGAGCGAGTGACTTCCTCTGGCAATGGGGCCAGTTCCTGGATCATGACTTGGATGAAACTCCCGCCGCTGATCCAGCCGAGGCTTTCCCCATCGCGGTGCTGACAGGTGATCCTTCGTTTGATCCTACCAGCTCTGGCACCGTCACCATGGGGCTGAATCGCAGCGCTTATGAAACCGTGGAAGGAGTGCGTGAACAAAAGAGCGCCATCACTGCCTGGATTGATGCCTCACACATCTATGGCTCTGATGCCGCTCGTGCCGCTGCCCTGCGTGCCAATGATGGCACCGGACGCCTCCGCGTCAGCACCAGCGATCATGGCGATCTCTTGCCCACTCATTCGGATGCACTCGCCGCGCTGCCACCCGCGCCAGGCTTCTTTGTCGCTGGCGACATTCGTGTGAATGAGCAGGTCGGCCTCATCGCCATTCACACGCTTTTCATGCGTGAGCATAACTTCTGGGCTGACCTCTATCGTGCCGCCAATACCGATGCTCTCGATGAAGAGATTTACCAGTTCGCCCGCCTCGTCGTGGGTGCTGAAATGCAGGCCATCACGTATCGTGAGTTCCTCCCCACCTTGCTGGGCCCTGGCGCGATCAAGCCATACACTGGCTACAAGGCCGCCGTGAACCCCACGATCTCCAATGAGTTCGCCACGGCGGCTTATCGTCTCGGACACAGCCTGCTTTCCCCCACGCTCCTCCGTTTGGATGCCACGGGGGCTGAAATCGAAGCTGGCAATCTGACGCTCGCGAACTCCTTCTTCCAGCCTCAGCACATCACGGAAGAAGGTGTCGATGTCATCCTCCGTGGTCTCGCCACTGGCCGTGCTCAGGAGCTGGATGAATGGGTTATCGACGATGTCCGCGACTTCCTCTTCGGCGCTCCTGGTGCTGGCGGTCTCGACCTCGCTTCACTGAACATCCAGCGCGGTCGCGATCACGGCCTGCCCAGCTTTGCCGCCATGCGTGCTGCTTTGAAACTCCGCCCTGTGACTCGCTTCCAGGACGTGAACCCCAATCGTCAGGTCGTCGCTGAACTCGACGCCGCTTATGAAAGTCCCGCTGACATCGACCTCTGGATCGGTGGTCTCGCTGAGGCGGATCGTCCAGGCTCCATGGTCGGTGAGACCTTCCATCGCATCCTTGTGGATCAATTCACCCGTGTCCGCGATGGCGACCGCTTCTGGTATGAGAAGACCTTCTCCTCCGAAATGGTCCGCATGATCAATGCCCAGACCCTCAGCGTCATCGTTCATCGCAATACCAAGATCGGTGCTGAAGTCGGCCGCAACGCCTTCATGGCCCCTCCTCCGCGCCGCAATGCTGGAGGTCAGCCGCCTGCTCGCTAATCTGGCGATCTCCCCCCCCCCGGAATGCTGAGCCCATGCTGCGTGAGTGGCATGGGCTTCATTTTCAGCCTCGCCCAACTCGGTCACAATTCCGAAATCTTGCGGTAGGCAAGTGCCCTCCACCGGCTACACTCAGCGCCCATGATCGAAAGTGAACCCCGTATCTATGTGCTGCCCACGATGATGACGGCAGGAAATATCCTGTCGGGCTTTGTCGCGATTTTGCAGATCTTCAAAGGACGTGAAGGCGAGATCACGGAGCACTATTACTGGGCTATCATCGCCATTCTGGCGGCCTGCCTCTTCGATGTTCTGGATGGGCGAGTCGCGCGATTGGGCGGTCAGGAGTCGCCCTTTGGGCGAGAACTGGACTCCATCGCGGACATCGTGAGTTTCGGCGTGGCACCGGCGCTGCTAGTGCATGACATCGTACTGAAGGACATCGACAAGCCCTCGGGGCTCGGGTGGCTGATCGCCTCCGCCTACCTTGTTTGCGGAGCACTGCGGCTAGCTCGGTTCAATTGCATCGCTGCCAGCGATAATAAAACAAGCAGCAAGCACTTCCGGGGCTGCCCGATTCCGGCAGCGGCAGGAGTCATCGCCTCACTCACCTTGCTCATGATCTGGCTGGATGAGGGGCAGAAGGAGATCGGGCCATGGAAATATGGACTCGCAGGTCTGATGGTGATGTTGTCCTACCTCATGATGAGCAACCTGGAGTATCCGAGCTTCAAGTCCGTCAACTGGCGCACGCGCCGCTCCCCGGCCTGGGTGCTGATTTCCATCATCCTCGTCGCCTTCAGTGTGCGGAACTGGCAATGGATGCCTTCAGTCTTGTTTGTGAGCTACCTGACTTACGGCCTCGTACGTCCATGGATTTCCCGCCGCATGCGCCAGACCATCGAGATCGAATACGATGCAGCAGACACTCCCGAAGATCCGATTACGAGCGAGATTCCTGCTTCGGAGGTTGACGCCAAGGGCACGGTGATGCCAAAAGATGCTGCCTCACAAATTTAGGCGACATTTTCTTCACCCTCACGACCCGTCTGAGCCCCCCGATCACGAATGGCCGATTTTTATCAGCACGCGCGACTGCCTACCCTGCATCACCTCGCCACCCCGGACAGCAACGCACGTGAAGCCGAACTGGTGGAGATGACTCGTGAACGCCCTGTGGCGCTGCTCCTGCCAGCACTCTACACGGAGGTCACACGGCCGGCGCTCCCCTCCATCCTGCGTCAGGTGGCCGAGGTGCCTTACATTTCTGAAGTCGTGCTGAGCATGAACAGCATGAACGAGACGCAAATGGTCGCCGCTCGTGCAAAGTGTCGTGAATGGCTGGGTGACAAGCCGCTGACACTGCTCTGGAATGATGGGCCGCGGCTTTCGGCGGTGCATGAAAATGTCACCAGTGCGCACAGCGATGGCAAAGGGGCGAATATCTGGATGGGCATCGCCTACCTGAGGGCTGCCGGGCATCGTGGAATCGTCATCAGCCATGATACGGACATTTTGAATTACGGCTCCGGTTTGCTGGCGAAGCTCTGCTACCCCATCGCGCATCCGCGGCTGAACTACCGCTTTGCCAAAGGCTACTACAGCCGTGTAGCAGACCGCCTTTATGGCCGGGTGACTCGGTTGCTCATCTTTCCGCTCATCCAGGCATTTCAGGAAGTGCTCGGCGCACAGCCGCTGCTGGAGCATCTGGAGAGTTTCCGCTATCCACTTTCAGGCGAGTTTGCCGCTGACAGCGACACGCTGGCCGGATTCAGCATCCCTTCTGCCTGGGGGTTGGAGATCGCCATGCTTTGTGAGGTGCATCGTCACTTGCAGGTCTCGGAGATGTGTCAGGTCGATCTCGGTTTTCACTACGAGCACCGGCATCGCCAACTCGATCCCGGTGCAGTGGAGCCCGGCCTCGTCACGGCGGCGGCAGATGTTGCGCGTTGTCTTGCCGCCCAAGTCCTCAGTGAGTCTGAGGAACCCGCTACCGAAACCCTTCTGAATCTCGTGAACGAGCACTATCGTCATCGTGCCGCCGAATGGATGGACCGCTACGAGCATGTGGCTTTGCTCAATGGCCTGATTTATGACCGAAACGAGGAGGGCATGGCCGTGACCGCCTTTACCGAGGCTATGGGGACGCTGGCCACAAACGCGAGTTCCATCAGTCTGATGTCACCCAAACTGCGGCCTTCTCCAGCTTCGGCCTTGGCAGACATCGCCGGACTGGGCGCCGAGATCATGGCTGCGGTAGCGGAAAGAAGATGATCCTGATGTCGTCAGCACCCCATGACCTGCGTCTTGACGCCGATTCGCGTCGCCATCATCATCCAATAGCTAGCCTGCCCCCCATCAGCGGCTCGCTTTCACATCCTTCGACCATGTCCCATCGAATCTGGCGCAGTTTTTACTTCATCCTCATGGCAGGCGCTTTGGCTCATGCCCAGGATTTGCCCAAAGCCGAGGCCGTGATCGGCACTGGCGAGGTGGCCAACGAGTCCAAAAAGAAAGACCTTGCCGCGACGCTGAGCACGCAAAAAGAGGCTCGCACCATGCGCCTGAGCATCCCGGCTCCGCGTGGTCTTATCGTTGATCGTAACGGGATCGCCCTGGCACAAAACCGCGTGGTGCATTACCTCGCTCTGAATTTCCCTTTCATGAGCAAAGCCACGCCGGAGATCATTCTGAGCTTTGCCAAAGAGAAAATCGCCGCTGCGAACAAGCTGCTCGGCAAGACCTGGAGTCTGCCGGATGACAAACTCATCGCGCATTATCAAAACCGCCGATGGCTGCCGCTGGTCTTCTCCATGGAGGAGGGGCTGAATGTGGAGCTTTCCAATGAAGATCAGAAAAAGCTGAAACCTCTGCTGCAGTCGGGTTCATTGCTGCTTCAGCCTGCCTACATCCGCTTCTATCCGAAAGAAGACACGGCCAGTCACATGATCGGCTGGACAGGTAAAACTCGCCGCCTGCCCGAGGGGCCGATCGTGGATGGTGACCCGCTCTTCGAAGAAATGGAAGGACGCCAAGGCCTGGAACTGACCTTCGATGCCGCACTCAAAGGCACGCCTGGGGAGATCAATCTTCTTTTCGATGCCGACGGTCATCTGCTCTCGGATGAAGTTTTGCGCCGTCCCTCTCCAGGCCGCACCGTGGTCACCACGCTCGACTATCATCTTCAGCGTCATGCGGAGAACGCCCTGAAAAAGCACGCCCGCAACGGCGGTGCGATGGTGGTCATGGACATTCGTAATGGGCACATCCTGGCCATGGCATCGAACCCCAGCTTCAATCCCAACGAGTTCGTCTTTGGCATCAAATCCCAGCGCTGGGAAGAGCTAAACAAGGATCCTCGTGTTCCCCTCTACGGACGTGCCTTCAGCGCCGAGTATCCCCCAGCCTCCACCTTCAAACTCGTCACCGCCCTCGGTGCCATGGAGAGCGGTAAAGTCACCCCTAGCAGCTCCTTTTACTGCGGCACAGATCTGCTCATCGGCGACCGCTACTTCCACAACCACAACACGAAGAGTGATGAAGGAGACATGAACGTCATCACCGCCATCAAGCGCTCCTGCAACACTTGGTTCTATCAGGCAGCCCTGGAAGTCGGAGCCGATCCCATCACCAACATGGCACAGCGCCTTGGTTTTGCCGAGCGTGTCGGCCTGCCGATCAAAGGTGAAGGCAAAGGCAATCTCCCCACCAACGCGGACCATCGCATCCTCGGCGGTGAACTCGCGAATATCTCCATCGGCCAGGGCACCGTCACCGCCACACCTCTGCAAGTCTGCCAGTGCATGGCCGCCATCGGAGATGGTGTGGTCATGCGTCAGCCACTGCTCGTGAAGCAGGTGCAGACCATCAGTGAGGTCATCGTCGAAGCCTATGAGCCAAAGATTCGCAGACAGGTCAATCTGAACCCCATCGCGCGCGATGCCGTCGTCAAAGGCATGGTGGCCGTCGTCTCTGGCAGTGGAGGCACCGGCCGGGCTGCTGGCATCAAACAGGTACAGATCGCCGGCAAGACCGGCACGGCCCAGTGGAAGCCGGCCAAGGAACAAAACCTCGCCTGGTTTACCGGATTTCTTCCCGCCAGCCAGCCGGTGCTGGCCTATTCCGTCGTCTATGAAGGCCGTCCTGGAGAAAGAGTCAGCGGTGGTGGCATCGCCGCTCCCATCGTGAATGAAGTTTTCACGAAGTATTATGAAGGCGCGCCCGCTGATGATCCGCTGCTCGCCGCCATGAAGGACATACCTCAGGCCGTGTCTCTCGACGAGGGTGAACTTGACCCAAATGTCGAAGGTTCCGGGGAAAACTTCCGGCGAGCGGCTCCAGAAACCGCTCCGGCTCCACAGGAAAAGAAAACCCTGGGTGGCTTCTTCAAACGACTCTTCCAGCGTAACTGACCCCTGTTTGTTGCCTGGTGCCTTGAAACGAAAGGCACGACTTCCAATTTCTCTCCCTAATGATTGTACAAATTGCGACCCTCTGTGACTCAGCTTCCGACTACAACGGCAAGCTCTGCATGTTGGGGGCCTTTGACACCCTCTGTTCACGTCAGTTTCCGGTCAATCACCCCTCCTGTGCTCTTGTGATCCGGCTCATGTTCTCTCCAGGAGACGCTGGCAGGCACAGCTTCCGTGTGAGTTGCAAAGACAGTGCTGGAAACGAGGTGCTGAAGCCGCTGCCACTCGAACCGCCGCTTGAGGTGGTCTTCCCTGGATCTTTCGTTCCCTTTGTTACCCGGAACATCATCCTGAATCTGCAAAACATCCGTTTTGAGAAGCCAGGACTCGTCACCTGGCATTTGGAAAAGGATGGCAATGTCATCACCAGCATTCCTCTGCGCGTCACCCTGTTTGATGACAGTCGCTCCGCCACGGGGCCGGCAGGTTGAACTGGCTAGGCCCTGACTGTCAGACCTTGGGTGTCTGCCAGTTTCGCCCCTGTCACGATCAAGCCTGACTGGTTCGTCTTGTTCAGATTGGCCGCGATCAAATCCGCGTTGGTGAAGTCCGCGTTGGTCAGATTGGCCCCTTCCAGATTGGCTCCAGAGAGGTCGGCTCCACAAACTTTGGCATTGGTGAGATTTGCATGGCGCATGGAAACACCGCCAAGATCCGCCCCGCTCAAATCAGCTCCGCTAAGATCTGCACTGTCCAGATTGGCACCACTGAAGTCCGCCTCCGTCAGATTGGTTCCTGCCAGATTGGCTTTCGTCATCGTCGTGCCGACGAAGTGAGCTTTTGTCAGATTCAGATCATTGAGCATCGCTCCAGCCAAGTTCATTCCTGTCTCATCGACCTTCCGCCCACTCTTGCCTGCGCTTTCCAGCCATTGAGTATGTCCGAGGAGTTTTTCGTTCGTGATGCTTGCCATATCCCCATGATGCCGGGGAGTCGGAGACTCGCAAATGAAGTTAATAATTACCTTCTCAATCTTTCGGCCAGCCGATCCCAGGATGCAGGTCATTGGTAAATCGCGGTTGCGCATGGGGCCGCGCCCCACATAATCGCGCCCCTTTCTTCTCATGGCCTCTCCTGTCAAAGTTGCTGTCCTCGGTGCCAGTGGTTACTCCGGTATCGAGCTCCTGCGCCTCCTCCTACGGCATCCGAATGCCGAACTCGTGGCGGTCACTTCGCGCCAGTTGGCGGGCAAGGCGCTCTCCTCAGAGTTCCCGCGTTTCCGGGGTGTTGGCGTGGCTGATTCACTCACCTTCAGCCAGCCTGACATCGCTGCATTGAAGGCGACCGGTGCAGAGATCGCCTTTCTTGCGCTGCCTCACGGCGTCTCCGTGGAGTATGCGAAGGGATTGCTCGATGCTGGCATGAAGGTCATCGACCTCAGTGCCGACTTCCGCCTGCGCAGTGCGGCGTTGTACAAAGAATTCTACGATCACGAGCATCCCGCGCCTGAGTTGCTCGCCGAGGCCGTGTATGCCCTGCCTGAAGTGCGCACGGAGGACATCAAGAAAGCCCGCCTGATCGCATGTCCGGGCTGCTATCCCACCAGCATCCTCGTCCCTCTCATCCCTCTGCTGAAAGCTGGACTGCTCGGCGATTCACCGATTTCCGTCTCCAGCATGAGCGGAGCCAGCGGTGCCGGGCGAAAGGAAAGTGTACAACTGCTCTTCTGTGAAGTGCAGAACAGTGTCCGCAGCTACAGCGTGCCAAAGCATCGCCATCTCAGCGAGATCGGCCAGGAACTCGAAATTGCTGCGGGGCGTCCGGTGAAGCTCACCTTTGTGCCCCATCTCGTGCCGACCCATTCTGGCATCTGCACCACGATTTTTGCCAGCGTGAAGCCCGGCGACACGCTCGATCAAATCGGTGATGCTTTGCGTGCTGCCTATGCTGGCCAACCCTTTGTCCGCCTGCTTGGTCCCAACCAAAGTCCTGATACAAAAAACGTCGTCGGCACGAACTTCGTCGATGTCGGCTGGGCCATGGATGCCCGTGCCGGTCAGCTCATTTTGATGAGCACGGAGGACAATATTGGCAAAGGTGCCTCCGGTCAGGCCGTTCAAAACCTGAACCTTATCTGCGGGTTCCCCCCGACCGCAGGACTTCTCAATATCTGATGAATCCCGCCGCCGAACTCGATCCCTGTAGCAAAATGCGCGACCTCTTTAAACCCATCGAAGGGGGCGTCACTGCTCCGCGCGGCTTCCGCGCCGCCGCCATCTCCTGTGGCATCAAGAACCCCGAGGCCACACGTCTCGACCTCGCCCTCATCGTCTCCGACACTCCGGCCATCACGGATGCCGTGTTCACGACAAACAAAGTCCGCGCCGCCTGTGTGCGTGTCTGCCAGCAGCATGTGAAGACGGCGGATGCGCGGGCCATCATCGCCAACAGCGGCAATGCCAACGCCTGCACCGGACCGCAGGGCATCCAAGATGCCAAGGCCATGTGCAAGGCCACGGCGGAAGCGCTCGGCCTGAAGATGCGTGAGGTGCTCGTTTGCTCCACCGGCATCATCGGCATGAACATGCCCATCCAGCGCATCACCCCGCGCATCGAAGAGCTCGCGGGACAACTCAGCCCCACGGGCAACGAAGACGCCGCTCGTGCCATCATGACGAGCGATACGAAGCCGAAGATCTACGCCATCGAAGTGCCGCTTGGGAAAGGTGTCAGCTTCCGCATCGGCGGCATTGCCAAAGGCGCGGGCATGATCTGCCCGAATATGGCCACGATGCTCAGCTTCATCACCACCGATGCCAAGATCTCGAAGGACGAACTCAAGCGCGCCATGCGCTTCGCGGTCGATCAATCCTTCAACCGCATCACTATCGATGGTGACACCAGCACGAACGACACCGTCATTGTCATGAGCAACGGTCAGGCCGATGCACCTGCCATTAAAAAAGGCAGTCCCGAGGCGGAAGTCTTCCGTTGTGCCCTGCAAAAGGTGATGATGGAACTGGCAAAAATGATCGTCAGCGATGGCGAGCGCGTGACCAAGTTCGTCGAGATCCGCGTTCGCAACGCCCGCACCCAGGCTGACGCTAAGAAAGCCGCCGAAGCCGTGGCAAAGAGCCTGCTCGTGAAGTGTTCCTTCAACGGTAGCGACCCAAACTGGGGCCGCATCATCCACGCCGTCGGATACTCCGGCGCGCGCATCAAAGAGGAACTCATCGACATCTACTTCAATGGACTCATCGCCTGCAAAGGCGGGCTCACTTCGAAGACGCCTGTCACTGATCTGGAGAAAGTCGTCAAAGAGCCACGCTTCGCCGTCACCATCGATCTCAATGGCGGCAGCGCCGGGCATATCGTTTACACGACCGACCTCTCTGAGGCCTACGTGGACTTCAACAGCAGCGAATACTCCGCAGCCATCCATGCGAAGCGCCAGAAGGGCCTCGTTTGAGGCCGGGTTACTGCACGCAGATGCCCTGACGAATCATGACCTCGGCAGCTTCGGCGGCTGTTTTGGATCGTGCGTGGATGCGGATCAAGGTTTCCCCAGCGCTGATTTGGCGACCTGATTTGGCAATCTGATCACAGCCCACGGCGTAGTCGATGTTGTCGCTCGCCTTGGCTCTTCCAGCCCCAAGTTCCAGCACCGCCTGCCCGATGGCTCGCGCATCCATTTGCGTGATTCGTCCACTGGTCCTGGCTTTGACCTCGTGAATGACTGGCGCACGATGGATCTCGCCCATCCGCTCAAGTGCGCTGACATCACCGCCCTGAGCTGCGACCATACGCTGAAATTTCTCCCAGGCTTTGCCGCTGTGCAGCATCTCGATCAATTGTTCGCGTGATGAGATGGAAACGGCTGCGCAAAGATCGATCACGATGGCTTCGAGATCGGCGGGTCCACCTCCTTTGATGCAGCGCACCGCCTCGGCGACTTCCAGCGCATTGCCCGCAGCCTCGCCCGTCGGCTCATCCATGCGGCTGAGCCGCACGCTGGCGCGCACGCCGAGCGCACGTCCGGTTTGAACCATGCTCTGAGCTAGTTCATGAGCCGCAGCTTCTGTTTTCATGAAGGCACCACTGCCGAACTTCACATCCAGCACGAGTCGGTTCAGCCCTTCGGCCAGCTTTTTGCAAAGGATACTGGCAGTGATGAGCGGGATGCTGGGCACCGTGCCGGTGACATCGCGCAGGGCGTAGAGCTTCTTGTCAGCAGGGCAGATGTCCGCCGTCTGTCCCACCATCACGCAGCCGAGTTTTGAGATGACTCGGCGGATCTCCGGCTCGCTCATCTGCGTGCGGAAACCGGGGATGGAGTCGAGCTTGTCCAGCGTGCCGCCAGTGATGCCAAGCCCACGTCCTGAAATCATCGGCACCCAGAGTCCATCGCAGGCTAGCAGTGGGGCGATGATGAGGCTCGTCTTGTCGCCAATACCGCCCGTGCTGTGTTTGTCCACGCGCATCGGCGCATCCGCAGGCCAGGTCAGCGTGGAGCCGCTGTGCAGCATGGCCTCGGTCAGCGCGGCGATTTCCTCTGTGCTCATGCCGCGAATCAGGATGGCCATCGCCAACGCACTCATCTGGTAATCTGGCATTTCACCCGAGGTGAAAGCGGTGATCACATGACGGATCTCTTCGGTGGTGAGGCTGCCGCCGTCGCGCTTGCGCTCGATGAGGGTGGGGAGGTGCATGGCCCTACGATGAAATGCCGGACACTGAATGACGAGTCTTTTCCGACTCCATCCATGACTCACGATGCTCCAAGCCCGCGAAACACGGCTGGCAACGTCTTCACAAGAATCTTCAGATCCAGCCAGAGCGACCAGTTGTCGATGTACTTCAGATCCAGGGCCACCCACTCTTCGAAGTTCTTGATGCCATTGCGTCCAGTCACTTGCCAGAGACAGGTCAGGCCTGGCTTCACACTCAAACGGCGGCGTTGCGCGTGCTTCTCGATGCGCTCGATCTCATACACCGGCAGCGGACGTGGACCGACGAGACTCATCTCTCCCCACAGGACGTTGAGAAGCTGTGGAAGCTCATCAATGCTTGTCTTTCTCAGCCAGCGGCCGAGGCCGAAGATGCGTGGATCGTCTTTGATCTTGAAGACGGGACCATCCATCTCGTTGAGCGATTCCAGTTCGGCGCGCTTCGATTCAGCATCCGTGTGCATCGTGCGGAATTTCCACATCATGAAAGGCTTCCCGTAAAGACCGGAGCGCTCCTGGCGGAAGAAGATCGGACCTTTGGAAGCGAGGCGAATGCCCACGGCAGCGGCGATCCACAGCGGCATCGTGACGAGCAGAAGCAACAAGGCTCCGATGCGATCAAAGATGTCTTTGAAGACAAGCGACCACGAGACCTGCGGAGTGCTGTGGAAGACGAGCATCAGCTTCCCGCCGAGCACATCGAAGGTTGGGCGTGCGATGGCTGTCTGGAAGAAGTCCGCCGCGATCAATGCCTCCACACCTTCGGTTTCACAGGCCTGCACAGCTTCTTCGATCCTGCCGAAATGCACATGCTGCGCGGCAAAGATGACGCGTGAGGCAGCAGTCTCGTGCATCGCTTTCACCAAGTCGCTTACAGGTTGCTGCGTGATGTCGATCCTCGCCGCCACATCCATGCTCGCGCGCTGTTCTGGCGGCATTTGATCTTCAAAGCTTGCCAAGTCCTGTGCGGCACCCGCCACGATCACTCGCTCGCGACCTCTGCCCGTGGCGATCTGGCGTCGCAGTGTCTCGCGCTGCCAGGCCTCACGCAGCAGCAGCGCCGTTCCCGCCAGAGTGGCCGCCAGAATGACCACCGAGCGGCTGGGCACATTCCATTTCAAAAACACCACCATCGCGCCGATCACCGTGCCCATGACCACCAGCGTCTCGCCGAGCTGGCGGAGGCTCTTCGCGGGTGTCTTGTGATACAGATTCGAGTAAAAGCCGCGATACTCGAGAACGATGGGTGTGAAGGGCACCACGACGGCGATCACCCAGTAAAGCTCCTCGATCGGCGGGATCTCGACCAGGTCAGGCCAGAAGTAAGTGGCAAAGGCGGATCTCAGGAAATGAGCAAACCAAAGGCAGAAGCCCAGCAACGCGCTGTCGAACAACTCAGTGAGCTGCAAATTGATTTCTTGTCGGCGACCCAGCATACTGCGAGATATTGCTTCTAATTTAGTTCGTTTCTATTAAAGTTATAACATTCCTAGCGAATGGCACAACTCGTTTCCTCCCAAAATCCTCTGAGCTCCACCCGGCCTCTGACCGTGGGCGTGATCCCTGACTCGTTGGCCCTGACGACCTGGGCTGCCATGTCATCCACTCAGCGCGTGGCTACCTGTGATGTCATTGAGCTTCGCCTCGACACTCTCAAAATGCCCGCCGCCGACATGCGCGCGGTTTTGACCCAGGCTGGAAACACCACCCCCATCCTGCTCACCGCCCGCCATCCCGCCGAAGGAGGGCAGGGGAGTCTCGTCGCCGCAGAGCGCATGGAGATGATCGAGCCGCTGCTCGACCTCGCCGTGCTCGTCGATATCGAAATCCGCAGCGCCATGGAGATGGCGCCGCTTATCAAAAAGGCACACGCTGCCGGAGTGAAGGTCATGGGCTCCTTCCATGATTTCCAAACCACGCCGGGTGAAGAGGTTCTGCGCGGAGCCATCAGCTTTGCCCAGCCTTCCGGACTGGATGCCGTGAAGATCGCCACGTTTCTGAATTCGCCCGCAGATCTCACCCGTCTCCTCACGATCACCGCCGAGTCTCACCGCCTGCGTCTTTCCACCATGGGCATGGGTTCCTGGGGCCGTGTCTCCCGCTTGGTGCTTGCAAAGGCAGGCAGCCTGCTGAACTACGGCTTCATTGGTGAATCAAACGCCCCCGGCCAATGGCCTGCCGCCCGCCTCAAGGAACT
>NZ_JBILYB010000282.1:0-3687 GCF_044378005.1 Prosthecobacter sp.
CCATTCTGGTTGGTGGCGGCGCAGGTCGGTTGGCGCGGGATGCTGGCGGTCTGGCCCGCGTGTTTCGTCACCGGGGCGAGCTTTGCCGTGATGCAGTTTTTGATGAGCAACTACCACGGCCCATGGCTGGTCGATATAGTCAGCGCAGTGGTGGCGATGGCCGCGCTGGTGCTCTTCATGAAGGTGTGGAAGCCGAAGGAAGGCGCCGCCGTGGTTCCGACATCGAAGCCTCCCACAGCTCAGGCTTGGAAAGCCTGGCTGCCGTGGGTATTTCTGACCTTGTTTGTGTTTGTGTGGGGCATCCCGGCGGTGAAGGCGGAGTTGAACGCGATCTTCAATCGCGAGATCGAGGTGCCGATGCTGCATAAGGCCGTCGAACGTGTGCCGCCCGTGGTGGTTCATGCGGAGATGGAGAAGGCGGTCTTCAAACTGAACCTGCTCAGCTCTGCGGGCACTTCGGCGATGCTTGCGGGAATGCTCGCGGGCCTTTGCCTTGGGGTGTCACCGCTTCGACTGCTCGGCATTTACGGGCGCACGATCTGGAAGCTGCGTGTGTCGCTGCTCACTATCTCGCTCATGCTCGCGATGGGCTATGTCACGCGCTACAGTGGCACGGACACCACAATGGGACTCATGATGGCCTCCACTGGTGTGCTGTTTCCTTTTTTCTCACCCATCATCGGCTGGCTCGGTGTAGCGCTCACGGGCAGCGATACCTCGTCAAACGTGCTCTTTGGCAATCTTCAGCAAGTGACTGCGAACCAACTGGATCTCTCGCCGATCCACATGGCGGCCTCGAACAGCTCCGGCGGCGTGATGGGCAAGATGATCGACGCGCAGAGCATCGTCGTCGCCGCTGTGGCGACGGGCGGTCGCCCTGACAGCCCCGATGCTGGAACCGTGCTGCGCAGTGTCTTCTGGCACAGCGTGGCGTTGGCGTTGCTCATGGGCCTGCTGGTGATGGCGCAGGCGTACTGGCTGCCGTGGATGGTGGTGAAGTGAGCCGCGATTGCGTGACAAGGCGTGACTCGCAGATCGCGTATGGGTATAGCACACTTCTCCATGCTCACCCGCCGCCAGCTTCTTCAGACCACCGGACAAGGTTTCGGCGCGCTCGCTTTTGCTTCGCTGCAAGCGGGCGAGACAGCGCATCGCTCGCAGACTGTCGCGCCGAAGGCAAAGCGGGTGATCCAGCTCTTCATGGGCGGTGCGGCGTCGCACGTTGACTTGTTTGATTTCAAACCCGCGCTCATCAAGCACCACGGCGAGGAGTCGGACTTCGGTGAGAAGGTGGAGGCGTTTCAAAACGGACTCGGGCCGTGGAAGAAGCCGGTGTGGGAGTTCAAGCCGTATGGTCAGAGCGGCAGGATGCTCAGCGAGGCCGTCGCGCCGCTCGGCGCGTGCGCGGACGACATGGCCTTCGTGCATAATATGGTCGGGAAGACGGGTGTGCATTCTCAGGGCACGCTGCTGCAGGCCACGGGATTCAATCTGCCGGGCTTTCCGGGCATGGGCTGCTGGGTGAGTTATGCGCTGGGTTCGCTGAGCGACAATCTGCCCACCTTCGTTGTGCTGCCGGATCATCGCGGCTTTGCCTCAAACGGGCCCAAGAACTGGGACTCGGCCTTTTTGCCGTCGCAGCACGCCGGAACGATCATCTATCCCGGCGCGGAGACACCCATCGCGGATCTGTTCCCGCACAAATCAGGCCGCTACATCTCGGCGCGATCAGATCGCGCTGGATTCGAGCTGTTGGAGCAGTTGAACCGCAAACACATGCAGCAACGCGAGGAAGACAGCCGTCTTGACTCGCGCATCCAGAGCTACGAACTCGCCGCGAAGATGCAGCTCGCCGCGCCGGAGGCGCTCGACATCAGCCATGAGAGTGATGCGATGAAGGCGATGTATGGGATTCAAGAACATCGCAAAGTGTGGCCCACCGAGATCAATCCCGAAGAGGAGGCTGACTACATGGGCCGCAAGTGCCTCGCTGCGCGTCGCCTGCTCGAACGCGGCGTGCGCTTTGTGCAAATCTGGAGCGGCAACGACAACGGCTTCCCGCGTCGCAACTGGGACAGCCACGAAGACGTCGAGCGTGATCACGGCCCGCTCGCCTGGGGCATGGCGAAGGCTGTTTCAGCATTGATCCTCGATTTGAAGCAGCGTGGTCTGCTCGATGAGACGATCATCCTCTGGACCACTGAGTTTGGCCGCATGCCATCAACGCAAGGCGGCAAAGGCCGCGACCACAATCCGTATGTCTTCACCAACTGGCTCTGTGGCGGCGGCATCAAAGGCGGTGTCACAGCGGGCGAGAGTGACCAGTGGGGCTACAAGCCGCTCGACCGCGCCAACCCGACGACCTGCTACGACATCCACGCCACAATGATGCACCTGCTGGGCATCAACCACGAGCAACTCACCGTCCGCCACAATGGCCTCGACCGTCGCCTCACGGATGTGCATGGACATGTGATCCGTGATTTAGTGGCGTGATGGCTATGCTCAGTCTGTGCAGGCCTAGCGCCTCGTGCTGAAGACTACGTCGTCCAGTCGAGCACGACTTTGCCGCAGTTGCCGGATTCCATCGCGGCGAAGCCCTGTTCGAAGTCGGTGTAGTGGAAGCGGTGGGTGATGACGGGCTTGATGTTCACGCCGCTTTCCAGCATGACGCTCATCTGATACCAGGTCTCATACATCTCGCGGCCGTAGATGCCGTGGATGGTGAGCATATTGAAGATGACCTTGTTCCAGTCGATGGCGATGGGTTCGCTGGGGATACCAAGCATCGCAATTTTGCCGCCGTGGCACATGTTGTCGATGAGGCTGCGGAAGGCTGATGCATTGCCGCTCATTTCGAGTCCAACATCGAAGCCTTCTTTCATGCCGAGCTGCTTCTGTACGTCGGCGATGCTACCGGTTTTGACGTTTAAAGCAACCGTTGCGCCCATCTTGCGGGCGAGATCAAGGCGATACTCGTTCACATCGGTGATGACGACGTGACGTGCTCCGGCGTGTTTGACGACCGGGATGGCCATGATGCCGATGGGGCCTGCGCCGGTGATCAAAACGTCTTCACCGAGGCATTCAAAGGCGAGCGCGGTATGAACGGCGTTGCCGAAGGGATCAAAAATGCTCGCGACTTCCTCGTCCACGCCTTCGCGGTGATGCCAGACGTTCGTCATCGGCACGCTGATGTATTCGGCAAAGGCACCCGTGCGATTCACGCCGATCCCGACGGTGTCTTTGCACAAATGACGACGGCCCGCGAGGCAGTTACGGCAACGCCCGCAGACCACATGGCCCTCGGCGCTGACGATCTCGCCAGGATGAAAATCACTCACATTGGAGCCGACCGAGACGACTTCGCCCACAAACTCATGCCCCACGACCATCGGTACCGGGATGGTCTTCTGCGCCCAGGCGTCCCATTTATAAATGTGCAGGTCCGTGCCGCAGATGCCGGTCTTGCGGACCTTGATGAGGACATCATTGATGCCGACCTGCGGCTCCGGGACATCCTGGAGCCAGAGTCCGCGCTCTGCTTGGGCTTTGACGAGTGCTTTCATGGTGTGGCGATATATTGGATGCTATTCCTTTAAAATGGCAATCACAAATTTCTAATTTACAAGACGAGCTTCCGTTATATCGCCAGTCCATGCCTTCAAAAACGAAACCTGTCCTCCC
>NZ_JBILYB010000152.1:0-14072 GCF_044378005.1 Prosthecobacter sp.
GTGGTCACGCTGGTGAGCTTGCGTCGTGGCTTCGGCGTGGGCGTGCCGATGATCTGGTCCACGGCAGGCGTGAACGCATCAAAGCGCTGCGGCGGTGGCGGCGGATCATCCGGCGTGATGCGGGCTTCGCGCAGGTTGGCGAGTTGTTCTCTGACTGCTTCGCTGGCGATGGGCCGCAGCATCTGCTCCACCGTGGCCGGAGCTTGCCCACCATTGAGGCGTTGCAGGGCCTCGACGAGTCGCGCATCGACGATGCTCTGGATCAGCTCGATGGGGATTTCCGTGATGGCATACACCACCCCGGTCAGCGAGTTGAGCCCCATCAGGGCTTTCATTTGCTCACGGGCTTCACGCGGGGAGTCGGCATCCACACGGTCATCGAACAGGACTTGGCCAGCACGGCTGGCGATCAGTTTGAATAGTTTCATATCGGGTTATCAGGTTTGGGTTTTGAGTTAGCAGGCAAAAAGGCAGGACTGGTGGCGGGGAAGGTGATCCGCAGGCTGCGTAGCCTTGCGGCGTGCTTGTGCGGTTTTCAGGCGTGGGACAAAGTGCGTGTTGCTCACCTGCATCCCGCGCCAGTCTTCCCAAGCTCCGTAGAGCTGCGTCTCTTTGGCATTCATCCACACCCAACGCCCTGGCAGCTTATTGAGCGCATCAGGGCCAGTGGTGTGGACCACGAGAGCCGCCGCGCGGGTGTCGCTCATCGGCGAGGTGGGCAGCGGTTCCTTGCGGTGCTGCTCCAACCTCATCAAGGCATCCACATACCCGCTCCAAGTGCCGTTGTGGAACAGCACGCTCTCGGCCATGCCGCTCAGGCTGACGGAGGATTTAGGGGTGACGGGGAACGGGTGACACAATCGCGCATCCACTCCACCCACGCTGGCCCAGCGGAAGTGGATGACCACCTCGCCCTCCAGCTTCTTGAGCAGGGTCACGAGTTCGCCGGTGCTCAGGTTCTTCTGCCAGCGCACGCGGCCATCTTCCCTCCATGCCACGCCCGCTCCATGCGGGTTGGCTTCATGGCAGGCATACAGCACCTCAGGCTTCGGGCGCACGGTTTCAGGACATATCAGGATCACACACATATCAGGTTCGTTTCTTGGGTTCGTTGTTCTTGGGTTTGGCCCGGCTATCCGCAGACTGCGTATAGCGCGGGCAAAGGTTTAGAGGTTCGCGTCGGGGTAGCGGCTATCGAACTGCTGGCAGAGCCGCTGCGCGCTCTTGCGGTAGTGGCGGAACTCCGAGTGCAGCTTGCCGAAGAGGCCGAGGGCGACGGGCCGCGCACTGCCCGTCCACCCGAGGTAGTCCCAGAGGAAGCGCAGCCCATCGGAGGCTGTGGCGGTGCGCTTGGCTTGGATCTTGTTCTTGCCGAACCCGCCGAGGCATTGGACCTCGTGAGCGCGGCGACACAGGCCGAGCACGCTGGCAAGGTGATGCAGAATTTTCTCGATGTTCACCGTGCCGGCAAAGACGCGGAACTCCACCACCCCGACGAAGCGTCCGTTGCGGTCACGCTTGAACGCCTTTCTAAAGTTCACCATGCCTCGCCCGCATTGCTCAGCGCACTCGGCTTTGACGCGTTCCTGCTCGCAGGTGACGATTTTGCGCATGTGCTCGGCAGTCTGCTCATAGAGCGGGTGACTGTAGTGGTTGAGATGGCGGTCCGTCCCGGTCTGGCCGTAGAGGCTGCGGGCGTGCCAGCGTGCAATGTGGGCGAGTTTGCGGATGAACTCGCTCACCGCTTTTGTGTCGGAAGTGCCAATAATGGACTCAATGCCCACGGTGATGTGGCAGCCGCAGGAGCGATCCACCGTGGCACCGAGGGCATTGAGCCATTCAACGAATCCGATCAGATGCTCCACGCTGTGCTCGCCATGGAGAATGGGCGACACAAATTCGCAGGGGATCTGTCCGGTTTCGCAGCGGATGGAGCCATCGCGTTCAGCTTTCCAAGGTTCAGCATTGAAGACTGGAGCATTGGTTTGAGGACCCGCCAGCGTGACGCCAGAGGTGACTGGATGACCAGCGTGGTAATTGCCCACAGGCACTCGGCTGGTATGAGGGAGGCGGGTTTCGAGTTCGATGCCCCATTGAATCAGGGCAGCTTTAGGATCGGCGGGTTTCATGTGGAGGAAGGGATGGGATTGAATGAAGTCCATGCGGACTTCCCCTTGGCCTCGTCACCGTGGCTTCCGTTGTCGCACCGTTTTGATCACCATGTGGCGGAGGCGCAGAACACCGTTGTCCATCCATGATTTGCACCATTTGATCTGCTCTCCGATCTAACCCTTAACACCCTACATCAGCATGGCCTTGTGGAGCCGCGTAGAATGCGTTTTACGACGGGGTCCGCTTCACAAGGGATGGCTGTATGACCCAGCCTCACATGCACTTGTTGCGACCATCAGCCTGTCTTAATGAGACCTTCATGCACACTCAGTCGTCGATGAGATGATCAAACAACCCTGGCTGCAAGGGCAGCAGTGCGGCCTGCTCGGCTTTGAAGAAGTCCGCCTTGGTCTTGCCGCGCTTCTTGCCCTCACGCGTGTGGCAGTCATAGGCATATTCAGGGATGGCAACATACTCACCGCTGCTGCGCAGTTCTTGCGAGAGTGTGTCGGCATCAAGCCCAGCCGTTTGATCATAGACGTAGTTTTGCAGATGATCAGGATCACGGCTCTTCTTTGATAAGCACAGCAAAATGACCGCCTTGCTGATGAAGATGCGGCCCTTCGCTTGCTTCGGCGGGATACCATCATTGATCACCAGATAAGAATCATGCAGCGCCTTCACTTCCTGCGTGAGGATGCCCCAGCAGTCTTCCGCGCTGATGGTGAGCAGTCGCTTCCACACATACTTGCCGAAACCGCTCTGCCACAGTTCCAAGGCCCAGTAACCTGCCAAAGCCGCATCACCCCGGCGGATGGCTTTCTGCATGGCAGAAGATACTTCGCTGAAGTTGTAATGACGAATCGTGCGCAATTGCATGGGGTTGGCGGGAAAGAGATCTGGGAGGTCCATGAATGGAGGCCTCGTCACCGTGACTTCGGGAATCCATCCGTTTGCATCACCAAATGGTGGCAGGTGAGGGGCGTGAGTCGCGGTGAATGAGGGGTGCCATGGGGTGCAAACCAACAAAAAGCCCGTTCGAGTGAATCGAACGGGCTTCGCTAGAACTGGGTCCCGGGAGACGACAGATTTCGAGCTGTTGTTGCTGGTTGGTGCAGCGGGCACCGTTAAGCCCGCATCTCTGCATTTCGCAGACAGGTTCAATTGTCTTTCAGGCATCCCTCATTCGGCTCCGGAATGCCCCGGCATGTTTTGTGAAAAGTTGCGGGCACAACCTGTACCTCGTTGCGCAACAAGGTTGCTCGTGGCTGTTTCTCTCCAGCGTTTACTCGAGTGCCTCCACGCCAAAGCGCTTCTGCAACGCAGTCCTCACTGCCTCTACGTCAAACAGATGCATTCTTGGACTCGTCGCCAGATACGGAATCACCCTCTGTGCCACCCAGTTGTCGATGGTTCGCGAACTCACTCCCAACAGGGCGGCGAGCGGTTTCTTTTTCAGCAGCGGGGTTGGAGTGTTTGGAGTTGGGTTCATACAGGGATTCGCATGTCAAACTGGGGTTGCGCAGATTCAGGGACGGATGCCGAACCATTGGTCCGCTGCCTCTCTCGTCACCAGTTCCCGGTAATGCTTGAAGATGATCGCCGGTGAGTTTCCCGCCTCGAGCGCCACCTGAGCCGCACTTTGCACCACCGCGATCCGGTAGCTGATGTAGGAATGACGCAGGGCGTTGTGCGGCCATGGAATGCCCAGGCTCTTGGCCAGACGCCGTGCCTTCAAGAAGACGCCATCGTCAGGAACCAAAGGGCCATTCCGCTCGATCTTTGCCAGCCAGACGGCCAGATTGTCGGTGATGGGCACAATGCGGCGCGAGGCTGTCTTGGCCTGTCCGGCGCGCAACTCGATGATTTTTCGCCCAAGATCCACAGCGCTCCAATTCAGCCGTGCGATTTCAGCACCACGCAGTCCCGCGAATCCACCGATGGCCAGGATGGGAATCAAATCCTCCGTCGCTGCCCTCATGAGTTTCTCCATCTGCTCGGGAGTGAAGATGCCGACATCCGTGTCCGCCTGCTTGCCGCGTTTGAGGGCTTCCGCCACCGTGGCTTCACCCTTCGGCAGGTAACCTCGCCGCTTGGCAAAGGAGAAAAGCTCCTTAACGCGTTTGAGCCAGTTGTTGCGAGTGACCATGGAATGCGCACCACGACGCAGCCAGCCGTCGATCATGGCCCCGGTCACCTGGGTGATCTCGCCAGGGAACGATTTGGCAAACTGGCGGAGGTTCCCGTCCAGCAGCTTTAGGTAGTGCCCGTTCACACCGTCCTGCTTCTTGAGCAGGAGGAGTTCGTCAACCACCCGAGGCACGGTGATGCCAGCCTCATAACTGCGCGACCTCGTCACAAAATCCTCCACTGCCATCAGCAGCGGCACCTTACCCAGCTTGCGCCGGCACTGGAGGTATTCCTCGACGACTGAAACCAAGGGCAGCCCCAACGGATGAAGCATGCCCTGGACAACCCGAAGGGCCTCACGGTCCTGAGGCCGCAGGTCATTGTCGCTGCTCATGCCGCGCTGGATATTGAGTGCGGCCTTGCGGGCCTCTTCCTTGGCGGCATCCAGTGAGCCAAAGGTAAGCCGCCGCCGCTGCTGGTTGAGGTAGAACGCGACAGTGAACCGGGGCATTCCACGGCAGAGGCCCCGGTAGATGGGCACGGCTGCTGAGCCCTGTTTGACCACGGCCACAGGTTTGCCCTTGCCCCTAGGGGGGAGGGCCTGAGTTGTCATGCTTTTGTCATGCATGACCATGGGTGGGGTGTCAAAAGACAGCCCCCTGATGCCGTCCAAAGCCCGTGGAATATGGGCTCCAGAGTGATTGTTTGCCTTGTTTTGAGGGCTCTTTTTAGAAGGCCGTTGGGCTTGGGCAACCGCTGGGCAGGAAGCTCGTTTCAGCAGAGATGTGGCTGACCAGGAACACCGAGAAAGCCAAGTGGCTGGTTTCGGCAGTATTGTCGGGCACAGGCCGCAGCTCTGCCCCCCCTCTCCCCGGTGGTGCATCTCGCAAGCTCCCGGATTTTATCCCGGGGAGAGGGTCGGGGTGAGGGGCCGACGCCTTGCCGGACAATCCTGGAGTTCCCCTCACCTAACCTCTCCCCGCAAGAACACGCAGTGAAGAAAAACATCCCCGGCGGGGAGAGGGACCGATGCAATAGCCTGCCAGACAAAAGGGTTGATGAGGGACGGCAGAGGTGTGTAAAACGGAGCGGATGAACCCTGAAGCCCGTGCGCTTTGTAGCACCGGAAAGTCATCCCTTCGTCCAGCCACTCGGAAGTCACCTTGAGTCATGAAAATCTATGCCCTATTCGCCACTCTGGCCGCCTTGGTCTTTCTGGTTTTGTATCTGTGTACGATCCCCATTCGATGTGGCGGTGGCCAGGGCGAATCATCGCCGAGTGGAGAGTTCGTAGCCAATGCCATGTCGTTGAGGGCGGCAAAACCCTTCGGGATAAATGAGTCCGACGTCTATTACGAATTTAAAGTCTATCGCGATCACACCACGCCATTCAAGAAGCTGGTTCTCTATCCATCAGAGAAGAACAGCGAGGGGTATTTTCGCTCTCTACCAAAGATCATCCGATGGGCTGAGGACTCCTCGGAGGTCACGTTCACCATTCCGGGCGCTACACTAAAGATCGACATGAAGGATCACCCCGAGGAGCGGAATTGAGGCCATGAAAAGCCGAGGCAGCAAGGCGGGCATTGTTCTCCTTTGCTCCGCAGGTTCCCCCGGCTATGGCGTGGGGCATGATTCAAGACACGATTGCGGCGATCTCGACGGCTCTGGGGGAGGCGGCGCTTTCGGTGCTGCGCATTTCGGGCGCGCAGGCGCTGGAGGTGGCGGGGCGGGTGTTTTCGGGGCGGGTGACTTTGCCGGAGATGCGGGCGCGGATGGCGTATCGGGCGTCGGCACGTGGGGCGGACGGGGTGGTGCTGGATGATGGGCTGCTCCTAGTGTTCCGCGGCAAGGGCAGTTACACGGGGGAGGAGGTGGTGGAGTTCCACGGGCACGGGGGGCTGCTGGTGACTCAGAAGGTGTATGAGTCGGTGTTGGCGGCGGGGGCGCGGGCGGCGGGACCGGGGGAATTTACCCAGCGGTCGTTTTTAAACGGGAAGATGGATCTGACGCAGGCGGAGGCGGTGATGGATCTGATCCAGGCGCAGAGCACGCTGGCACTGCGGGCGGCGCATGAGCAGCTCGGCGGGGCGATCGGCAAGGAGGCGATGGCTTTGAAGGAGGTGCTCATTCCGGTGCTGGCGCATGTGGAAGCGTACATTGATTTCCCGGAGGAGGACATCTCCCCAGACACGGGCGCGGCGCTGGTGGCGCGGATGGATGAGGTCATGCTGCGGGCGCGTCGGCTGATCGACACGGGGGAGCAGGGGCGAATCCTGCGGCAGGGGGCGCGGACGGTGATCTGTGGCGAACCGAATGTGGGGAAGTCGAGCCTCTTGAATGTGCTTCTGGGCTTTGAGCGAGCCATCGTGAGTCCGACGGCGGGGACGACGCGGGATACCATCGAGGAGGTGATCCAGGTTCACGGGATTCCGCTGCGGCTGGTGGATACGGCGGGGCTGCGCGCGGCGGAGTCGGCGGACGGGATCGAGAAGGTGGGCATGGAGCGGACGCGGCGTGAGCTGGAGCGGGCGGATCTGATCCTAGAGGTGGTGGATGGGTCGGTATCGCCGACGATGACGAATCGCGTGGAGTTGCCACCTGGGGCGGATAGCCGGCGCATCCTGCTTTTAAATAAAGCGGATCTCGGCGTGGCCGCTGGCTGGCCGGAGGAAGCTGTGAAGATGTCCTGCCAGGCCGGATCAGGCGTGGAGGAGCTGCGGGCGGCGATCCGCGCGCTGGTGCTGCGCTCGGGTCCGCTGCTGAGCGAGCATCCGGTGGCGATCAATGCGCGGCATCAGGTGTGCTTTGAGCGGCTGGCGGTGCATGTGGCGGCGGCAAAGGCAGCGCTGCAAGCCGGGCAGGCACCGGAATACATCGCCCTGGATCTGCGCGAGGCGCTGCAGGCGCTGGGCGAGGTGGTGGGGGTGGTGGACGTGGAAGAGGTATTGGACGTGATCTTTTCCAGCTTCTGCATCGGGAAGTGAAGTCACTCGAAGGTGCATTGTGGTCAGGAATGCGGGTTGTCAGGGAGGTGGGCGGTGGCTCAGACTGGCTGCTCTTATGAAAACACTCCTTTTTGGCCTCGCTTTTGGTTTGCTCGCTGGAGCCTCTGCCGTGCATGCGGTGGATGCAGACGGGAAGCTGCGCATCATCGCCTTTGGCGCGCACCCGGATGACGCGGAATATAAGAACGCGGGCTGTGCGGTGAAGTGGGCGCGGCTCGGGCATCACGTGAAGCTGGTGTCGGTGACGAATGGGGACATCGGTCACTGGAAGGAGGCGGGCGGCCCACTGGCGCAGCGTCGCACGGCGGAGGCGGCGGCCTGCGCGAAGAAGCTGGGGGTGACCTCGCAGGTGCTGGACATCCATGATGGGGAGCTTTTGCCGACGCTGGAGAACCGGAAGCTGATCACGAAGGTGATCCGGGAATGGCAGGCGGACATCGTGATCGCACATCGCCCCTGGGATTATCACCCAGATCATCGCTATGTCGGCGTGCTGGTGCAGGACGCGTCGTTCATGGTGACGGTGCCGTTCTTTTGCCCCGATGTGCCGCCGCTGAAGACGAACCCGGTCTTCCTCTATTCGAGCGATGGGTTTCAGAAGCCCTACCCGTTCAAGCCAGACATCGCGGTGTCGGTGGACGACTCCTTTGAGCAGAAGCTGGACGGCATCCACGAACTGACGTCGCAGGCCTACGAGGGCGGGGCGAGTGGCTCTGCCGAGTATGTGGAAAAGCAGGTGCCGCCCGCGAGCGATGAGGTCGCCCGGCGTGCCTGGCTGAAGCGTCGCTGGGGCGCCCGGCAGAGCAACGAAGCAGAAAAGTATCGCGAGTTGCTGATCCAGCTCTACGGCGAGGAGCGCGGCAAAGCGGTGAAGTATGCGGAGACGTATGAGATCTGCGAATACGGCCGCCGACCAAGTGCAGCGGAAATTCGGAAGCTGTTCCCGTTCTTTGATTGAGCCATGAAGACTGCCCTCCGATCCATCCTGACCGCCAGCGCCCTGCTGGTGGTTTTTTCATCCCACGCTGCGGACCTGGAGGGCTGGAAATTCTGGTCGCCCCGCGCCGAGGCGACGCCGGAGCATGTCGTGAATCCGAAGGCGGGCCGCGATGGCAAGGGCGGGCTGGTGATCGAGACCGGGCCTGGGGAGCAATGGATCGGCTGCTGGGAAAAGACGCTGCCAGTGCAGGGCGGGAAGCATTATCAGTTCGAAGCTTGGAGGAAGTTCCAGAAGGTGCCAGAACCTCGTCGCAGCGTCGTGACGCGGGTGATTTGGCTGGATGAAAAAGGGGGCCGAGTGAAGTGGGAGGAGCCCGCCACTGCGGGTTACGCGAAGGGCACGATCCCGCAGGCCGAGCCCGAATATCCGGCGGATCTGGGCAGCGAGACGGGCGATTGGGGGCGCTTTTCCGCGACTCTTCGTGCCCCGACGGCAGCGCGGCAGGCGAAGGTGGAGCTTTACCTGCAATGGGCCGCGAATGCCCGCGTGGAGTGGAGTGATGTCACGCTGAAGAAAATCCCCTCCCCTGCCCCGCGTAAAGTGCGGCTGGCAACGATCCACCTCCAGCCGAAGGAGGGCAAAAAACCCGAGGACAAGCCACCGCAGTTCGCCCCACTGATCGCCGAAGCCGCGAAACAGAAGGCTGATCTCGTGGTGCTGCCAGAAACACTGACCTACTACGGCACTGGTAAACCTATGGAAGCCAGCGCCGAGACGGTGCCCGGCCCCAGCACGGCGTATTTTGGCAAACTCGCCAAGCAGCACGACCTATACCTAGTGGTCGGACTCGTCGAGCGCGATGGGAAGACGCTCTATAATACCGCCGCCCTGATCGGCCCCGACGGCCAGATGGTCGGCAAATACCGGAAAGTCACTCTGCCACGTGGCGAAGTAGAGGCCGGAATCACCCCAGGGAGAGAGTATCCGGTCTTCGACACGCGCTTTGGCAAGGTCGGCATGATGATCTGCTATGACGGCTTCTTTCCCGAAGTCGCCCGTGCCCTGACCGTGAAGGGCGCCGAGGTCATCGCCTGGCCCGTCTGGGGCTGCAATCCCATGCTGGCCCGCGCCCGTGCCTGCGAAAATCACGTCTATGTCATCAGCAGCACCTATACGGACGAGAAGCAGCACCAGTGGATGATCTCTGGCATTTTTGATCACTATGGCGACGTGCTGGCGAAGGCGACTGAGTTTGGCACCATCGCCATCGCCGAGGTGGATCTGAACGACCATGCTCACTGGAACAGCCTAGGGGACTTTAAAGCGCAGATCCCTTCGCACCGGCCCGCAGCCTTGCAGGAGTAGGCCGGAGAGTCACGAGTCTCTCACGAAAGCTGCGCTGAATCTGGTGTCTCGCATTCTCGAAAACGGAGTCATCATGCCCTAGCCCTGACTAGTGGAGCTAAAACGGTTGAACGTCTTATTTGTGATATGTTTCGCAGGTTTGCTTTTTGCTCCTCATTGCAAAAGCGATAAATGACAGAAAAAGCCTTGCCGTTTTGGTAATTATATAACAAATTCGGATCAATTCTGAATCATGAGGTTGCCAGAGAACCTCCAGACCTACCAACATCACGCTCCCCTCCAACTTTTATGGCTGATCCAGCACAACCCGAACTTATGACGGTCAAGGAAACATCGGAGTACCTCCGTATCCCTCTTCCGACGGTGTACTATCTCGTCCAGCGGGGTCAGCTTCCTGCCGTCCAGATCGGTGGCCGCTGGCGCATCAAGCGCAGCCTCCTCGACCGCGATGTGCTGCGTAAAGAAGAGGAGGCCGGCCAACCTACCGTCATGGTGGTGGATGACGACGTGGCCCTCCAGGCACTCTTTAAGCAATTCCTCAAGAAGGCTGGCTTTGGACGTCTCGTCGTCGGTACAGGAGCCGAGGCCATTGCCCTCGCCAAAAAGCAGAAGTTCGACTTCGTCTTCCTCGACCTTAAGCTTCCTGATGTTCCGGGGGATGAAGTTTATTCCCAACTCAAGGCTCTGCACCCTGATCTCCCGATCGTGATCATCACGGGCTACCCTGACAGTGAAGTGCTCAGCCGCATCCTCAGCCACGGCCCTGTGACCGTGATCAAGAAGCCTCTCGAATACGAACAGCTCAACAAGGCTGTCAAACAGCTCGGCCACAAAGGCTCAGAGGCAGTGGCTTGAAGTGTTTTTAAGCCAGGGGAAAGCGGTGACGGCAAGATGCCCTCCATGGAGGCGTTCCTTCGGGACTTGTGACTCACCGCGCTTTCCTTTTCCTGCTCATCACTGCCCCATCAGCTCAGGCTGACAGCTTGCTCGTCGAAAACGGCCAGCCGCGTGCCGAAATCATCATCAGCGACAAGCCCACGCGCACTCAGCGAGTCGCTGCGCATGAGTTTCGGCAGCAGATCGAGAAGATCAGCGGCGCGAAACTGCCCATCGTCACGCAACCTTCGGGTAATGCGGTCAAAGTGTTCATCGGCACGAGCGATTCATGCCCAGTGAAGGCCGAGGGACTCGAAGACGGCGCGTATCGCATCGCTACGGGTGCGGATTGGATGGCGCTGATCGGCGATGACGCCGATTTCGAGCCGGTGGGGCCGTTTGCGCGGAACAACAGCGACATTCCGCGTGCGCAGGCAGAGTGGGATAAAATCGTCGGAGCACCGTATGGGCTGCCGAATCCCGGTTTGTATAAGCACCGGGCCAAAATCCCGCTCGATGGCGAAATACTCGAAGTCTGGGGCCTCGACGAACGCGGCAGCTTCAACGCGGTGAGCGGCTTTTTGCAAAAACTCGGCGCACGCTGGTTTTTGCCTGGCGAACTCGGTGAGGTGCTGCCCACGCTGAAGACCATCAAGCTGACCAAACTCGACGAAACCGTGAAGCCAGACTTTGCGCTGCGGCAGTTCAATTTCCGCTTCGCCACCTGCGGGCCGGACTCCGCGCTGTGGGTCATGCGACTCGGCATTCGCAATGACGAGCGCCTGCAAATTGCCCACGGCATGGCGAACATGACGAATCGTCAGCCTGTGTTCGACGCCCATCCCGACTGGTTCGCGATCTACGGCGGCAAACCCGACTTCAAGGCTGGCGATTCGAAGTGCCAGCTCTGCTACTCGAACGACGAACTCTTCCGCGAGACCGTGCGTTATGCGCGGGCACTGCTCGACACCTTCCAGCTTGAAAGCGTCTCCATCATGCCGCCCGATGGCTACACCTCCATTTGCCAATGCGAGAAGTGCAAAGGCAAGGACTCGCCCGAGCGCATCGAGCGCGGCCTGCTCAGTGACTATGTGTGGGACTTCGTCAATCGCGTGGCCAAAGAGGTCGGCAAAACGCATCCGAACGCCAAAGTGCTGAACTGCGCTTACGGCGTCTATACCCTGCCACCGCTGAAGATCGCCAAACTGGAGCCCAACGTGCTCGTCGGCATCGTCGGCGGTCGTCGCCCGATGAACATCGCCGCCTCCAAAGCCGAGGGCGAGGCCGCGCCGGAAGCCCTGCGTGCCGCCTGGGCGAAAAAGACCGACAACCCCATCATCAACTTCGAGAACTATCCCTTCACCGATCGCGGCTGGTATCTGCCCGCCTTTGCCGCGAAGTCGATGGGCGACACGGTGATCGCCACCAAGGGCATGTCCCAAGGCGAGGATATCTGGCTCACCGTGCGCAACGACTTCGATAAAGTCGGCATCGGCTTCAATCACTTCCTCGTCTATTTCACCGCCCGCGCCTACTGGCCCGGCTACGAGCCAACCGCAGCCCTTCGTGAGTATTGCCGCCTCTTCTACGGCCCTGCTGAGAGCGAGATGCACACCTTTCTCACCTTCTGCGAAGCGAACTGGAAAGTGATGGGTGAAGACAAGGCGAAGGCGGATGAAACGCTGGCCCTTTTTGAAAAAGCGAAGGCCAAAACCGATGCCACGAGCGTGTTTGGCAAACGCCTCGCTCTCATCGACGACTTCCTCAAAGGCCTGCGCATGAAGTCGCTGCAGCTCGGGCAAAAACGCGGCCCCGTGCCCACCGTGCGGCTCGTCGGCGATGCGAAGGACATCGTTATCGACGGCAAGCTCGACGACGAATACTGGCAAACCTGCCCCACCGCCGCCACCGGCAAGTTCCGCGAGTTGCAAACCGGTCGCACGCCCACCTTTGGCACCTCCTTCAGAGCCGGATGGCAAGGCAACAACGTCGTCTTTGCCATTCGCTGCGAGGAACGACGCGGCGAGAAACCCAACATCACCACCACCCGCGATGACGACCAGGCGCTCTGGCATGGAGACGCCATCGAGATCGAGATCGCCACCGAGACTCACTCCTACTACTCCATCGCCGTCAGCCCCGCGGGTCACGTCGTCGATCTGGATCGCGGCACGCCACGCAGCCAGTGGTTCACCTGGGATGCCAAAGCGGAGGTCGCCACGCACATCGCCGACGATCACTGGACCGTCGAGATCAGCTTGCCCGTCACGCAGGATGAAAACGATCCGCTGCATCAAATCATCGGTCGCCACCCCACGCAGAGTCTGCCATGGCACATCAATCTCTGCCGCCAGCGCATCCGCGAGGACGGCGAGGAGCACAGCGCCTTCTCACCGACCGGCGTATCCAACTTCCATGCCCCGATGAAGTTCGCGCACTTTTATGGTGGTCGCTCCCATCAGTTCGACGCCGATCCGAGCGTCACCGACTTCGCGCTCGGTTTTCAGGCCGCGATGCAAAAGCGCAAGCCCGAGCCCTTCCTCGCTCTCGCCGCCACCACGCCGATCTCCGACTTCCAAAAAGCCGCCGCACTCGAACAAGCCGCGCAACACGACAAGAAGGCCGCGTTGATCGACCAGATTCCCATCGAGGCCGTCAAGAAGACCGCGCAGATGCAAAACCTGCTCGCCAACTTCCAAGCGGCCGAAGTCGTGAAGCAGTTCGGAGCCGAAGACATCATGAAATGGCCCTTCTGGAAGCGTGGCGATGGTTTTCATCATCGCGGTCGCGCCTACTCGATCACAAAAAACGGCGAAACAGCCGAATCCGACCTCAGCGCCGCCTTGGAGTGGATCGGCGATCCACGCACTCGCGAGACCGTTTTGCTCGTGCAGGCCCAAAACCGCGAATTGAACCTCAAAAACGACCAAACTGCCCTGCAAGCCTACGAAGCCATTCTCGAAGGCAAAACCCGCCTCGGTGGTGCCGATGAATACTCCGCTCTCCAAGGCATCGCGCGCATTCAAACGCGAAAAGGCCAGTTCGATGAAGCCTTGAACACGTTGAACCGCGCCGAGCCCGACAAGCTCCAAGGCGTGTGGAAGACGAACATCGCCAAATCCATCGAAGAAGTCCAAAAAGCACGGAAGTAGCCGCGTTCCAACCTGCCACATGAAACGCCTTCTCCTTGCCCTGCTCCTTGTCACCGCGCTGCGTGCTGAACCGGTGCCGGACAAGCTCGTGGTGCTCACGTTTGATGACTCAGTGGCGAGTCATGCCACGTTTGTGGCCCCGCTGCTGAAGAAGCATGGCTTTGGCGGGACGTTCTTCATCACGGAGGGCTTTGAGTTCCTCATCGACAAAAAGAACTACATGACCTGGGAGCAGATCAAGGCGCTGCACGATCAAGGCTTCGAAATCGGCAATCACACGCGCAAACACGCGGGCGTGACGAAGCAGAAGCCGGAACAGCTCGCTGCGGATGTGGAGTTCATCGAAACGCAGTGCGAAAAAGCCGGCATCCCGCGTCCGGTGAGCTTTTGCTACCCCGGCTATGCGACGAGCGAGGTCGCGGCGAAGCCCCTGGTTGAGCGCGGCTACCTTTTTGCGCGTGCTGGTGGTGCGAAGGCTTTCGATCCGGC
>NZ_JBILYB010000028.1:0-51704 GCF_044378005.1 Prosthecobacter sp.
TTTCTGCGGAGCGAAGAGATGGATGCCCGCCGCGATCAAAGCCAGTCCCGCAGCCAGAATGAAACAAGCGGCGGCGATGAAGAAGAGAGGCTGGCCGATCTCCTCCGAAGGCGACACGGTGGCGAGCAGAAGAGCGATCCTCATTTGGTCTCGATGAAGAAGCCCGCAATACCCCAGGCGATGTCCTCGCGCGGCAGGATGCCATCGCCGCCGAGGTAGAAGCGGCTGGCGACGAGGTAGTTGTCTCGCTGGATGCCGCCTTTTTTCCCGCCGGAAAGCAAATCCGCCACGGCCATGCCGACCGTGCCAGCGATGCCTTCTTTCTTCCGCACATGCTCGCGGAAGTCGGCCTCACTTGGATTGGTGAGAGCGAGAACCACCGCGACGGCAGCAAGAAGGAAGAGGAGCTTTTTCATGAGGTTGGTAACGAATCACTAACCTATGCTTTTACCATGTAACAAACCCTTCCGTGAGTTCGGAGTCTCTCCGCTGCTGATTTTTTGCTCAGGAAGTCATGCACCGCCCGCGAACAGCCATCCCAGGCAAAATAGTCATCGATAACGATGATCCCGCCAGGCACCACCTGATCAAACAAGTAGTCGAGACAAACCATCGTCGAATCGTACCAGTCACCATCCAGACGCAACAGGGCGATTTTTTCAGGGAGCTTCAACTGGGGCACCGTGTCAGAAAACCAACCCTTGATGAGTTGGAACTTCTCCGCACCCGCCCGCTTCATGGCATCTGAAGCGTAGCCCTCCTCGGCACGGCAGTTATCGTGGTAGCCAGGGGCCGCTTTGTCAGCTTGCCATTCGAGTGCCGATTTTCCATCCACCTCCTTGGCAGGTGGTAATCCCTCAAAACTATCGAGAAGAAAATAATTCCGCGACGCGCCTAAAACACTGGCGATTCCGCCGCTCATCCCTCCACGCCAAACTCCGCATTCAACAATGCATCCCGGCACTGCCAGCGACATGCGTGCTATCTCGATGTTATCTACATAGGTTTCACAGGGCACCATGGTGAGGTCAGCAAAACGACGGTAAATGCGGTAAAGCGACATCCGTTTGGCGTTTGACCAGAGTAGTCTAAATATTGAAAGCATGTCTTCGTGATTCTTTAACGGGATAAAACAGTAGCGGTGCTTATGCGGGTTGCGGGGCCAAAGTCGGCTTCCGAACCACTAGAATGTTGCTGAAGTAAAGTCTCTCATTTCGAGGCATGATCAGATTCAATGCCAACGCAAGAGGGTTCACTATCGCGCACCAGACGATCTTGCCCATTCGATGCAGGCGCCCTTGACTCGGCAGAAGAGTCTGCACGGCATAAGTGAGCAGTAACTGCGCTACCGACAAGAACCATGTGCCGGTCTTTTCCATGCACTTCACTTCTAGTCCGGAGGATTTCACTAGGTGTGTTAGAGCGAACGGGGTGTAACGCGCATAGTCATAGGGCTCTTCATGCAGCGGCCAGACGAACGGGCAGGTGATGAGAGCAACCCCTCCTGGACGGAGAATGCGCCGGAACTCGGCCAGCAATTCTGCAGGATTAAAGACATGCTCCAGAACTTCGGTCATCAAGATGCTGTCCACACTTTCATCCTGAAGCGGGATGGTGTCGCCGCTGTAAAGCAATGTCGAGTGAGTATGCTTTAGAGGGTGGCCTGGAGCAGCAATCTCCAAGCCCAAGTATGTCTCAATTTGAAACAATGAACGATATGGTGCCGTCCCACAACCGAAGTCCAACATCTTGCCTCGCATCTCGCCTCGATGCTTGTAAATCGCCTCACCTAAGGCACGACGGATCAGGAATGAAGAGTTTACAAACATCCCAAGATGAGATGGGCAGAACTCCTCTTTTTTAAGCCATTGATAAAAGAATCCCATTATTCATTCAGTCATGCCACTCATGTCCATGGATTCAACCCGAAGTCATCGATTAAGTGCCCGCTGATAGACGCAACTCAACTGATCTATAATCCTCTCGATCTTGAACTTCTTCTCCACGAGAGAACCACCAGCGAAGGCGATTCTGGCTCGCAAGTCTCTATCGGCAGCCATCAACTCCAGCGCGGAAGCCCAAGCTTCCATGGTATCATCCTCCACCACTTGAACGACATCAGCCAGCTCAGCCTGTGGAAAGCCTCGAAAACGAGAACTCAATACGGGCAGGCCCGAGGCCATTGCTTCAAGCATGACGTTACCAAATCCCTCCTGCTCTGTGGGAAAAGCAAAAAGGTCCGCCGCCCGATAGACTTCCTCCATGTCGCTCCGTTCACCCAACCAGCGCACGCTTGGCGCTGCGGAATCTATGGCTGCAAAAAGGCGCTCCTGGTAGGCCGCTATTTCCGAACCCTCCTGACTCGAACCGATCGTGGGTCGTTTGGCAGACCCGGCGAGCAGGAGAATGGCATCA
Organism: Prosthecobacter sp.; assembly: GCF_044378005.1. GTDB lineage: Bacteria > Verrucomicrobiota > Verrucomicrobiia > Verrucomicrobiales > Verrucomicrobiaceae > Prosthecobacter. The sequence continues at coordinate 2,416 of NZ_JBILYB010000028.1, forward strand.
GGGAACTGTTGGCTGAGTCTTCTCCACGCATCTACTACAAGATGCGGACGTTTTCGGGGGATTAAATTCCCGGCCAGCAAGCAAACGAAGGAACCTCGGGGCAATTGTAGGCGAGCACGCGCCGCCTCGCGTTCATCCGCACTTGCCGAAGGGCGAAATCTGCTCGTATCGACTCCATTGGGGATGACATGAAGTTTCTTGTCTGGGATGCCAAACTGGCGATGCCAGTTTGCCATAACCTCGGAACTGGTAATGATGGATGTGCAGGGCTTCAAACTAAGCCATGTCGAGCAGTAAAGCTTCCAACGCTGGATGCCTGAGGCGCTTTCCAGTCCAGGTTCCACCATGGTGCAAACCTGTACTAGCCTACGCCCGGAACGCCTGATCTTCCACAGCGATGGAAGTAATCTTCGGTCACTTTTAATGGTCTGCACCAACCCTTTGCCAGGATTTGCGGAGATTCGTGCTGCGGCCCTTTGGTAAAGCACTAGATCTCTCTGCTTTGCATCCGAAGGGACATCCATTCGCTGAACCGGCAGGATGCCATCAATGACTTCGTTCTCAGCTAGGTCGGCAGGATCACGCGCAGTGATCACATCGATTTTAAAACCCACCTTTTGCAGATTTGGCGCATAGCGTCGGAACCGCTCGGCCGCACCTGCGAGCACTGGATGAAAATGAGGGAAGAGCCAAGTTACCATCATAGAGGCCGCACCTCACATTTCTTCGCTCAAACGGGCTTGGAGGCTTCGATGACAAAGATGCTTAGCTTGTCAGCGGTCATCACCGATTCTGGCGGCAGGGGAATCAAGGGTTCTGGAGTCGAATTGAGCACATCCTGAAGTGCCTGGCGGGTGCTGGCCACGGAGAGGGTTTGCTTGCCAAGAACTCGACGGAGAAGGTTTTCAATTTTCACCACCAAGGAACGCTGAAGGGCTAAATCCAACGCTTGAACATGGGCCGCAAGGACATGCGCCAAAGTTGAGGACTGATGGAGGACTTTCTCGATCGTGAGGTGACGCCCCATCAACCCGCGAAATTCGACCAACGTCATTTCATTCACATGGAAGGGGTTATCGTCTTTCTGTAACTGCCCCATCGAGTAGGCCAAACGATTCGGAGTGCTGGCCACCAAGCGCCCACCGGGTTTTAGGCAACGGGCAAACTCGGCCACAACCTTATCGGCCGCCAAAATGTGTTCCAAAGTTTCAAAAGAAACAATGACATCAAAAGAAGCGTCCTCGAACGGCAATGCCGTGCAATCCCCCTTGAGAAAACTGACACCCTGGGTTTGAAAATTTTCGCGCGCGTAGGCTAGAGCTTCGTCGTCAATATCCAAACCTGTTACGGACTTGGCACCTGACTCAGCAATGAAGTGCGAGCCGTAACCAACGCCACAGGCAGCATCCAAGACTACCTTCCCAGCATATAGATGCTGAAAAGTCCGATAACGTTCTGAGTGGTCCGCGTAGCTTTCACGCCAAGCGTTGGTTCCTGGGACAATGCGTTCGACAGCCATATCAATTTGAGGGTAAAACTTGCATAAGCTGCGTGGAGTGTAAGTGCATCTGTTTTTTCCAAGAATACAAATCTTGTACTATGCCAATCTCTGTTTCACGGAGATGCCACGTCGATTTCAAGCCTCAAAAACTTTCTCCCTACCGGTAGCATAGCTTGCTTTAGTCGGTAGGTCACCTGTTCCATCACACCGCCAAACACCGGGACAGGCAGCCCCACCTGTTCCACTTGAATTTGAGTTCTGTCCCAACTCATCAAGTCATCTGAGACTGCCACCGTGTAAACAATGCCAGTACTAACAATATACCTCTCAAAGGTAAGGGAAAAGAAAGGACCGCCACTCGCAGGATCTACAGATGCGGCCGCTGGAGCCTGGATTTGAACTTGTAACTCCACTTGCCCAACATCAAGACTCGACTCGCCACGGACCCGCAAATGATAAATTTGACCAGCCCGCGCCTCGAAAAACAAAATGCTACGCCCCTGTGGGCCAGCGTCATGATTTGCCTGAATCAGCGTCAGAGCAGAAGCATTGCTGCCAGTATAAACATGCAACACTGTGTCGAAGGTGCTGCCCAATGTATCCACTCGTACAATTCCTGTACTAGGTGCTTCCCAGGTCCACCAAGCCGTCTTGGCAGGGTCAAGCTCAGTGCCCGCATCAGGCTCGCCGGTTTCAGACCCAAACAATGCCGAGAGCTCAACACTGCCAGTGACAACAGCCGCGGAACCAAGAGCGATAGCGTTGATGAAATCATCATTGGTCACCACACCTCCACCGGTGAGATTAAGCTGGATGTTACCCTGCTCCCCATAAAAGCCATTGACGGCAATGTGATAGGTTTGTCCCGGAACCGCGATGAATACCACCTCGCTCTGACCAAACACACTGGAGGATTCATCGTTGACCGCCACTTCCGTGAGAGCGCCAAGTCCAACGCCTGTGTACACGGCGAGCACCGTATCAAAGTCACTGCCAAAAGTATCGACAGTTACGGTGGAGACACCAGAGGGTGCGGTCCATTTCCACCAGACAGAATTGCCGCCGATGTCCTCAAGTCCGCTATCATCCATTGGAAGCTCCCCCGTTTCCCGTCCAGTCAAAGCACCAAAGTTGTTACCAATGGAGGTGCCTGAAGTAAATATCCGCCGACTTGCCGCAAAAGCATCATTACTTGGTGCCGCTCCAGAAGGTTCAATGTTAAAGCTGACGTCTCCTTCGATATCTGATGAAGAAAAAAGATCCTCGAGAGATGAGATCGCAATGTGGAAGACTTCACCTGCTGAAGCATTGAAGATGAGCATGTTTGGCAATGCCGGATTGAACCAGGTGGTTCTGGCAATCTGAGTCAAAGAGGTCACGTTCGATCCTGAATACAATCCAATGTAAGGCTGGATCGCACTGCCTGAGGCATCAATGCGCCAGCGACCTGATGAAGGTGCCGTCCATGTCCACCAGACAGTATTGCCCTGACTCAAGGGCTCCAGAGTTTCGCCCACCTCAGCACCAGCGTTTACCGTGGTTCCAGATTGGAGCTGGTTCGCGTTGGCAACAAAACGTCCAGCAAAGCTGTCGTTTGCTGGAACTGGAATAAGCTGACCAACCGTTAAATTGAAGGGGCCCGAAAATCCAAAGTCGGCATCTGCGGCGATCTCATAGGTCACTCCAGCCGTGACTGAGGCTAATATGTCACAGGTGGCCCCTATGCTTTGGCGCTGAACTGGGACTGCTGTTAGGGCATTTAATGTGGTGCCATTATAGAGTGCCAGAGTCGCCAAAAATGCCCCTCCAGAACTGGTGAAGGTAACCCTCCCAGTTGCAGGTGCCGTCCAACTCCACCAAATAGAGCGCTCCCCCGAAGTGAGGTTCCCATGAACTGGCTCACCCACCTGTCGGGTAGCCAAGCTCGTCGTAGCCGCCACAGTTTGAGGGCCAGCAGTTAGGACAGTTCTGTCAGCGAAATGGTCATTGGGTGGCGGGAAAAAGGGGCCGGCTATGGCTAGACTTATCTGTCCCGTGCGGAAGTAGGCACCGTCCACGGCGATCTGATAGTTGACTCCTCCCGTTGCCTGAAAACTGACAAAACTTGTCGTGTCAAAACCGTCTTTGTCATCATTGCGAACCACCAAAGTCAGACCACCGAAGGCACTGCCGGTGTAAACCGCGAGCAATGTGTCGTAATTGCTGCCTGCAGTGCTCATGGTGTACAAACCTGAGGTGGGCGCTGTCCAACTCCACCATACCGAATTGCCTGTATCATCATCAGGCCCATGAAACGGCTCACCAATTTCCTTGGTGGATGCTTCATTGGTTCCTGCCGTGCTTACCGGGCTGCCACTCAGGGAAATTCGGTTTCCAAGGTTATCATTGGCAGGAGCTGCATACCCAATTTGAGGAAGGAGAGATAATGCGAGCAGTAGCGCGAAACCATGTGCATTCCGCCTTGCCAGCCATGATGCACTCAAGCAAAAATTCATAGTTTCGGATGGCCTGTTGGTTGAGGTGGCTTCAGTTTTCGGAGGGTGCCACAGAAGGATTCAGCAGAACCATGCTCGAATCAAATTGGCCGTTTACCTTGGCCCACCAGTCTAGAGCCTCCGTCGTGTTAGCGAATGGCTCCTTTCTCAAGGCTTGCACATTGGGATATATTTCCTGCCAGACTCTCTGGCGAAAATCAGCATCTGGCGAATTCAAGCCTTCCATCATGATTGGCACGGCAGCCTTGGGGTTTTCCCGAGTAAGCTCGATAAGCGCACCATCCCGTGTGTCAGGAAATGTAGAAGACAGAGCTGTTTCCAGTAAATTTAGCCGGAGCACGGGCGCTTTTTCTCTAGCTTCGTGGAGCGCTCGCCGCCGCAGTTCCGCAGAAGTGTCACTCAACGCCTTCCGCAGAACAGGAAGCAACTCGTTGCTTTGAAGATGGGTTACAGCGGCAATTGCAGCCGCACGCACCTCCAAACTCGGGCTTTCGAGGGCACGCATGGCCAGATCAGCTAGCAAAGGCGCATGGCCCCTAGCTTTTTGGTCATCCAAAAACTGGATCTTAGCGTCATCGCTCAAGCCGTCAAAATTGGATGCCGTAGGTGATGCTGGATTTTCCACATTAGAGACACTCGTTCCCCTCACGTCTCCAGCTTCAGCAGATTCATTTTCCTTCGGCAAATCAGATTCAGGCAGCCAGAGGTAAAAAAGAAAGGCGCTGGCCGTGAAGGCCAGCGCCACAAACATGATTTTATTGTTCATAGTGTGAGCGGAGAATACACTTGTGAGAATTCTCCGTCAGGAACGACAGCTACCATTTTAGAATACAAAGGCGATGTATCGGCCAGCACCCACGTACGCGACGGCAAACACTGCGCCCTGGTCATCAATGACTGTTCCATAACCGCCCGTGCCTCCCGCGAGATTGGTCAGATTCGATTGAGTCGCGAGAGAGAAGATGACAGGGTCCAGTTCCGTGAGACGATTGAGGTAAACGCGACCACCGGAAGCGGTGGCCAAGCGCTGGCCGATACCAGAGTCGGCGATAATTACGCTGCGAGCGTCTGAGAGAGTAGATTGGAACATGAAGTTGCCATTGGAATTAACCGAGAAGTTGGTGAAAACGCGGTAGGTTGCAGTGCGCTGCCCCAAAGCCCGGCTGCCTTCTCGGGCAAGAATTTCAACCGAACCACCCGACCAGCGGCACAGGATACCATCATTCGCTGTCGTGATCGGGCCACCGATTCGCATGAATGCTTGGAAGCACACATCACCGGCAGCCGTGACGAAGTGACGGTCAAAGCGATCCCAGATTCCTCCTGCGATTCCAGGAACTGCACTGCCCTCACGAGCAATGACGGTTTGGACACCACCAAGAGATGACATCAAAATTTGGTCATCTGTGCTAAATACCACGTTTTTAAGGAAGAGGTCTGCAACGAACGAGAAGTTGGTGTCAGAGCCAGCCGAGACGCTTCTGTAACTAGTGAAAACAATCGGATTAAGACCCGGTGGCTTGTCCAGCTTGCGCGTAAGCACTGATAATGCACCCGAGACACTACCCACGAGAATGCCTTCATTGCCACCGACACCGCCGGAGAGTGGGCTGACAAACGCCGCACCCGAGCCTGATGCGACAAGCGTGCTGAGGACCATATTCCCGGCGATGGTTCCGTCCACAGCAGCCTGTAGGTTTTCTCGAGCCACCAGACTAGCATCCCCACCGTTCGAAGACCAGATACCGCGGCGGCCCAATGTAGTGGGTGAAAGCGTGCTACCAAAGAAGACTGTACCATTGCCCGCGATGGGAGACCTGTTGTCGTTATCGAGAAAATTCACGCCCGCACCTGGGAAGATCTCGCCACCTTCACGATTAATGAGATTTTCTCCTGCGTTTTTCAGGAACAGCCCACGGTCCGTAGCGGACGAGGCACCCGTGATCTGGCCGTGAAAATGAACGGACCCAGAATCATTCATGGTGATGTGATCAAACACACTTTGGAGGCCGTTACCTGCAAACGTTCCGCCTTGGCGGGCTGCGACAGCCGTCGTAGCAGTAGCTCCGCTCAGAAGCAGTTTTTCATTGAGGCTGGAAGCTCCGCCAACACCACGTTTGGCATAGGCTAGGAAAGTGACAATACCATTGTCCGCGAGCAAGCCGGGCGAGATGAAATCAATCTCTTGAGCTGGTGTTCCGGGAACTTCATCACCCGTTTCAACCACAAAAGTGCGATAGAATGTGGTGAATGAGAGAATGGGGCCGATCGTGGTGGGCCCCTGTGAATTGGTCGCCTTGGCACGGAAGAAATACAATGTGGAATGAGTCAACCCCGAGAGAACAATGCCCACATGGAGAGTGACGGTTTCACTCGTCGTCGTTTGTGCTTCAGAAGTTACGATGCCGGTCAGGAAAGCTGGGTCTGTCGTGTATTCGAAGACGACACTAGCATTTCGACCACCGGCATTGATTTCAGCGTAAACCCAAGCCGAGTTATCCGTAATCTCCGCAGTCCCGCCCGCCGTGACGATTGGAACTGAGAATTGAGCAAACGATGGGCTCGCCAGCATGAACAACATAGATGCTGCCAAGCTTTTCAAGAACAGCCTGAGGTTTAGTGTCGCCCCGTTACGGACGTTTGGATTGCGATTCATAATCGGTTTTAGGTATTTGATTAGATGTTTACACGAGGGGATTTAATTAACCCAAAGAAGTGACTTCAGACAAGCATAAACTGTGTCACATTTGCGACCAATCACTCGAGTGTTTCTCAAGGGTGACAAAATGGTGCCAATGGTATTACTCAATCATTGCCTGTGCCTGCCAATCGCAGTCTTCAAGGTAGGCGGCCTCACCCGGCTCAAATGCGTATTCCAATCGCTGTTTGCCAAGGCATTCGACTTGGAAACCGCAGATGCCCATAAGCGACTGGAATTTTCGGCCGCCGGGGGGTTCCGCAAAGCGAACGTTGAGCGAGTAGTTCCCGACGAACAATCTGGCCTTGGGCATCCGGCAGGTGACTTCATAAACGCCTGGGCTTCGAGCATAAGGCTGCTCTGAATCAAAGAGCCAGGGATTTGTGCTGCAACTCAGCCGGTTGAGATCATTGACCTCAAAACTCAGGCAAGCACCCCGCACCGCAGATGGGCACCAAATCTGGAACCGGAATTCCAGAGGCTCGAGCATGGAGTGAAGACCGCCAGGCCTAGAAGTAAGGACCTCAACACGAAGTATTTTGGGTGTATCTCCCCGCTCGGGAGACTCATAAATCGGATGATTGGCCTCCCCTTGGGAGAGATACTTGGCAACGATCTCATGCGTCGGGCCATCCTGGATGACCTTCCCGCGTGCTAAGTGAATGCAGCGAGAGGTCAATGAGCCCAAAGTATTCATGTTGTGACTCACAAACAGCACTGTGCGGCCACTTTGACTGACTTCGTGCATTTTGCCCAAGCAGCGCTTTTGAAATTCATGATCTCCGACGGCAAGAACCTCATCCACAATCAGGATTTCGGGCTGCAAATGGGCTGCGACGGCGAATCCGAGGCGCGTCTGCATACCCGAGGAATAACGTTTCACCGGCGTGTCCAGAAACCGTTCTACATCCGAAAACGCAACGATTTCGTCGAACCGTGCACGCACTTCGTGCTGCTTCATGCCTAGGATGGCACCGTTCAGGTAGATGTTCTCACGTCCCGTCAACTCCGGATGAAACCCTGTGCCTACCTCTAGAAGTGAAGCCATACGCCCGCGCACTCGGATTTCCCCACCCGTGGGATCAGTGATGCGGCTTAAAATTTTCAGGAGCGTGGACTTGCCCGCTCCATTTCTCCCGATAATGCCAACAACCTGCCCTGCTTTGATCTCGAAGGATACGCCGTTGAGTGCCCAAAACTCCTCCTCGCCTCCCTTCACTTTATCCGAGGGAGCCTTGCGTGAGAATGGCCGCGCCAAGACATCCCGCAGCGTGCCGTAGCGTGCCGTACGCTGGTGCTGCAGACGATACATCTTCGAAACATCTTCGGCGTGAATAACAATGTCAGACATGGCTTTAGATGAAGTCAGCGAATGAGCGTTCGGTGGCGCGGAAGTAGGCCACCCCAATTCCAAGCATCATCAAGCTCACCGAGAGTGAAATGAGGATGGAGGGCAGGAAAATCTCGTTTTGCACACCGATGCACCAGCGAAAGCCGTCGATGACGCCAACCATCGGATTCAGCGAGTAGATGACCCGTCCCCACCAGCCAAGGCGCTCTTCCACCAACCCGCTGACAAAGCCCACAGGAGAAATGTACAGTCCAATCTGGACGACAAAGGGGATCACATAACGGAAATCGCGATAGCGCACATTAAGCGCCGTCACCAGAAGCCCCGGGCCGATGGCTGTCAGCATCGCCGCCGCTGTCAGGACCGGCAGCAGCAGCAGGCGCGGCCCGACTGGAAATTGAAACCAAAGCAACAAGCCAAAGAGCAGGCAGAGGCTGATGGCAAAGTCCACCAAAGTGGCCAAAACGGCACTCAGTGGCAGCAGCAGTCTGGGGAAATAGGATTTCGTAAGCAAAGCCGAATTGGCGATCAGGCTCATGCTGGACTCAGAAAGTGCGGCGGCGAAAAAGTGCCAGGGCAGCATCCCGCCGAGCACCAGCAGTGGGTAAGGCACGCCGCCCGCTGTATCCAGTTTGGCAAAGCGTCCGAAAACGATGACGAACACCGTCAGGGTCAGCACGGGGCGGATGAGCGCCCAGAGCACGCCGATCACCGTCTGCTTGTAGCGCACCAGGATGTCCCTCCAGGTGAAAAGCATCAGCAACTCGCGAAATCGCCAGAGTTCCGCCCAGTACTCGGACTGGCTTTTCTTCGCTCGAATGATGATTTCCTGCTGCATGTGGAGAGTCTGCTTAGCTCAGGTCTGAGGGCACACAAGTTGCAATTCCGCTGCACAGCGAGGAGCCAGGGTCATTTTTTATCAGGCTCGGTCAAATTCAATGCGGGCCGTGCCTCCATGCCCCCCAGTGCCTGACGCAGCTTCTCCACAACCCGCGGCCAGGTGAAGTGCTCGCGCGCATGGCTCACCGCATGAACGCCCAGTCGCGCATCCAAACCCGGCTCTGAAAGCACTCGGAGCAGTGCCTCCTTCAAACTGGTGGCATCCCCTGCTCTGACATGAAGCCCATTCACCTCATGGGTGACAGTCTCCCCCAATGCCCAATCTCCCGTGACCACCGCCGGCATCCCGTGCAGCATGGCCTCCACGGGAGCGATGCCAAACGGCTCATAGAGGGAGGGCAGCGCAAGCACCCGGCATTCACTGAGAAGCTGCTTCATCTTCGCCGCGCCATCTGGGGACGATTTGTCCAAAAACCCATGCCAGACCACCCGTTCCATAGGCAGGCCCTCGGGCGGTCCCTGGCGAGGGCCGACGATGTGGAGCTCTGCTTCTGGAAGTTGGCTTCTCACTCCGGCAAAAGCTTCCAGCAGCACCCGTCCGCCTTTCCGCTCAAAATCGGCCCCGATGAACAGAATGCCCTGCCCTTTTCGAGTTTCCACAGGCACAACCTCAGGCAACTCATCAAGGTTGGCTCCCGCGCCGATGTTCACGACTCGATCCGGTGACACCCCGAAGTCGTCGATGAACGAGCGGCGCAAATACTCGCTCATGGTCAAAATGAGATCCAGGCGATGGTAGAGTCGGCGTTCATAGGCCATGGCCTTCTCCACCAGACGATCTGAAACCAGCAAACGCCCATAAGGACTGCGCAGCCGTAGCGCGAGATTTCCATCGTGATAAGACGTGCAGTAGCCACCTTGGGATTGGATCTCTGGGCCAGAATAGAGCGCGCCAATCTGGAGCAAAGTCCTGCCAGGAGAAGTCGGCCTCAACTTCTGCGCAAGCAGACGCGTCAACGCATCACGATACGCAGGGCGCAGATAGTAGGAAAGGCGCAGACGCTCCTTGCTGGGATGAAAGGAAGCCGCCAGGAGCAGCCACTTGCGCCAGCCTCCCAGTTCGACACCTGAAGCTCCGGAAAGCAGGCCCTGGCGCTGGCATTCGGTGAAAAAATAGTAGCTGCTTCCCGAGTAGCTGCGCTTGTCGAAAGGATCACGTCCGATCAAGCCACTGCCGATGAGACCGTGAAAGGGAGAAGGCTGAACTGGGAGCTGACTCATGCGGCATGAAGTAGGGATCGCCGAGTGACACGGTTTGTCCAAAACTGCAAATTCTCTTCCCACTCAAAAGCCAAAGTCACACATCCTTGGATTGATACTTTTCAAATCACATTGCCCGCCTAATTTCGGCACACCAATGAAACAGCGACTCCGACAGGTTATTCAGGCACTACTTGAGCGAGTAGGACTCCGGCTTCTCTACATCAGCAATTGCCCCCGCGGAACCGCACCCGCAAACTACCGCGACATCCTGGCGAAACTGCCTGCCGATCTCTCGAAAACCGCCATGCTTGATGTGGGTGCCAATTTTGGTGTCGTGACCTCCGAGCTTTTGCAGATCTTCCCAGTCGATGTTCATGCTTTTGAGCCATCGCCCGCCGTCTTTGAAGAACTGCAAAAGAAACACAGCACCAACCAGCGTGTCCACTGCCACCGCAAGGCGATCTCAGACACCCAAGGTGAGCTACCCTTCGAGGCCAGGCCGGACGATCCCTTCCTCGGGCGTTTGGCGGATGCCTCCAGCAGCAGGGGCACCATCAATGTGGAGGTCACCACCGTGGATGCCTTCCTTCAAGCAGCGGGCATCGACTTTGTCCCGCTGATGAAGACTGACACCGAAGGATTCGAAATCCAGGTTCTCAAAGGCGCCCAATCCAGCCTTGCCTCGGGCAAGATCAAATCCTTGCTGATCGAGGTCACGTTTACACTGACCACCCACCGTCATGTGACACTCTCCGATGTCAGCGACCTGCTGCGAGTTCATGGTTATAAGCTCTTCGGTTTATACGATCACCACTACCTCAAGAGCGGACAAAGCCGCTACTGCAACGCACTCTTCAAACACGAGAGCGTGTTCAGTTGAGAGAGTTCAAGCGGGCTTCTTGTGCCGTTTGAGTCACGGCTGCCGGATCATTGCTTCCAGTGCCGCAAGCTCGCCCTGACGCTGCATGCGGTAGCGCTCACGAGCCTTCATCGTTTCGACCTGATGCTGCTCCAGCATCTCCGACGACAAGACGACCCCAAACCCATCTGACGACACTGGTTCTGGAGCCGGTTTCCAGAGGCGTTCGAGGATGAGATCGCCCAGGGCCATGGTGAAATGGCTGTCTTCATAATACCAGCGGCCCAACCCCGAGGCTGGAACTGGCTCCGTCGTGAGAGCATTGTAGCCGCTGAAATCGAGTACCTGAAAGCGTCTGCCGGTCGTGGACTCCTGCGCTGCGATCTCCACGAGCTGACGGAGCCATTCTTTTAAACCAGCTCCGTGTCCGCTGAGGTGCAGCATTTCCTGGAAGCGTGCATGGACGGGCGAAATACCCAGCCGCAGGTCGATCCCACGAGCTTTGGCAAGTTGCAGAATCTCACGGAAACATTGGAAGGCTTGCGGGTCCAACTGGGGGCTCATCGCGGCCAACTGAGGCAGCGTGCGTCTTTCGTAAGCGGCAAAGGCCTTGGCCGCCCCACCCTTCTCGATCACTCGACGATCTTCCTCCGCCGCCACTCGTGCGCCATTCGGCGTGTAGGCTTTCTCTCCGGGCACACCCCGCCACGTTCCCAGGCTACCGATCAAGGCATCCGAAGTGCCCAGCGCCGTGAGCCAGTCCTCCATCGCCGCCAAAGATTGTGGCTTCCCTTCCCTGCTCACAGCCAGCCGTTCCTCGGTGAAGTCGGGAGCTGGATTCGCCGCAGAAAGGAATGCGCTAAAATCCAGCAGCAGCACCGCCTGACGCACCTCGGTCACCGCTACGGCATGTTGGAAATAGCGCAGGATCTCATAAATCGTGGCCTCGCTGAGACCTAGATTGTAAACCGGGCGCTCTGACCAGCAGGCATGATCGGGCGAGAGTCCCGTCTCCACCCGTGAGCTACCCAAAATGACCGCCCTGGGCTGCACGTGCCGCACCTGCGCCGCCTTCACCATGCGCAGATGGGTGTAGGTTTCGGGCTTGGCAGGGCGCACGATCCAGTCCGAGGCAAACAGGCTGTAGGGATTGACCGCCCGATTGATCAGCACCACGGCCAGCAGCACGAGGACCATGACGATCCCGCCGCGCAGGAGAAAAGTACGATGTGGGTCAGCGGCCATGTCAGAACTGGAAGTAAAGGAATTCGCTGAGCTTGCCGAGATTCAGCAGAGAAAGAGCCGCCAGGATGCCCAGCACCAGCGCCCAGCGCCAGCCAGGCTGCCAGGAGAAGAGTGTTTTCCCTTCGGGCAAAGACGCCTCATTCGGTGGAGTGAAGCCCCCCTTGGTCAGTTGGATGGCATTCGGCAGCACGAGAACCGCCAGCAGCAGAATGCCCAGCGTGGCCACCTGCACTGGGCCGGAGAACACGGCCCAGTCTGACCGACCTTCGATCCCCAGTTTGGCCAGCGCCGGCAGCTTCACCAGCCACCCAGCAGGAATCTCCCATCCACTCGCCCCGCCCAGACTCATCAGCATGTGCTTGGCAGCGCGGAGATCGGGCGCGCGGAAAATAGTCCAGCCGAGGATGACGGCCAGAAAGGTCAGCGCCCAGGAAGACGGCAGCGCCAGCAGCCGCGGCACACGGGCCGACCAGCCCGTCTGTCGCCACAGATGATTGATCACCAGACACAGACCATGCCAGAGCCCCCAGAGGCCAAAGGTCCACCCTGCACCGTGCCAGAAGCCGCCGATGATCATCACCAACAGCAGGTTCACATGCCGACGCACCGGCCCCTTCCGGCTGCCGCCAAACGGGATGTAGAGATAATCACGCAGGAAGAGAGAGAGGGTGATGTGCCAGCGCCGCCAGAAGTCGATGATGCTCGTCGCCTTGTAGGGGGAGAAGAAGTTCGCCGGCATCCGCACCCCGAGCATCAGCGCCAGCCCCAGCGCCATGTCCGAGTAGGCGGAGAAGTCGAAGTAGAGCTGGAAAGTGTAGGCCAGCACTGCCACCCAGGCATCCAGCATGGCCACCGGGCCAGCCAGCGCCGCTTGGTCAAAGACTGGCCCGACCCAGGCCGCCACATGATCAGCGATCACCATCTTTTTAAAGAGACCGATCACCAACAAAGTGAACCCGACCGAAAGTTCCGACCACTCAAAGGCCCGCGGCCTGGTCGCCCGCAACTGAGGCAGCATTTCATACGGACGGACGATCGGACCCGCGATGAGCTGCGGGTAGAAAGTCACATACAGCAGGTAGTGCCGGAAGCTGGTGCCCTCCGTCTTTCCGGCCCGGCATTGCAGCAAATAGGTCAGCTGGTGGAAGGTGTAGAAAGAGATGCCCGGCGGCAGTTCCAGTGGAGTCGAGTGCCAGTCCTGCCCACAGACCTGAGCGGCCGTGGTCACCAGGAAGTGCCAGTATTTGTAGTAGCCCAGCAGCCCCAGATTCACCGCCACACCCGCTGTCAGCAGCCAGCCATGCTTGCCGGAGTCAGGTGTCTGCAGCTTCTGGCCCAGCCAGAAGTTTGCCACCACGGAGCCGAGCAACAAAGGAACCTGCGCAGGACTCCACCAGCCGTAAAAAAAGACCGATGCCACGGCCAGCCAAAGCAGCACCGCCTCACGCCCCTTCCAGCGATGCAACAGCGCCACCCCGGCCAGAACGATTGGCAGGAAAGCGAAAAGGAACTCGGCTGAATTAAAGAGCATGGTCAGGACAGATCAGCGGCACCAGCGGCGTGAGGCATTGAGCAAAGGTTTCTCCACCAGCTTGAACAACAGACTGGTGGCAGCGAGCGCGGCCAGGCTCGCCACGAAGGCCACACCATAGGCGAGAGCCGCCGACTCCTTCGCCCAACGTGCCCCTGCGCTGATCACTGCCAGCAAGATCAGCGAGTGGCCGAGATAGATCGAATAGGACGCATCACCCAGCCAGCAGGCCCAGCGCGGCCAGGCTTTTTGTTCGCGGCTCCGCTCCCAGTTAGCCATCAGATAAATCAAAGCCGCAAAGCCCGCCCCAAGGCACACCCGCACCATCAGCGGCTGATCCATCCCATCCGCTGAATCATAGAGCCAGGCTCCGAAGACCAACCCGAAGAGCGCGAGGAGTGCTCCCAGATTTCGGCTCGCCCCTGCGCTCGCGCTTTTGAAGAAAAAGCAGGCCAGAACTCCGAAGACGAACTCCACATTGTGGGCATCAAAAAGCAGCCTCGGCATCCCTTCCAATTTCACAGCGGCACCGCTGAGAATCACGATCAGCGCCATCCAGCCGCCCATGATCCAAAGCCCGGCACGACGCCCGAGCAGCAGGGCCAGCAGGAAGAGCGCGTAAAACAGCGCCTCATGCTGCAAAGTCCACGCCGCCGTGATCACAGGCAGGCTGCCGTCAGGTCCGGGCAGCAGCAGATAGGAGGACAAAATGCGGCTCAAATCCGGTCCGGCACCTCCGCGCTGCCAGGCCACGAGTTCGAGGGCGAGCTTCGCCGTGGTCAGCAAAAAGAGCAGCGGATACACCCGGAAAAAACGCCGCGCCAGATAGCGGGGAGCACAGGCGGGCTGACCTAATTCATCCCCATGGACAAAGGCGATGATGAACCCGCTGAGCACGAAAAAGAAATCCACCCCCAGCTCTCCAAAGTGGTAGCAGCCGCCCAGCAGCACCTGTCCGGCCTGACGTTCCGTGAAGAGTCCGGCGTGATAAACGACCACCCCCAGCGCGGCGACACCACGGAAGACTTGCAGGCAGGAAAGATAGGATGCTCTGGCTTGATCGGACATCTTGCGCCGGGCTTGTAGCGATTTTCACCACCAACGCCAGCAGCATTCTCCTCTGGCGAGTCTCCTCCGATCTTGGGCGTGAGTTTGACTTTCCACTGACGAACTCCAAAGGGTGACTTCCACCATGACGCCCCAGTCACCCATTCTGGATTCCAGTTCACCGAAGAGCTTTCGGCCCGTGCTGCTTCTTTTCATCATCGCACTGGCCTTGACCTGGCTCTTTCTCTCCGGGTCAGGAGCACTGACTTCCGATCTCGGCGGTGACCCCGACGAGGCCGCCCACGCCGTGACCTCTCTCATGATTCGGGATTACCTCGCCGAAGCTCCCGGCCACCACCCGATGCAGTTCGCGAAGACCTACTACGACCACTTTCCCCGCGTCGCCCTCGGCCACTACCCACCTCTTTACTACCTCATCGCCGGCCCTTTGCTGATGCCGAAGGTCTCCATCCAGGTGCTCTTCCTCCTCCAAGCCTTGACTCTGGCCGGACTGGCGGCCCTCACCATGGTCATTGGCAGACGACTCATGCCGGACCCGCTGGCCGCCGTCGCCGGTCTTGGCGTCATCGCCCTGCCCGTGGCCTTGAAACTTGTCCAGCATGTGATGTCGGACCTCATGCTCGCGCTGCTTTGCCTCTGGGCCGCCATCGAGTGGGCGAACTACCTGCGCACACCCACGACTCGGCGCGCGCTCTGGTGGGGGCTCATCGCCGCCGCCGCCATCCTCACCAAAGGATCAGGCATGGGCCTGTGCCTGGTGCCTCCGCTGGCCACCGTGCTCGCAGGGCAATGGCGTCTGCTGCTCACGAAATCGTGGTGGTGCGCCGCCCTTCCCGTGGCCGTCCTGGCCGGCCCCTGGATGCTCTACTCCACGGGTATTTCCAAGGAAGGCATGACCCAGCTTTCCCCGCTGCAATACTTCCTGGAGGCCGTGCCCTTTCACCTGAAGGCCATGCCCGAAGTCTTTGGCTGGCTCATCACTCTTCTAGCACTTCTCGGCATCGCCCAGGGTTCCTTCCTCGGCTGGAAACGCCGCAGTCTCAGCCCCGAGGTCGCCTCCCTGCTCGGCCTCACCATCGGCATCGGCTGCATCCTGCTCCTCATCCCCGTGGGCCTGAGCACTCGCTACATGGTCACACTCACCCCCGTCGTCATGCTGGCGGCCATGTCGGGCCTGGGGCTGCTGCCCTGGCGTTCCATTCTGGGGAAAGCCGCCCTCGGCTCGGTGCTCATCATCGTCTTTGTCATGAGCAAAGGTCTGCCAGTGAAGGAAGTCAGCGGCTTTGACTCCGCCGTCAAACTCGCAGGAATCCCTGCCGCAGACGCGCCCAAACAAAACTGGCTCGTCAGCAGCGATCCACGCGGAGAGGGCGCCGTCATCGCCGCCGCCGTCTTCGCCCTGCCAGCACGCGCACCAGCAAACCTGCGCCTCTATCGCGGCGGCAAGGAGCTCTCCGCCAGCGACTGGATGGGCCGGGGCTACAAGCTCGCCTTCGACACCCCGGAAGCCCTCCTCAAGCACCTCGATGAGCGTCAGATCACCTGGGCCTTTGTGGACAAATCCATGCCCGAGGAGCTTCGCCGCCCCCATGATCATCTGCTGGAAAAAGCTCTGAGCTCCCAGCCAGCGGCCTGGAAGCTCGTCCGCGAACAAGCCATCACCCGCAAACCGGGGCAGCAAGGCACCCTACTCATCTACCAGCGTCAGACCTCTGCCGTCCACTGAGGACCAGAGGCAGCCACTGCCTCAGCCTTCACTCAGCTTCTTCGGTGGCAGCGCCGCCACGACCGCTTTCAGCTCGCGTCCTGGCTTGAACCTCACCACGCAGCGATCCGGGATGATCACCGAGTCTTCGGGTTTGTTCGGGTTTCGGCCCACTTTGGCCTTCGCCACGCGGACTTCAAAAGTGCCGAACGTTCGGAACGTCACATCGTTCCCATCGCTCAGCCGTTTGCTCATCAACTGGATGAATGCATCCACCAGAGTGGAGACATCAGACTGGGTGAGTCCGGTCTGGTCGCTCAAGTCAGACACGATTTCGCGTTTGGTAATAGTAGCCATCTTTTTCGGGGGGGTGCTCTAAATGACTTCTTATAGGGAATTCGCAAGCCAATCCTTAGCTGCCAAGGATTCACCCACGAGGAATGATTCAACCCTCGCCAAGCTCGGCAGAGGGTAAATCGAACTTCCAAATACGGTCTCCAGTTGAGCCACACTTTCAGACAACGAACTCGGAAGCCAACGATTCAGGAGGGGTTCTATTCGTTCTTCTCATTCGCGGATATTCGCGGCCATTCGCGTTGAGAACCCAAGACCGAAGTTTCGCCCTACGCCTCCATGCGCCGAATGCCTTGTTGCGCCCGCATCAGGAGACTGGGTCTGGCATTGGGGCGAATGCCGTGGCGATGCGCCGACTCCGGGCGAAGGGAAGTCAAAAAAGGGCGCTCACGGTCAACGATTGGCAGAAGACTTGCTGGTCTGAATGCCTGGCTTCTTTCCCCGGTACCGCCGCAGGCTGTCACATCCGCTTCTTGAGCAGCAACCACAGCAGGCCGATCCCTGCCACGATCGACACCGCTGCTACTGCCCACGGCGTTGATGACGCTGGTTCCGTACTGGGTGTTATTGAAGAAAGAGGTGTTGTTGAAGAAGGCTTTGTCTCGGGTGCTTTCTTTGCTGTTTGAGTCTGCATTACTGGAGACGGTGAAGTCGCAGTTATCGACCCTAAAGGCTTGCTAGGGGCGGGATGTTTCCATCGCTGGAGCTGGAAAGATCGTTCGACAGAAGGAGCCAGGAATGGTCGCTTTTTGGCTAGGTCTTGCACCAGCTTAACATCCTCTTCAGTGCCGTGCTCGATGAAGATGGTCAACGCTGCCTCGTTGGCAGACGCGCTGATCTCATCCGGTCGTGTTTTGATCATCTCGCGAAGATAGTTAACGTAAGGCTCCATCTTGATTGTTCCAATCCGGGAGATGATCAGTGGGATCATATGTTCGTAAAGGGTATTGTGGTTCTTAGCCATGATGTCGAGCAACAAAGGTGTCGCGCTGTCACCACGTCTTTTCAGATCGTTCAGCGCGGCTACCATCTCAGGCGTGCGGCCATCCACGATCTTTGAGCCACCCAACGCTGACCGGACCAGGAATGCATACGCAATACGCAGCTTTGGGTCGGTGAGCAGCATGCTCCTCAATTCTTCTTCTTTGAGCCCTCTTGGATAAGGTTGGTTGACGAACAGAGGTTCCTCGGGCGCGTAGCCGATCACCTGATCTTCAGCCAATACTAAAAAATGCGCAAAGAGAAGGCAGGATAACAAGGGAATGAAGCTATTGAGCCGGAACATAATGGGGAGAGTTAGTTTTGATGTGCTCGGCATCATCCTTCTCAAAGCGTTTTGCCGCATTTGAGGCGTTTGACCAATGTGAAGCAGCGGGAAGAACGGGGTCAGGCGATATGAAGCACGGAAAATCAAGGGTTCCAGCGGCATTCCCTGGGTAAATCGGAGTTTGCTATGATGGCGATGCCCTGAGCACTCCATCCCATACAACGCCGTCCATCGTCACCGAAGCCGCCACCTTCATCGGTATCGACTACCACAAAAAGTACAGCGTTTATCACGCTGCTGAAGCGCTGACCCAACCCTCGTGTGGTTTTTGAAGCTTCCATGAATTATCCTTCGTGCCTCAGGCTCCGCAGAATGGCTTCGCTATAAGGATGCCGCTCATCGCGGCAGGACGGTGGCACTGGCTCTACGAGGTGTTGGAACAGTCCGTGCCAGCGGAGCACCTCATGCTGGCCAACCCCTTCAAGACTCGCATCATCGCCGAGACACAGGTCAAAACGGACAAGATCGACGCACGCATCCTCGCCCTGCTGCTACGTGCGGGACTCGCCAGCGCAAAGATTGAGGCAGCGCTGCTTCTTCGTGCGGCAGCGCACCAGATTCGGTTCCCGGTTCCGATGAGGTACAAACGAGCAACTACTCGAACAGCGTGGACACGCTGGACACGCCCTTTGCCGACCCGGATGCGGAGGCGCTGCGGCAGGCGTGAGGTGTAGAACGAGTTTGAAACTCGTCAGCTGGTGCCCCGAGTTTCCAACTCGGGGGCGGAGAGGGGCGAGATGCCATCTCGCCACACCCATTTTCAATTTGAAAACTCGCTCTACCGCCACGCCTGCACAACTGCCGGTGGAAAAGGCTGCCAAGCTGGCCGAAGCAAGTGCCCCATGCACGCCGCCGGCCCCAAAAACCCTCTCCATGGCATCACTCTCGCCATGATGCTCGAACAGCTCGTGGCGCACTATGGCTGGGAGATGCTGGGCCAGATGATCAAGATCAACTGCTTCAACTTTCACCCGAGCATCCAGTCCAGTCTGGTCTTCCTCCGCCGCACCCCCTGGGCGCGCGCCAAGGTGGAGGAGCTGTACCTCGACTCCCTGCCCGACCTTCGGCAGGCGACAGCTCCCAAGAGCCACGCCGATGATGCATCAACTCCGGTGCAGGGCGCCGATCTCGATGTTGGCCTGCCGGAGACGTGAGGAGATCTCCTTCATGAGGGCCTGAAGCAGTTTGATCTTCAAGTGCGGAAGCGCATCCGCCAAGGCCGTAAACCAAGTGCGGGTGATGACGAGGCACTCCACCTTGTCCATCGCCACCACATCTGCGGAGCGGGGAGAGCCGTCCAGAAAAGCCATCTCACCCGCCGTCATGCCTGCGGCCAGGACATCCACCCGGCGGTGCAGCCCGCCTTCTTCACGGATCTGCACCTCCACATTCCCCTCGATGATCACGTACATCTCGTCGGAGCTTTCTCCTGCGGTGATCAGCGACTCTCCGAGCGCGAACGAACGCCGCGGCAAATCACGCTCCAGGATGCGGATCTCTCCCGGCGTGCAGGTTTGAAAGACGGCACACTCCTCCAGTTTCAGCTCACCCGCCGAGCGCCAGGAGGCCCCCGTGACCGACATGAGCAGGGCGTCCTCACTGGTTTCGAGTGCCGCATCCACCGTGGCAAAAATGGCGCTGGAGGGAATACCCGCCTCATTCAAACGCGGGGTCAGTTTTCCAGGCTGACATAGGATCACCCGCACTCCCTGCCGCTCCAGACGGGAACGCAGATCGGCCAGCAGTTTCAGGCTCACCGTGTTCGCCGTGACCACCGCACGCAGATCGAAGATCACATGCAGGCAGCCAGCATTCGCGAGCTGGAAGACCTGCCTGACCACGGGCTCGAAGGTGGTGAAAATCAGCCCGCCCTGCAGTTCCAGCACCTGGATGCGCCCCCCATGCGTCTTCAGCGTTTCCCGTGAAGCAAAAGGCAGCCGCCGCCGCGCGGTGACCTCTCCGCCGTGATAGGAAAGCCGCACCGCTGTGCGTGGCGTCGCCGTGGGATTCATCATGTGCAGCGCCAGCTCGCGGGAGAGATCCATGCACACCTTGATGCCGCGCAGGCTGTTCCCCTGCGGGTCCAGAGCCGGTGAAAAGACGCCAATCCCGAGCTGCCCGGGCAGCACCGCGAGGATGCCTCCACCGACACCACTTTTCGCCGGCAACCCCACGCGATAGATCCACTCGCCCGACCAGTCATACATGCCGCAGGTGGCCATCACGCCGAGCACGTTATCGACATACTGGGAGGCGATGGCGCGCTTTCGCGTCAGTGGCTGCACACCTTGATTCGCCAGCGTCGCGCCCATCAGCGCCAGATCACGGCAGGTCACACGGATGGAGCACTGCTGGAAATAAGTCTCCAGCGTCTCATGCGGATCTTCATCCACGATGCCGAAGTTGCGCAGCAGCCAGCCGATGGCTCGATTGCGGTGTCCCGTCTCACTCTCGCTGCGATACACCACGTCATCGATGTCCAGATCACGTCCGGCAAAGCCGCCCAAATACGCCAGCAGCCTTTCAAAGCGGGACTTGCCATCCTTCGGCAAAACCTGCCCGCAGGTGGCGATGGCTCCCGCATTGATCATCGGATTGAAAGGCGCGCCCGTGCCTTCCTTCAGGCTGATCGCATTAAAAGCTTCCCCCGATGGCTCCACGCCGATGCGCTTCAGCACATGCTCCTCACCCCGGTCCTCCAGCGCGAGACCGTAGGCCAGCGCCTTCGAGATGGATTGAATCGTGAAGAGCTGCCTCGTGTCCCCCACCTCATAGACGTGGCCGTCGCGCGTGGCGATGCAGATGCCGAACCACTTCGGGTCGGCTTTGGCCAGTTCGGGGATATAGTCGGCGACATGACCCTCCATGACAGGCGCATAGCGGGCATGGAGCGTCTCAAGGTACTCTTGGATGGGAGAGAGCATCCCATCTGCCTAAGCAGGGATGGTGCCGGGAGATTCTTTATTTTGTCCCCCTGCCCGATCCGCCACAAAAATGGTATGCGTGCAGCGCTTCGCCTGCGGGTAGGCTTTGCATGGCACGACGGCGACTTTGAAGCCTGCTTTCACCAGCTTCTTCTCGAAGCGCCGGTCCGAGCTCGCGGACCAGAAAGTCACCCGCGCTCCCGGCTTCAGCGCCTGGATGATCGCCACGAAACCCTGCGCCTGATACAGCCGCTCATTGCCGTCCTGCACCATCGCGATGGGGCCATTGTCCACATCCAGCATGATCGCATCGTAGTGTCCCTTCGGTGCCTCCGTGATGGTCTGATACACATCCCCCACGATCACCTTCACCCGAGGATCGTCCAGCAGCGCTCCATTCACCTCGCGCAGATGCTCGCGATTCCAGGCCACGATCTCCGGCAGCAACTCCGCCACCTCCACCACCGCATCCGGCCCCACCATCTCCAAAACCCGCCGCAGCGTGAAGCCCAGCCCCAGACCGCCGATCAGCACCCGCATCCCCGGCTGCTCGACGAGTCGCGTGCAGGCCAGCTCCGCCAGGGCCTTTTCCGACTCATTGGCGTTCGTGCCCATGAGCGGCTGCCGGTCCACCCGGATATAAAAGTGCGTGTCGTGAGAGTGCAGCGTCATCTCTGCACCCTCGGGAGTGCGGGCCGAGGCCAGTTGGAGGAAAGGTTTCAAAGTCCGCCGCCCATCGTCTGAAATGTCGCAGCACGCATCTTGAAAAGATTCGCGCACTTCCCATACTCGCACGAACAGCACCCCCAGATCTCACCCCCCGCGCCATGCTTTCCTTCCTGAAAATCCGTAACCTCGCCCTCGTGGAAGATGTGACTTGGGAGCTGGCTCCGGGGCTCGTCGGCGTCACGGGCGAGACTGGCGCGGGGAAATCCATCATCGTCGGTGCGCTGAAACTCATCCTCGGCGAGCGCGCCGACCGCAGCCTCATCCGCACGGGGCAGGACACCTGCACCGTGGAGGCCAGCTTTCACCTCAAAGACAGCCGCGCCGTGGATGCCGTGCTGGAGGACGCCGGGTTGGAACCTTGCCAGGACGGTGAACTGCTCATCAAACGCGCCGTCAGCGTCGGCGGGGCAAACAAGCAGTTCGTGAACTGCTCCCCCGTCACCATCCAGGTGCTCAAATCCCTCGGCGAGCTTCTCGTCGATCTCCACGGGCCGCATGATCATCAGTCGCTGAACTCGCAGGAGCGCCAGCTCGAGATGCTGGACAAAGCCGCCGGGCTCGAAGACACACTCGCCACCTACGAGGAATCTTGGAAGCAATGGCGCGCGGCTTTGACCGAACTCGAAGACCTCGAAAACAGCGAGCGCGCCGGCACCCAGCAACTCGACATGCTGAAGTTCCAGGTCAACGAGATCGCCGCAGCCAACCTCAAGCCCGGCGAGGAAGAAGAGATCGAGTCACGCCACCGTATCGCCGCGAACGGCGCACGTCTCGCCGAGCTCTGCGGAGCCATCACCAGCCGTCTCAGTGGCGATGAAGGCGGCGTGCTCGATACCCTGCGCGAGATCAGCCGCAGCATCCACGACCTCGAAAAGATCGACCCCGCGTCAGCAAAAATGTTTGAGGGCTTCCAGTCCGCACTCATCGAACTCACCGACCTCGAAAGCAGCGTCCAGGACTACGCCGACGACCTCGAGATCGACCCCGCCGAACTCGCACAGCTCGACCAGCGCATTCACACCATCCAGACGCTCAAACGCAAATACGGCCCCACCGTGCAGGCCATCCTCGACTTCCTCGCCGAAGCCGAAACGAAGCTCAGCAAGATCGAGAACCGAGGCGAAGAGCTGGAGCGACTGGGCAAGCTCGTCAAAGACCGCCGCACGCAGGTGGACAAGCTCGGCAAACAGCTCAGCGAAAAGCGTGGCAAAGCCGCCCCCAAACTCGCCAAAGAAGTCGCCACCCACCTCGCCGACCTCGGCTTCAAGCGCAGCGTCTTCGAGGCTCAGCTCACCACTCTCGGCGAACCCGCACGCCACGGCTTCGAGGAAGTCGATTTCCAATTCGCCCCGAATCCTGGCGAGCCATTAAAACCCCTCCGCCTCACCGCCAGCTCGGGCGAAATGTCCCGCGTTCTGCTCGCCGTCAAAAGCGCGCTCGCGAAACAAGACAGCGTCGGTTTGCTCGTCTTCGATGAGATCGACGCCAACGTCGGCGGCAACATCGCCGAAGCTGTCGGCCGCAAGATGGCCTCGCTCGGAGCCACGCATCAAGTCATCGCCATCACCCACTTCCCGCAGGTTGCTTCCTTGGCGCAGAGCCACTTCGTCGTCACCAAAGACATCGTCGGCGACCGCACCAAATCCACCATCCGCGAGATCGCCGCCGACGAACGCATCGAAGAACTCGCCAGGATGCTCGGCGGCAAGATCGAGTCCGCGAGAGAGCATGCGCGCGGGTTGCTGGCCGGAGCGTGAAATGCTTGTCACCAGATCTATGGGATTAGATTCTGTCGAACTCGTGCTGAATTTTGAAGCCACGTTTCAGATTGAGATCCCTGATCGTGAAGCAGAGAAAATGCTGACACCAGCTCATGTGATCGACTTCATCTGCCGTGAGCTTGGCATCTCCCCTTCTGCACAAGACCATGCTCCCAGAATACTTTCTGCGGACAACTACTGGGCCAAGCTGGAGAAGGCGCTCAGACAGCTTTTGCCTAAAGCTGATGTGAGGCAGTTCAGCGACCTCGAAGCACTTTTCCCAGAGCGGGCAGAACGAAAACATCACTGGCACGAGCTACACGACCTTCTCCAAGCACAGTACTGGCCGAGTCTGGGCTGGCTGGGAATGGGCACCGGATTTCCAAAAGATATCGAGACGGTTGGAGACCTCGCCGAGTGGCTTCGTCAACGTGCTGCACTGCCCTTTTCCACTGAGGAACGACAATGCTTGAGCCGTGAGGATGTGGCTGAAGTCATCAAAGCGATTGTGATCTGCCAAATAGGCGTTTCAGATGCCAACTACGCGGAGCATAAACGCTTCGTCGAAGACTTGGGCGTGGACTGAGCTGCTGGCCGGGGCGTAGCTCGGCTTTCAAAGCCGAGTTCAATGAAGGTGACGACCTTGTGAGCCCTCCGCGCTCCCAGAACTCGGCTCTGGAGAGCCAAGCTACGGATTCGATCCCGCCTTAGCGTCCGGCGGACCAGAGGCGCATGATCACGCCGCCATTTCCACGGCTTTGCTCCACTTGGCGTCACCGGTCAGAGTGCCGCGCAGGTAGGTCTCGGCTTCCTGGCAGTTCTTCTCAGGATCAAGCGGGAGACGCAGGGTGAGTTCGAGGCCTTGAGGTGAGAGACGCTTGGCGGAGACGGTGCCGCCGTGGAGGTGCATGGTGACGTAGCAGGCCATCATGTTCACGCCGAAGTCATCCGGCTTGCGGCTGCGGGTGTAAAAGGGATCGAAGAGATTGGCCCCACTGTCATGCGGGCCACCCCAGGCCGCATTGTCGGTGAGGGTGATAATGGCGTAATAATCGCCAGTGGCATCGGTTTGCAGACTGGCCTGGATGTGGATGCTGTCTCCGGGCTGGAGGTGGGTGAGCTCCTCGATGAAAAGCAGCCGTAGGAGCTGGCGGAAGCGCTCGCCATGCACCAGCAATGCCGGGAAGTTCTGCGCGATCTCGATGCTGAGCTGGACTCGGTTTTCCTGAAAGTGCCCGGCGTAAGCAGCCTGGGTCTCGCTGAGCAGGTCATGGAGGCTGACCTGCTCGGTGCGGGCGAGTTTGCGCGCGTGGGAGGCGTGGGCGAGGTGAGTGAGCAGGGACTGGATGCGGTCGATCTGAGTGGCGGCTTGATTCTGGGTCTCGATCCAGAAGGAGGGGTCACGCGGAGGCCGCGCATCGATCTCCTCCATGAGCTTCATGGGGGCGAGGTCGATGAAGGCCCGCACGACGGTGAGGGCGTTGCGAAGATGATGATTCAGCCCTTCAGCCAGGATGCCCATGCCGCTTACTTTGTCCGCCATGAGCTGGGTGCGGAGGTCGTCGGCTTTTTCGTGGAGGAGCCGCTCACGGTTGAGCAAGGTTAGGTAGGCCTCCATGCCATCCCGGAGCACGAGAGCGAATTGCTCGGGATCCACGGGCTTGTGCAGGTAGCGCCAGGCGCGGCCTTCATTCACGGCCTTCACCGCGCTGTCATAGTCGGTGTAGGCGGTGACGAGGATGCGGATGACATTGGGCTGGAGCCTGCGGGCGCGTTCCATGAGCTCCACGCCGCTTTCGCCGGGCATGCGCTGGTCAGTCAGGAGGATGCCGATGCGCGCACCATGCTCTTCCAGAATGCGGAAACCATCGGCGGCATTCGTGGCCGTGTGGATGACATACTCATCCTCAAAGATCTGCCGGAAGTAGCGCAGAGATTTTTCCTCATCATCCACGTAAAGGATGTGAAAAGGGTGCTGGGCCTCGCTGGTCATGGGCTGTCGGGTGCTGGATTGAAGGTCAGGATAAACTCGGTGTATTCGCCCGGCTGGCTGTAGGCCTCGATCTTGCCGCCCATGCCCTGCATCATGCGGTAGCAGAGGCTGAGCCCGAGGCCCATGCCCTTGCCGACTTCTTTCGTCGTGAAGAAGGGATCAAAGATGCGTTGAAGGGCGTCCTGGGGGATGCCGGTGCCGTTGTCGCGCATTTGTAGCTGGATGTGATCGCCCTTGCGAATGATGCTGAAGGTGATGGCCGGATCTTCCCGTCCCGCGAGCGCATCCACGCTGTTCTGGATCAGGTTGATGAGGATCTGGACGATGTGGTTTTCATCTCCGAGCACGATGATGTCCTCGGGCAGATCGATGAAGAGTTCCATTTCGTGGTCGGTCACCTGCTGGTTCATCAATCGCACAGCCTTGGCCACGGTTTGATTCAGGTTCACCGGCACGCCGCCTTTGTTTTCGGGATGAGCAAAGGTGCGCAGATCATTCACGATCGAGGCCACGCGGTCCACGCCTTCGCTGATGTCCGAAAGGATTTCCTGCACCTGCTCCACCATTTCGGGCGGCATGGTACGGGACTTTTTTTTCAGTACATAGACCGCAGACTTCACGAAGTTCAGTGGGTTGTTGATCTCATGCACGATGCCTGCGCTGAGCCGGCCGATGGAGGCCAGCTTCTCGCTTTGAGTGAGCTGAGCCTCTGTTTCACGCAGGCGCTGGAGCGTGGTGGTCAGTTCCTCATTTCGTGAACGCAGCTCTTCACGCTGGGCCTCTACTTTGCAGCGGTTCACGAACTCACTCAGCCGGATGCCGTAATGCTGGCGGCTGCCGAAATAGAGGATCACGCAGGTCAGCAGCAAAAAGAGCGTGTTGTTGAGGAAGAGACCATTGGCTCTCAGCCCGGCACCGAAGTGCAGATTCGGCACGGTGGCGGCGAAGTAGCACAGCAGCACGAGCCCGACGGTGAGCCCGATCTCCTCGAAGGTCCACTGGAACACAAAGGAGGTGCCCACGAGGCAGAGCAGCAGCCCGGCGTAGTAGGACGAGCTGGCGTTCCCGGTCAGGAACAGCATCACGCAGATCGCTATCGCAGGGATCAGAGGTAGTATGACCGGATAAACGCGGTGGTAACGCGCCGCCCACGGGCGGTCCAGGGCCAGCAGAAGCGGGACGCAGAATAGGGAGCAGACCAATCGAAGGACGAGGAACTCCCAGAAGCGCAGTGGGTAGGCCAGCCAGTCCAGCACCGAGCAGAATGGCACCAGGATCATCACGAACCACGCGCCCAAGCGCGCATTTCGCATGTTCAGCTCCTGGATCTCCGTCGCAAAGCGTCCCGAGCGCTCGGCTTGCGCCAGGACTTTGGCATCGATATTCGGTGCGGCTGCCGGAGGCGATGGCGCAGCCTCATCCAACTGCACGAAGTGCAGCGGGGTAGTCATGGAGGGGACGGCAAAGTGTGACATAAAGCTCTAATTATAGAAATTACACTCAGCTTAATTATTGTGCAAACAGGAAACTGGGGGTTCTTCAACCATCTCGGCCTTCCAACGCCCTCCCTTCAGCTCTGTCAAAGGCCCGTCATGCTATCTCCCAGGCGCACTTTCACTATCCGTCTCCTCGCCGTCTTTGGCCTTCTCGCCATCTCCATCTGGAGCCAGCGTGCCCTCTGGGCTGACACGAGCGACCTCGCCGAAAAAGCCCGCCGCCATGCGCCGAAGGACGAGACCTTTGCCTCCCGGCTCGTCGATGCCGCGCTCAACCGCCCCAGCCAGCGCGTTCGCTACGATCCCGCCTACGTGAAGCTCGACTACCCCGGCGGCGATGTGCCCGCCGACACCGGCGTCTGTACCGATGAGGTCATCCGCTGCTACCGGGCGCTCGGCTTCGATCTGCAAAAACTCGTCCACGAGGACATGAAGCGCGCCTTTTCCGCCTACCCGAAGAACTGGGGCCTCAGCACGACGGACAAAAACATCGACCACCGCCGCGTGCCAAATCTCCAGACCTTCTTCAAGCGCCAGAAAGCCTCCCTGCCCGTCACCCAAAATCCCGCCGACTACCTCCCCGGCGACCTCATCACTTGTACCGTCGCTGGCAGACTGCCCCACATCGCCCTCGTCGTCCCCGCCCCAGACGGCAGCGAGCGCCCCTGGATCGTCCACAACATCGGTCAAGGTCCGCAATGCGAGGATCGTCTCTTCGAGTTCCCACTCACTGGGCATTACCGCTGGCATCCGGGGAGGTGATAAGCGGTATCTTCGGCTAATCGACCTTTTGCGGCTTCAACACGGCTGCCCAGGGATTTTGGAGCTCCACCTTGTCTCGATTTCGCTGCCACCAGCCCAGCATCTCCTGATGATAGGCAGCTTCAAAGGTCGCGGCATCTTCTTCTTTCTGGGCTACCCGCATCTTCGGCAGACCAAGCTGATGATGAAAAGCCGTGTTTGAGAGGACCACGAGCAATCTGTTTCTCGTGGCGCGAAACAGAGCACTATAAACGTAAGGATTGTCGTCTTTGTGAAGCACTGGGTCGAGCATGGTCAGGGCACGCTGCATCGCCTGCTTGTCGCCACGTTCGATCATTACGGTGGCCGCCCAGTCACCTGCAATACCCGGCACTTCGGACAGCTTCTGCAACTCGCGAAGACCAGCCTGTTTATCCTCGAAGCACAAATAGACAGCCGCTGCGACACGAACGTAGGGATCTTTGGCCGTCAGCAGTTTGGTGAAATTCTCCGCTCGGTTTTTCCCGCATTGGAAGCAGAAGGCTGACCCAGCTTCGTAGCCCAGTTCAGTTACTTCCCCCCACTTGTTTAAACTCGTCCAGGACAATAAAGCCTCGGCCACCAATGCTGGATCGTGCTTCACGAGAATGTCGAAGACCTCGGAGCGTTTTGGGCCCCATTCGTTGGCCTGAAATGTCTTGCGAGCTTCCTCGATCCGCTCGGCACTCACCAATGGCTCAGGCTGAGGAGTATCGGGAGACTTCCTGGGAGCAATCGTGGCTTTGGAATCACGTAAATGCCGTCGTAAAGACTCGGTCGTAGCTTTATGCAGCTCAGCCCCCAATGGAGAGTTCTGTGGTAGCATCGCCTCCACCGCCGCAAGGGTCTTTTCTCGACCTCCATAAGATAGAATATTCTTCAGTCGGTGCTTTTCACTTTTTCCTTCAAGAGGCATATCAAAGAGCGCCGTCAGGATCTGCTCCACGGTTTTTGCAGATACAACCTCTTGGCGCAGTTGCTTGGAATCAGGCGACTCAGCACCATCTGATGTGACATAATCATCAAGTGTCTGCAGAGCCCGATCTCGAAGTGTGAGCAGTTCCTGGTCATTGAAAAACTGATACTCCATCACCTTTGTGCGCACTTGATCGAGAGTGCGGACGTTTCTGCCGAATGAAGATGCCAGTCCATATGCTTCGTCAGGTGATCCATTAAGCGCCCACTGCCCCTGGAAGAGCGGCAGAGTATAGTCTGGCTGAACCCTACGCCACCAGAGAGGAAAATCTGGAGCAAAGCTAAAACTCGATAAGCGGATCTGAGCTGCTCTTGAAGCCATTATCAAATGCTTGTCTCCGGTAAGTACCGTGGGGAACCGATCTCCATGAGCATCAGGCGGAATCGCCACTAGCATCTTCGTTCCTTCGGCCTGTCCCTTCCAAGATTCCACCACCTTATAACCTGCAACGATACCGCCCGCTTCGACAAACTCTACAACCCCCACAAAGTCAGCGTTCTCGAAGAGCTGTTCCCAAGTTTGAAATGGAACAGTTGTGCCTGATGCCTGAGGTGCCTGCCAACCGATCAGGAATGCGGCGATGAGACTTACAGAAGCTTTCATGAGTCTGATTCTAAGTCACCTGCTGCGATAGATACAAGAAGCAAACCCGTGGCTCTAATACCGTGCTTGCATCTACTCGTGTCCCCTTCCACCCATCGCGTCTCGCATGAAAAAATCCTGGCTCGTCGCGCTCGTCCTTTTGCCTCTCGTCGTCATCGGACTGGCGCGGCTGCGGCTGGAGACGGATATTTTGGCCACGCTGCCGGGCGAGGTGCCGGAGGTGCGGGCGCTGAAGCTGCTGCGGGATGGCTTTGCGGGCGGGAGCGATCTCGTGATCGCCCTAGAGGCGGAGGATGAGGCGAATTCGGAGGAGCTGACCAGCGCTCTGGCCGAGCGACTGCAAAAGCGCACCGATCTGGTGAAGGAGGTGCGCTGGGCGCAGCCGATGGAAGCGCAGGCGCAATCGGGCGCGGCGCTGCTGGCGTGGTCGTTGCAAAACACGGACCCAGGGAAGCTGCGCGCCGTGCAGGCGCGGCTGGAAGGCGATGGCGCGAAGGCTCAGCTGCAAAAGGCACTGCAAGCCGTGGCGACATCGCTCGACGCCGAGCGTGTGCAGCGGGCTTCGTATGATCCACTCGGGCTCCTGGAAAGTCTCGACACCTCCGCAGCAGGTGCGCTGGAGGGCTCGCTCTTCGGCCTCGTCTCGGAAGACGGTGCCTTCCGTGCGCTGATGGTCACGCCAGCGACCAGCGTGGGCAATTACAAGGTCGCCGGAGCCTGGCTGGAGCAGATCAAAGCCGAGGTCGCGCAGGTGACGAAGGATCAAACCGCCACCGTCCGCTACACGGGCGAGCCAGCCTTCCAGGCCGAGATCGGCGCGGGGATCGAGAAGGACATGTCGAGCACCATTGGCATGACGGAGGTCTTCATCGCGCTCCTGTTCTGGATCATGTTCCGGCGCTTGAAGCCGCTGCTCTGGATTCAGGGTCTCGTGGCGTTGAGCATGGTGCTCACGCTCGGCTTTGGCGGGCTCATCGTGGGGAAGCTCAGCATCATGTCCCTCGGCTTCGCGGCCATCGTGCTTGGGATCATCATCGACTACGCCGTGCTCATCATCCAGGAGGCGCGGCAGCATCCTCAGCTCGATGCCAGTGCTTTGAGAAAGCTGGCCGCGCCGGGAATCGCCGCCGGTGCCTGCACCACGGCGGTGGTGTTTCTCTCGCTACTTTTCAGCGGCCTGCCCGGCATGGCGGAGATGGGTCTGCTGGTGGCGATTGGTGTCATCGCTGGTTTGGGCGTGATGGTCTTCTTTGTGCCAAAACTGGCCGCTGGGAAGCAACTCGAACAACCCGCGACCTCCGCGCCTGCTTGGCATTCCCATCGCGGACTCGCCGTGGCCGGAACGCTGGTGCTCGTGCTCGGCATCGCGGGCATTCTTGCCCTCAAAGGTCTGCCTGCTTTCCAAACCAGCGCCGAGGCCCTGCGCCCGACGAAGAGCGAGTCGATGGACACCTTCCAGTGGGTGCAGGAGCGGCTCGGTCGTGACACCGAAGCCAGCCTTCCTGTGCTCATCACCGGCCCTGCAGCCGACCTGCGCGCACGAACTCAGGCACTGAGCACAAAGCTCGATGGAGCCGTGAAGTCCGGCACCCTCGTCCGCCACATGCTGCCCACCATGCTCGTGAGCGATCCCCAGGCTCAGGCAGCGAATCGTGCCTTCATCGACTGGCTCCAGCGCGAGCAACCGAGGCTGGAAAAAGAGATCGACGCCGCCGGTTTCACCGAAGCGGCCATGGGCCTGCTGCGAGGCGTCTGCGGCGTGTGGAAACAAGGCGACACCGAAGCTGCCGCCGCCTCCATTTTAAATCGTGTGCTCGCCACCGGCACTCGTGCCGAGGCCGCAGGCATGAAGCCGGGCGAGGGCATCGTG
This sequence comes from Prosthecobacter sp., assembly GCF_044378005.1. GTDB lineage: Bacteria > Verrucomicrobiota > Verrucomicrobiia > Verrucomicrobiales > Verrucomicrobiaceae > Prosthecobacter. The sequence continues at coordinate 33,784 of NZ_JBILYB010000028.1, forward strand.
CTCGCCTCCGTGAGCGTGCCTGGAAAACCCGGCCTGCCGGACCGGGCCAAACTCGCCGAACTTCAAAAGCTCCTCACGCCCGAAACCGGTGCCTGGGTGGCAGGTTGGGAAACTCTCGGCGGAGCGCTTTCCACTCTGGTCCGCGCGGATTTGAACCAGCAGTTGATCCCCATCGTCGGCCTGATTGCGCTGACGCTCTTCATCACCTTCCGCCGCTGGCGGGATCTGCTGCTCTCTGTGCTGCTGCTCGCGGGCGGACTCGGTGCATTGGCCGCCACGATGAGCCTGCTCGGACTTGGCTGGAATCTCGCCAGCCTCGCGGCGATCCCTCTCCTGCTCGGCACCGGCATCGACTACGGCATCCACATCCTGCTCGCCCTGCAACGCACCGGCAACGACGTCCGCCAAGTGCAGGCCAGCACCGGCCGCGCCGTCTTTTTCTCCGGCATGACCACCGTGATCGGCTTCTCCAGCCTCTTCTTCGCCGGTAATCGCGGCATCTCCAGCCTCGGCCTCGCCTGCTGCCTCGGCACGCTTTGGATTCTCATGATCGTCCTCTGGCTGCTGCCGCACTGGCGGGCCTGGATCACGCCGACTGCGCAGCCTACGCGATGAGTTCCTTCACCACATGCCCGGCGATGTCCGTGAGGCGGAAATCGCGGCCGGCATAGCGGTGCGTGAGGCGCTCGTGATCCATACCGAGGAGGTGCAGGATGGTGGCGTGTAGATCGTGGATATGGACTTTGTTTTCCTGGGCGAACCAGCCGTAGTCGTCCGTGGCTCCGTAGGCGAAGCCGGGCTTCACACCGCCGCCTGCCATCCACATCGTGAAGCCATAAGGGTTGTGATCGCGACCATCATTGCCCTGTGCCGTGGGCGTGCGGCCAAACTCGCCGCCCCAGATGACGAGTGTGTCATCCAGCAGACCGCGCGAGCGCAGATCCTTCAGCAGACCGGCGATGGGCTTGTCCACCTCGGCGGCGTTTTTGCTGTGACCTTTGTAGAGATTGCCGTGCTGATCCCACTGCACCTCGCTGTCGCTGTGAGTGACCTGCACAAAGCGGACTCCTTTTTCCAGGAACCGCCGCGCCATGAGGCATTGGCGGCCAAAGTTTGCCGTCACCGGATTGTCGAGACCATACATCTTCTGAGTGACAGCGGTCTCGTGCGTGATGTCCTGTACCTCGGGCATCGTGCCCTGCATTCGGAAAGCCAGCTCGAAGCTGTTGATGCGACCTTCGAGCGCCAAGTCAGCACCCGCGAGCTTGAGGTGCTCCTGATTCGACTCCGCGAGGAAGTCGAGCTGGCGACGCTGCATCGTCTCGCTCAGGCGCGGGTTGCGGATGTGCTTCACGAAAGCCTGGCTGGAAGGAATGCTGGCATTGCCGATGGGCGTGCCCTGGGTCCACGCGGGTAGGAAAGCCGCGCCCCAGTTGTTCACGCCACCATGAGCGAGTGTGGGGCAGATGGTGATGAAGCCCGGCAGGTCATCATTTTCCGTGCCCAAACCATAAGTGATCCACGACCCCATGCTCGGCCGCACCTGCGTGTCGCTGCCCGTGTGGAGCTTCAGCAAAGCACCGCCGTGAGCGGGATTTGTGCCGTGCAGAGACCGCACCACGCAGAGTTCATCAGCACACTGCGCCACATTGGGGAAGAGCTCGCTCACCGGCAGCCCGCTTTCGCCATACTGACGGAATTTCCACGGCGACTTCAGCAGCTTGCCCGTGGCCGCAAAGGTCACACGCGGCACTTGGAAAGGATACGCCTTCCCATCATCGCGCTGGAGCAGCGGCTTCGGATCAAAGGTGTCCACATGCGATGGCCCGCCCTTCATGAAGAGGAAAATCACCCGTTTCGCCTTCGGCGTGAAGTGCGTCTTCTTTGCCAGCAGCGGGTTCAGTATTGCTGAAGGTGCCGCAGCGCTCGACTGAGCCAGCATCGCATTCAAAGCCAGATATCCAAAGCCCCCGGCGGAGCTTTGGAGAAGTTGGCGGCGTGAGAAAGGCGTCTTCATGGTTTTAGCGAAGGTACATGAACTCATTCGCCGCGAGCAGGGACTGGCAGAGCAGTGACCAAGCTTCGTCCTTGTTGGGGCTGCCTTCGATGAAGCGGGTGGCGCGGTCGAGTTCGCGGGTGTTCGGCTCGCGCCCGTAGGCGAGGTCGTAGGCACGGTGGAGTCGGGCGGCGATGGAGCCGTTATTCGTGTCGCGAGCGAGGCGTTTAGCCAGAGCGGCGGCGGAATCCATGACGACGGGGGCATTCATCATGATGAGCGCCTGCGGGGCGACGACGGTGGCGTTGCGGCTGCCGGTCGGCATGGTCGGATCAGGGTAATCGAACTGCTCCAGCATGTCGTAAAGATGATTGCGGATGATGGGCAGATAAAGAGCGCGGCGAGGTGTCTCGTAGGAGGTGTGGTCGCGGGAGGTGTGGTTGAAGACGAACTCGCGATTGCGCAGCGGGATGGTTTTCCCGCCGATCTGCTGACTGAGGGTGCCGGCGACGTGGAGGATGCTGTCGCGGATCTGCTCAGCTTCGAGACGCTGGATGTTGAAGCGCCAGAGCAGGCGATTCTCAGGATCGAGCATCGCAGGATCTGGCGATGAGGAGGCAGTGCCGGAGCTGGGATGACTGGAGGCCATCTGGTAGGCGCTCGATTTCATGATGAGGCGGTGCATGTCCTTCATGGACCAGCCGTTCTCGATGAAGACGCGGGCGAGCCAGTCGAGCAATTCGGGATGCGAGGGCTTGTCGCCAAGCACGCCGAAGTTGTCGGTGGAGGTGACGATGCCTTTGCCGAAATGCCAGCGCCAGAGGCGGTTCACCATGACGCGGGCGGTGAGCGGATGCTCGCTGGAGGCCAGCCAGCGGGCGAGTTCGAGACGACCGCTCTGCTTCGCGGGCAGCACGGGTTTCGTCATGGAGGTTCGCATGACTTCGGGGAAGCCCCGCTCGATCTCTTTGCCGAGCGTCAAATAGCTGCCGCGTATGTGGATCGGCATGGCGCGGATGGTCGCGGCTTCGCCGACGCCCATGAAGGCTGGCGGATCGGGCGTTGCACCCTCGACCGTCATGAGGTCGTCCATCATGGAGGTAACCTTCGCCAGCGTGGCGGCATCAAAGGCATCTGCATCTTTGTCCGGGATGGCGAGGAAGCCCGCGATGTCATCGAGCGCGGCACGAGCTTCGGCGACATCGACAGCGGGCTTGTCTTTGGCCTTCGGGTCGAGTTTCAGCGCAGCTGCAAAGAGTGGCGCGTAGTGCTGGCGAACCTCTGCGGACTTCTTCGCAGCGGTCAAAGTGCGCCATTGGGTGAAGAAGGGATGCTCGTTTTTCCGAGTGAGATATTGGCGGCAGGTGAGCAGGTAGCGCGGACGGAGTTTGGCGGCAGCGGCGAGCTTTTCGACCTCGGCAAAGTCAGGATCATCCGGCAACTGCGCGGAGGCGGTGAGATACTCGGCTGCTTGAGAATGCAGTTCGGCTTTTAGTTCGGCACGAGCTTTGGCGGTGAAGGTGGTGACGACCTTCCGCTTCTCAGCGGCTTTGGCTTCGTGGGCTTTTTTGGCAGCGATCTGTTCGGGCGTGGCCATCTGGTGCTCATACCAGAATTTGATGGCACCCATCTTTTCATCCGAGAGCGAGCGAGTGCTGCGGAAGATGGCGGCGAGCGCGTAGTAGTCAGCCTGGGTGACGGGATCAAATTTGTGATCGTGGCAGCGCACGCAGCCGAAGGTCATGCCGAGGAAGGCCTTGCCGAGTGTGTCGAGCTGCTCGTCGATGATATCGAGCTCCATCTTCTTCACGTCGGGCTCGGCGAGCACGCGACCTCCGAGCGCGAGGAATCCCGTGGCGGCAAGAGCTTCGTGACGATCCGCCGTGTCGTGGGCTGGCAGCAGATCGCCGGCGACTTGCTCGATGAGGAATTGGTCGAAGGGTTTGTCGTTGTTGAAGGCGCGGACAACGTAGTCGCGATACCGCCAGGCATGGCCGAAGGCGACGTTTTCATCCATGCCATTCGAGTCGGCGTAGCGCGCGACATCGAGCCAGTGACGGCCCCAGCGTTCACCATAGGCAGGTGAGTTCAGCAGGCGCTCGATGACGCGGGAGAAGGCATCGGTGGACTCGTCTTTGAGGAAGGCTTCGACCTCCTCAGGCGTCGGCGGCAGGCCGGTCAAATCCTGCGTGGCACGGCGGATGAGGGTGCGTTTGTCAGCCGGTGGCGATGGCGAGAGGTTCTTCGATTCAAGCTGGGCGAGAAGGAAGGCATCGACGGGGGTTTTCACCCAGGCAGTGTTCCGCACAGCGGGTGGCGTGGGCGACGCGAGCGGCTTGAAGGACCAAAACTCGCGCCCGGTTTTCAGATCCATGCCCATCGTGGTCTTCGCCACGGGAGCGGAGCCGGTGCGGGGATCGGGCGCGCCCATTTTCACCCACTGCGTCAGCGCTTCCTGCTCGGCAGCGCTGAGCGGGCTCTTCGGCGGCATCTGCATGTCCTGATTCTTGTAGCCGATGGCCTCGATGAGCTTGCTCAGCTCCGGCTTGCCAGCCACCAGCGCTGGGCCGCTGTCGCCACCCGAGAGGATGGAATCCCGTGAATCGAGGGAGAGGCCGCCTTTGACCTTCGCCGTGGTGGAGTGGCACTCGAAGCAGCGCTCCACCAGCACGGGGCGGACTTTCTTTTCAAAGAACTCGATGCCCGCAGCATTCGGTGCCGCCTGGGAGCACAGCGCCACCCCGGCGGTCAAACCGCCGAGCAGGAGAACTCGGAACTGTGGAATCGGGGGGTGCATGACAGAAGACGGCCCAGTGCATACGCAGCAAGGATGCCGACTTTCTCATACGGGCCCGCAATGGCCGAGCCTGATCGACAAGTGACCTGTTCGCATTCCTGAGTGTGACGCCGCTTGCCACGCGAGAAATATCGTTTACACCACGGGCAGCAAACGTAGCATCATTCACACACCCACATGAGCGCCCCCGAACAGCCATCCAACAACAGGTTGAAGCAGGCGGAGAAAATCACCAGCCATCCTGAGCAGTACAAGGTCTGCGAGGCTTGTGGTTCCATCGTGGTGACGCGTGCGGTCACCTGCCCGAGCTGCCATGGCTATCGCTTCGACACCTCCGCTTTCCGCGTGGTGTCACAGGCGAAGGATCTTGCCATGCGCGCGGCGAACTCCGTGCTGGCCTCGGATCTGATGTGATCCTTCGGAAATGACGAAGCCCGAATGTCGAATGACGAACGCCGCACCAGAGCTGTCCGATTCATTCGTCAATTCCAGCATCGCCTGTCTCGGCCCTGACGGGAGCTTTTCACATTTGCTGACCCAGCAGCGCTTCCCAGGAGCGCCCGTGCAGCTCATGGCGAACATCGGCGAGGTCTTCGATTACCTAGGCACTCATCCCGACGCTCTTGGGCTGGTGCCGATCGAAAACTCCTCCGGCGGGTTCATCATCGACACGGTGGACCGGCTCGTGGATGAGCGCTGCCACTTGAAGATCATCGAAGAACTGACGCTCGATGTGAAGCTGGCCCTGCTCGGCAAATCGGGAGCAGCGGTGCAGACCATCCACTCGCACGCGATGCCCTTTTTCCACTGCGACGAATGGCTGCGGGCGAACTACCCGGATGCGAAGCGTGTCATCGAAGCCAGCACGGCGAAGGCGGCGGAAAAGGCCGCCACGCAGGCCGGAGCGGCAGCCATCGGCCCACGGCAGAACGCCGAGCGGCACGGCCTCGCGCTGCTACACTTCCCCATCGCGGGAGAGGTGCCAAACATCACGCAGTTTTACCTTCTGGGGCATCAGGAGAACTCCACCTCTACAGCCAACAACCGCACCGCGCTTGTCGTCGAGCTGCCGGATCGTGCGGGCAGCCTGTGTCGATTTCTCACGCCGCTGAGTGAGGCTAACGTGAATCTGAAGCGCCTCGAATCCCGCCCCATCCGCGGGCAGCCGAACAAATATCGTTTTTACATCGAGATCGAAGGCAGCCCAGCCGAGCCAAGCTTCCAGTCTGCGCTTGAGCAAACGCGTGCCGACGGTGCCATGATCCGAAGTGTCGGCTCGTATCCAGCGGGTCGGCGCTTTGAATCGTAGGCGGGCCTACTTCTTCATCAGCCCGATCACTGCTGAGGTCATCGCCTTCACACCGGCCTCGATGCTTGGCTCTGGGATCGGTTTGAAGAAGGGCGAATGCAGTGACGGCAGCGTGGTGCCTTTCGCTTTGGCCTCTGCGACGAGTTCCGGCGGCTGCGTGCCGAGCCAGAACATGCACAGCGGCACCTTCTCTTTGGTCAGGCCGTATTCGGAGAAGTCCTCGGCTCCCATCACAGGTTCACGCGTGAGCACGTTCGCAGCACCCAGGGTCTGCTCGAAGATCTGGCGCACCTCGGCGCAGAGAGCGGGCTGATTGTAGAGCGCGTTGGCGCGATCATCGGAGACGATCACCTCGGGCATCTTGTCGGCGGGCATGTTCGCGGATTTGGCCTGGGCTTCGACGATTCGTTTGATGGAGTCGATAAGATGCTGGCGTGTCTCGGTCCGGTAGCTGCGCAGGGTGAGTTGGAGACGCACTTCATCGGAGATGATGTTGCTCTTCGTGCCACCGTGGATGCTGCCCACCGTGACCACCGCCGGATCACCGGGCTTCACCTCCCGGCTGACGATGGTCTGCAAAGCCAGCACGATCTGCGAGGCGAGCACGATAGGGTCCTTCGCCAGATGCGGCATGGAGCCATGCCCGCCGACGCCTTTCACCACGATCTCCACGCTATCGACATTCGCTAAAGCGAAACCTTCGACGATGCCCACCTGCCCATGCGCCATGTCGGCAGAGCAATGCAGCGCGATGGCTTTGTCCGGCTTCGGGAACTTGGAAAACAAACCCGCGCGCAGCATCAACCGCGCCCCGAGCACCCGTTCCTCGGCATGTTGCCCGATCATGACGACGGTGCCCTTCCACTGATCCCGCAGTTGGCTCAAAGCCCGCGCCGTGCCGATGAAGCTCGCCATGTGGACATCGTGCCCGCAGGCATGCATCACGTTCACCTCGCGCCCCAGATCATCCTTCACGATCTTCGTGCTCGCATACGGAGCGCCAGTTTGTTCCTTCACGGGCAAGCCATCCAAATCGGTGCGCACCAGGATCACCGGCCCCTCGCCATTCTTCAGCACACCGACGAGCCCGTTGCCACCGACCTTCTCCGTGACCTCAAAGCCGGCCTCCCGCAGCTCCTTCGCGATCCGCGCCGCCGTCTCGACCTCATGCAGCGAGAGTTCCGGGTTCTGATGCAGATCCTGATAAAGCGAAACCAGCGACGGCAACTCCTGCTTCGTCGCCGAGGCGACATCGGCGGCGAGAATGGACGACGTGAGGAGCAAAGAAAGGCAGAGCGGCTTCATGGGAATAGGTAAGCGGACATTGGGCCGGTCTTGCAAGCCTGTAAGTGCTCACGGCAACCATGAATCACTCGGGCTTGCTGGCATATTCAAGATGACGCCCCGAGGTATTGATCAGCAGTGTCCCACTGTAGCGTGGCACCTCATCAATAGCATCGCCCAGTGCTTCAATATTGAGAAGGCCATGCGTTCTTCCGTCGGCAGCACGGACATAAACAGCCGAGCCTGGAGAGTTACCTGGATTCTCGATGACGATCTCCGTGTGATACCCGTCTTTGGGGGCGAACGTGTAAGTGTTCTCATAAGACAGCTCTGAAATCATTCGAGGCTTGGGGTGCTCAACGAGGAAAACGTGCACACCATTGAGCCCTCGGACGCGAAGCCGTTGGTCACGGAAACGAGTTTGGGTGGCGGAGAAATACTCCAGTTGCAGGTCTCCTGACAGATCCGCTGTGAATTTGCCTGTCTCAAGGTCGAGGGATTTAGGAGTGATCGTGCGAGACAAGTCGTTCTTCGAGTAGAGAGAAAATCGCCGGACTTCCGAGGATGGTGCATCAGAAGATGGGGAAAGATAGAGAGGCAGATGCAATGGCTCGGTTGCAAGAATTGCCCCAGAGGCGACGGCTCTCGATTCGTAGGTTGCGATCACGATGCCGCGAGTTTGGTCGCGATCTGAAAGCTGCATGTTCATCTTCACGGTGAGGTCACGAAACCCATTCTTGGAGATCTTCATGTTCGTTTCGTAGCGACCTCTCCTCGAAGGCACATTCACAAGACCCGCTTCATTCGAGTAAAGGGGGCCTCCACTCTCATCGAAAACATGTTTACCTTCAGCGCCGCATCCGTAGCGCTCGAATGTAACTGCGGCACCCACCAAAGGTGCACCTGATGGATCGTGCAATTGGATGATGATCTGCTGGCTGGTGGCAGCCCTGTAACCAGAGCTACAGGCCACAAACATCAACAATGTGTTCAAAGTGCCAATTAGTAGCATGGCAAGGGACCATGCCTTGGGACGTAACATCCCGCCGACCAAGGCCATCGCTCCAAGACTTGCAGCGATCATCAGCATCATCAGAACGGCAACCCCCTCCAATGCGCCAGCACTCGGACCCGAGGTCGATAAAGACAAGCCTTGTCCTAACATCACCATGCTTCCAACAATGGCGAATAAGACCAGAGGCACCCACAGGATCAGCGTCCATGCGTGTTGGCGTGAAAGGAGATGGGCCACGATTACCACAGCAGCCCCCATGGCTGCGGCAGCCATGGCCTGAGATTCAGTGTCTTTGTTTGCTGAAAATGCGATAAACAGCACCGTCGGCAGCCAACTGAGGGCAATGGCTGCAATAATGGCCATCCATCGGATAGGTCGGGTGTCGTTTTCAGGTGTCATCCGGCTTCAAGGATAGTGTATGCGATTTGATCCTGACGGCACAGCCTATTGATTGATTGCTCGTATCCCGACCTTCCCGTCGCCTTGAATCGATCTCAACCAATCTCTGACCCGCTTACAACCTCGGTTTCTCCGGCTTGATCGGTGCATCGGCGGAGCGCACGCCTTTGACGGTCGTCTTGCGTTTGTAGATCTTGTCGCTGCTGCATGCATAGAGTTCATCAAAGTTCGCGCCGCCGAAGACGGCGTTGGCCAGCCACTTGCGCTGGGGTTTGGCGATGATGCCATTCACGCGGCCTGCCTGATCGCAGAACTGGATGCCGAGATGGGTGGTGACGTAGAGGCGGCCTTTGCTGTCCACGGTCATGCCATCGGCGCCGCTTTCCATCACTCCATCAGGCAGACGCAGGTGATGGTAGGGCTGCTTGGCGCTGAGTGAGCCATCGGCTTCGATGTGGTAGCTCCAGACGAACTGCCCACGCATGTCAGCGACGAGCAGCAGGCTTTGATCCGGCGTCAAACGCACGCCATTCGGGAAAGCGATACCGCCTTTGTCATTGGTATCCACCACGCGCTTCTCACCCTTGGGCGTGATGAGCCACACCTGCTTGTGCGGTGGATCAGTGACGTAAAGATTGCCGTTCTGGGCCACGCACAGGTCGTTGGATTCGATGCCGTCGGCGATCACGGTGACCTTGCCTGCCTCGTCATAGGCCACGATCTGCTTCTTGCCATTCGCACAGGCAAAGAGGCGGCCATCGGGGCCGAACATGAGGCCATTGGCCTTGCCGGTGTCTTCGGCGAAGACGCTGACCTTGCCATCGAGTCCGACTTTGTGGATGCGGCTATTCGGGATGTCGGTGAAGAAGACTTTGCCTTTGGCATTCACGGCGGGGCCTTCGGTGAAGCCGTGGCCTTCGCTCACGAGCTGCCATTCGCTATCGGTGCCGAGCACTTCCATCACGGGAGCGCGAGAGTTCACGCCCTTCGTCACGGGTTTCGGCCAGTCTTTCCAGATCCAGCGCATGGCATCGGGGAAGATCGCTGTGGCGTGTTTGCCATTGTGGCCGCCATCGCCCCAGATGTGGTTCACTTCGTATCCGGCGAACTCAAAGGCCGAGAGCATCTCTTGGTTCGCGAGGAACCAGTTCCCACCGGTGCCGTTCGCATCGTTGCTGCCGTCTTGAAGGAACACGCGCAGAGCCTTGGGCTCAAACTTGCGGATCATCACCGGGTAATCATTGCCGCCGCGCTGATCGACATAGGTGCCGATGGTGCTGAACACGCGGCTGAAGGCCTCAGGCCGCTCCCAGGCTGCCGTGAAGGCAGCGATGGCTCCGCTGCTGCTACCGGCGATGCAGCGGTCATTGCCGCTTTGGGAAAGGCGGATCGCTCGGCCATCACTGGTCTTTTGCTTCTCCACCTCGGGCAGCAGTTCTTCGAAAAGGAAGCGCGCATAGGCATCACCGAGGCCGTCATACTCCACGCTTCGATTGAAGCGATCCAGCGCCGTGCTGCCATCGCGGGCAGGCACACGACCGTGCATCACGAAGACGCCGATAGTCACCGGCATCTCCTTTTTCGCGATGAGGTTATCAAACACCACCGGTGCCTGATTTTGAATGCCGTCCTGGTTCACATGCACGCAGGCCGGTTTGTCCGGCGAATACTGCGCTGGCACATAGATCCAGTAGTCCCGCACCGTGCCTGGGAAGATCTTGCTGCCCTTGAACTCAAGCTTGATGACCTCGCCCTTCGGCACACCGGGCTGCGGTTTGGAGTCGGGACCGGGCACATAGTCATCCGCCGCAAAAGAAGGACTGGAGACAAGAAGGGTAAGCGTCAGAGCGCGAAAGAGAGTCATGGCGGCGCGGAGTCTGAGATCATGACTTGGAATGTCAAAGGAAAGGCCGTGGTTTGGCGCAGACTCTCGATCCTGCCGATGAACTCGGCCTGATGAGTGCGTAACAGAGTCCATGCACTTCCGTTCCCTCATCGCATTCCTGTCGTGGTCGCTGCTCGCATCGAGTGATGCGCAGGAGATCAAAGACGGCCAGTTTCCTGTCATCTCAAACCTCCGGGCTGGTGTCGCGAAAATCGACATCACACCGCCCGATGCCGCAGCCACCAAGATCGTAGGACATGTGCGGCAGGTCACTGGCGTGCGCGATCCATTGCACGCAGGTGTCTTGATCCTGGATGACGGCGAGACGAAGGCCGCCATCGTCACGCTCGATACCATCGGTGCCTGGGAGGACATGGTGCGGGATGCACGGACGAGGATCGAGACCGAAACCGGTGTGCCTGCGGCCAACATCCTCGTCGCGGCTTCGCACAATCACTCCGGTCCAGGCTATGTCGAAAACATGCGCTGGGCGGCCGACCTCATCAACAAACTCGGCACCGCCGCCAAACAGGCGGTGAGCGCGATGAAGCCGGTGAGCATCGGCTATGGCGAAGACCGCATCAGCTTCGGCATCAACCGCCGCAAGACCTACGATGGCCGCGCCGTCGTGAGTCTGAATCCCGATGGTCCGAACGATCCGCGCGTAAAGGTGCTGCGCTTCGATGATGGCACCTCGCTCACACCGATGTCGGTGATCATGCATGCTGTCTGCCATCCTTGCTTCTTCACATGGGGAGACAAAGGCTCGCAGCCCTATCCCAAAGGCTACCCCAAGATGAGCGCCGACTTCCCCGGCGAAGCGCAGAGCTTTGTCGAAATGTGCTACGCGCAAAAGACCAGCGTCATGTTCATGCAAGGCTGTGCAGGCGACATCCGGCCCAACTTGCCCGGCTATCCCTATCGCTGCGCGGATGAGGCGGACATCCAGTGGGCAGGCCGCGATCTCGGTGGAGCTGTGGCACGCGCCACGGCTTTCAGCGTTACTCGTGAGCAACTGCGCAAGCGCGAGACCTTCTACCAGATCCGCGTCGCCAGCGAGGTGGTCGAGCTGCCTGGCAAAGAGGGGCCCGTGAATGCCGAACTGATGGCCTTGAAGATCGGCCCCTACCTGCTGCTCACCATGCCCGGCGAGCCGATGGTCGAGTTTGGCTTCCAACTCGAAAAAGCCATCGCCGACCGCGCCACGCCGATCATTGTCGGTTATGCCAATGGCAACATCGGTTACATCGCCACCGCCGCTGCTCACAAGGTCGGCGGCTATGAGCCGAACCGCTCCATCCTCAAGCCCGAGGCTGAGAAAGTGATCATCAAACAACTCGGATCGCTCGCTGACCGCGTCGTCGGAGATGTCTTCGAAAGCTTCTCCAAGCATCCTAAAGACATGCAGAAGCGCGAGTCCGAGGAAAAAGCCCGCCTAAATACCGCACCCGTCACGAAACCCTGATCTCCACTCTCAATAACCCCCGCCATGTCCACTTTCAACGACGAAGCCGCCCGCCGCGCCTACTGGGCCGATCAAATGGAACAAGGTTACGCGATCGTGCAGAAGCTGATCGAGTTTCCTGTGAACGAATGCGGCGAGCGCTTCGCCTCACTGCCCGAGGCCGCCGCAGCAGCCAATGTGGAGATGCTCTTCTCCAGCAGCAAGATCGCAGGGGAACTGGAGCGCGTTTACTTCATGCGGGAAAGTCTCGTGCAGGACGTCGTCACCATTGGCCGCGAGATGAACGAGCGCAGCTGGGTGTTGAAGATCGAGGACTGCTTCCGTTCCCTGGACATGCAGCGGCAGTTGGTGCGCAAGCCATCCGTCTTCGACAATGTCTTGAAGAAATGCATCTGGGAACTCGGTGGCGCGATTCCGACCACGGAGATGATGTTTCGCCGCGCCATTGTGCTGACGGCAAACATGCCCAAGATCGGCGCGCACATGTCCGGCTCTGCCATCGACATCTCCGTCTTTCATCGCGACGACGGCACCGAAGTCTGGCGCGGTTATCCCTATCTCGAAATGAGCGAATGCACCCCCATGCGTTCCCCCTTCGTCGCTCCCGAGCATGTCGCCACACGCCTCGAAATCGCCTCGATGATGGAGAAGCATGGCTTCATCCACTTCCCCTTCGAGTTTTGGCACTTCGACAAAGACGACGCTGGCATGCACATCCTCACCGGCAACCCAGCTCCCTGCCGCTTTGGTCCCGTGAACTGGAATCCGCAGACCAACGAAGTCACCCCCGTCGAGAATCCGCTCGAACTCCTGAACCCACTCTCCGTAATCGAGAAAGAGATTGCAGCAGCTTTAGAGCGAATGCAGGCCGCCTGAGACCCTGTCTCCTCAGGGATTCATCCAGGCATCAAAGGCCGCATCCACGCGCTGGAGCATCTCCGCCGTGCTGCGCTTCGCGTCCGTAAACTGATTCCACTTCGTGGCATCCTGGTTCTTCCCCGAGCCTTCGATCTCCGCGATGAACTCCTCCACGAGCGACAACTGCTTCGAGTGCTGCTCACGCAGATGCGTTTTGCAGGTGGTGCCGGTTTGGTTCAGACGATTCTTGGTGCCGATGCTCATGGTTCACCACCCTGACGCGGAAATGGTCGGCTGCCTCTCTTTTCATGCGCTATAGCACTTCAAGTCATGCATGAACTCCGAAGCCGGTTCCACACTCTACTCTTTTGACGCCTTTTTAAGGAACACCTTGCGGTCCCAGTTCTTTTTCAAAGCCTCGGGCGTGACGTCTGAGGCCAGGCCATTCGCGGGCACGTCGAGCTTCGCGGCCCAGAGGATGCCGTTGAGGACGAGGAGGCGCTGATTGGCATCGCCCCAGTTCGCGTGGAGATCACAGCCAGTGAAGCCGAAGCTGCGGCCGCCATTCGTGCGCTCATAGCTCCAGGCGACGGTCTCGGCGCGGCCTGCGTGGGCTATGGCGTCTTCGGTTTTACGGCTGCTGTCGGGCATGGGGCAGGCGAGGATGTGGGTCACGTTTTTGTCGGCGAAGTGCAGGTTGTAGAGCCAGCCGTCTCCGGGTAGTGCGAAGGGCTTCATGCCGCGATTGATGGCGTGGGTGGGAATGGCATCGAACTTCACATCCCAGTGGCCACGGCAGCCGATGTCGCCCTGGAAGACAGCGCCGAACCAGTCTTTGAAGGTCGCTGCTTTATCGGCAGGGCAGTCGATGCCTTGATGCAGCACGATGAAGCCGGTGCCTGCATCGGCGAGTGATTGCATCTTCGCCCATCGCGTGGGTTCGAGGAAGGAAAGCTTCGTGCCGCCATCGAGGAACAGGAGCACGGCCTTCGCGCCATCGAGCACGGCCTCATTCTTCGGCCAGCCATCGGCGACCATGACCGGCGCGATACCGGACGCGGTTTTCAGCCAATCCATCAGCAATGCACAGCCCGCGAAGTATTCGTGCTGCCCCGGCTTGTTGCTCGTGCTGCCGGCAATGAGCACGACCTTCGCGAGCGAGTTGTCTTTCGGCAGCACCTCCAGAGGCACCTGCTGCTGCTCAGGCGTGAGTTCGGCGTGGAGGCTGGTGGCGAGGAGAAGGCAACCGAGAAGTGTGCGGGAATAAAGCATGGAAGGGATGAGAGAACCTTGGTTGGACGAGGCGCGAGGTTCCATGCAACGCTCCGTCAATGCCGATCCTTCCTCTTCATTTGAGGATCATGAGGAAGCCCGTCTCTTCGTCTCGATTCATCACGACGCGGCTGACCTGCATTGCAGATCAGCCGCGCACGCGGTGACATGAAGACCTCAGCGATCAGTCATCGCTCAGAGTGCCGGTGGCGAGGAGTTGGAGGAGTTCCTCATCGGTGAAATCTGCGACGCGAGGGCAGTAAGGGGCTGGCAGCGGCTTGGGGGATTTCAATTCATAAGGATACTGGACGGATGTGCCCAGTGGAGCGGGCTGCTGAATCTGGTAGGGACCCTGCGAGCTGGTGAGTTGATAGGGGCCTTGTATGCTGGTGTACTGATAGGGTCCCTGTGAACTTGTGAGAAGGTTTGGGGCTGAATCTCTAGCTTGAACAAGCTGAGATGAGATGATGGCGAGGATGAGGATGAGGCCTTTGGTTTTCATGATGGTTTTGGATTGGTGTTTGTTAGCGAAGCGAATCGCTTGCACACTTATAGATGATCCAAATGGGCATCTAAGGTTTCACTTCTGCTTTTCTTTTTTCAGTCGCCCTGTCTCCTTTGTGATGCATTTGATCGACGAAGCGTAATCGGCGCGCACACAAAAACGCACACTCGGAGCGGAGGCGTAGAACGAACTCCCAAGTTCGTTCCATCTATGTGTTGCTGACTTACTTGAGACCGAACTTGGAAGTTCGATCTAGTTCCCCGCCACCTGCGGCTCCGCGCGTCGATTCAGGAACTGCCTGCTCTTCACGATCTCCAGCACGGCGGCGGAGAATTTGCCGTTGTTCGCTTTCATCGAGGCTTGCATCTGCTGGAGGAGTTTCTTGTCGCTAGGCAATGTCTGGCGTCCCAAAGCGTAGCCGAGGAGTTTGCGGGTGAACTGGGTGAGGAACTGGGGCTCGTTCTTTTTTAGGTAGTCGCGAAGGCCGGGGAGGCCGGTGAACTTGGTGCCGTCCATCATTTCGCCGGTGTCGTCGATCTTGCCGCCTGCTTCATCGGTGGGGCGGAAGCGGCCGATGGGGTCATAGCTTTCCAAAGCGAAGCCGAGGGGGTCGATGCGCTCGTGGCAGACGGCGCAGGCGGAATCGGTGCGGTGCTGCATGAGGGCCTCGCGCAAAGACGATGGTTTGCTGGTTTCTTTGAGTTCGGGGACGTTTGGCGGCGGCGGTGGGCTGCTGAAGCCGAGGACGACCTGATAAAGGTAATCACCACGCACGACGGGGCTGGTGCGGTGCGGGCGGGAGGTCTTCGTCAAGATGGCGCCCATGCCGAGGAGGCCGCCTCGGTTTTGCTGCGCGGCTTTGACCTCGCGGAAGTCGCCGCCGATGACGCCGGGGATGCCGTAGTGCTTGGCGAGGCGTTCGTTGAGGAAGGTGTAGTCACCGCCGATGATGTCGGAGACGTTGCGGTCATCGCGGACGAGGTGGGTGAAGAACTCGACGGCTTCGTGCTGCATGTCGTTTCGCAGCTCGGGCGTGAACTGCGGGAACTTTTTCTCATCGACGGTGCTCTTCTCGTCGAAGCCATTGAACTTCAGCCACTGGCCCGCGAACTCTTTGGCCAAAGCGGAGGCTTTCGGATCACGCAGCATGCGCTGGGTTTGTGCGGCGAGCACTTCGGGCTTGAGCAGGCTGCCGTCATCGGCGGCTTTGCGGAGCTGCCAGTCGGGAAAGGAGGCCCAGAGGAAGTAGCTGAGGCGCGAGGCGAGCTCGTGGGCGTTCAGCGGCACGTCGGGAGTCTTCGCATCGGCGAGCTGCGGCAGTGTCTCGGCTTTGAAGAGAAAATTGGGCGAGACGAGCACGCGCACGAGCACTTCACGCGCGGCGGATTCGCGGTCGAGTTCTTTGGCGCGGCTGGCGAAGTAGAGGGCGTCGAGTTTTTTGGTTTCTTCCTCGGTGATGGGCCTGCGCCAGGCTTTCTTGGCGAACTCATGCAGATGCCAGAGCAGCGAGCCGTCGTATTCCTGTTGCACCTGTTTGTTAGCGTTCGGGTTGTACACGAGGCGCCAGTCTTTCTTCATCGCGACGAGCATATCCCTGTCCCTTTGGCCGAGGAGTTCGCCGAGTTGCTCATCTGCGTAATAATAGACGCCGAGGCCGGGTGAGCTGCGGTGCATGTTCTCGGCCACGATTTCGAGTCGGCGCTCAAACATGTCCGCAAAGGTCTGCTTCATGGAATTGAACTCGCCCATGGTCTGCTGGGAGGCCTTGGTGCCGCGTTTCCAGATGGTGACCACGCCGGACATGACTTTCGTCACATCGCGTGGCTTGTCGGTGCTGAGTGCCCACTGGATGGTGGCGTTTTCGACCTCGGAGTTTTCCATGTCGAGGCGTGTGTCCACCTTCAGCCAGTGTGCGCCTTCCGGGAGCGGCATGGTGAAAACGGTGGGCGCGGTAAAGGCGAGCACCTGCGGCTCGATGGTGCGGCCGGGCTGCGGATGCTTGCCATAAGCGGCGCGCATTTTTTCCAACTCGGCAATGCGGGTCTTCAGCACGTCGAGATTCGGCGGTGGTGGATTCGCAGCGGCCAGCTTTTTCTTTTCGTCGAGCGTCTTGGTGAGCCAGTGGAAGTAATTGAGCTTCTGCTTGCCGACGCTGACCTCGATATAGGTCACGAGGGCGATGTCGCCTTTGTTGCCATCGGCGGTGTCGCCAAAGCAGAGGTGAACGTGCGTTTTGCCATTCACGGAGGTCTGCATCGGATACGGGCGGATGCCGTCGCTGTCCTGCTGCCAACGCTGGGGCCCTTCGCCGGGGCGCTTGGGATTGTTCCAAGACTGGCGATCCGCCGCGATGGTCTGGATGATGCCGAGAGCGGCTTTTTCATCCGCAGGCAAGGCCCGCCAGGGCACGCGGGTGAGGTCGAGGAAGCGTGATTTCGGCTCCGTGTTGTTCAGGTGCTTCCACCAGTTCGCGAGGAAGTAGATGTTGAGCTTCATGTCCTTCGCGAGCTGCTCCAGCGGCACTTTTTGATGCTGATGCTTCCAGCAGGCGTGCATGTAATCAGCCTCGCGCAGCGGCTGATCGTCCGTCGGCAGATGCGGCGCGGCCTTCTGCTGAAGCCACACATACAGACCCTGCTGCGCCTGCGCTTTCACCTGTTCGGGACCGCGAAGACCGATGCGGTTGGGGTTAAACACGATGCCTGTGCCGGGCATGATCGTGGCATAGTCCGCGAGTTTGCGTGCCGCGGCGAAATACTTGTCGATGGCCGCCGGGCTCATGAAAAGCACGTCGCCTGTGTTGGTGAATCCCTCGCCGCCACCACCGTCGGTTTGGAATTCTTTGGCCAGGGCGTAATCGCGGCCGGTGAGGTCGCGGAGGGTGTAGTCATACTCGGCATTCGTGAGGCGACGCATCGTCACAGGGCCGGGATCGCCGGATTTTGCCTCGGCGAGCAGATCGAGCGAATGCTGCACCCAGCCGGTGATGCCCGCTTTTTCCTCGGGAGTGAGCTGCTTGGCCTTTCGCGGCGGCATGTCGCCGTTGTCGATGGTGTCCTTCACGGTGTTCCAGATCTGGAAATTCACCGGCACATCCGGATTGCCCGCGAACTGCTTCAAATCGACATCGCCCTTC
>NZ_JBILYB010000283.1:0-3666 GCF_044378005.1 Prosthecobacter sp.
GATCAAGGTACGCTCGACATCACGACTTTGAATATGGCTAGCCGCACGAGCACTGGCACGGGTGGCGCTACGGCCGTCGTCAACCTTGGTGACAGTGTTGCTCCTGGAACCCCCGTCACGACCATTGGCTCTATCAACATGGCCGTGAACACCAGCTCAGGTGGAACGGTGGAGGCTGACATTAACATCACAGGTGGCACTGTGAATATTGGCACTGGCAGCGGCACTGCCATCAACATGGCCAACGCCAGCGCCGGACGGACAGTGACCTCAGACATCACCCTTACAGGCGGAACCGTCGAAGTGACTGGCAATATTGTCCGCACAGGTGGTGCCGGCACTGAGAATGCGACGGTCACCCTCAATGGCGCGACCCTCGACTTGAATGGCAACAGCATTGGTGCCTCTGCGCAGACCATCACCTTTGCCGCACAATCCGGCGCACTGTCCGGCCTCGCCGAATTGAATGGCGGTGGCCTGCTCAACAAGACCACCGCTGGCTCCTTGAGCCTCGGCAACGGCAATCTTTACACAGGTGGCACCACGCTGACTCAGGGCACACTCCTTGCTACCAACACCACGGGTTCAGCGACAGGTTCTGGTGCTGTGAGCACCCTTGCAAGCACCGTCTTGGGAGGCACCGGTAGCATCACTCCTGGCAGTGGTAATGCAGTCACCGTCAATGGCACACTTCAAGTCGGTGGAACATCTCCAGTCGCAGGCCAGACGTTGACCATCGCCACCAATGCCGCCTCTCTCACCATCAATAGTCTACTGACCTTTGATCTGTTCTCTGGCGAAAGCTCTGGCACGACGAATGGCATCTCAACAGCAGACCGCCTCCTCCTCACTGGCAACTCCAATGGCGCAATGGTCGCGCTCGGCGCTGCCTCCGTCTTTGAGATTACGACTTCAGTCTCCAGCGGTTGGGCTGCAGGTTCCTCCTGGCAGTTGATCGATTGGGCAGGTCTGACCCCAACAGGGACCTTCTCGAATCTCTCCGGTGGCCCCATCGGAAATTTCTCTAACCTGCCAGATCTTTCGACGTTTGGCCTTGGATGGGATGTTTCAGCGATTTATAGCACGGGGATAGTTTCCATCGCAGTCGTTCCTGAGCCATCACGAGCGATGCTTCTGCTTCTGGGACTTCTGGGTCTATTCCTCCGCCGCCGCAGAAATTAAGGACTCTGCTGAGATCGTTGATTTTTACTGCCAATCTGGAACCTCACGGGCGTTTTCTCGTCAGTGAGGTTCTTTCTTTTCTGCGTATGCATCAGCTCTCAGGTGGCTCATTCGGCCCCTGTTTCCTTTTCCGGCCAAATTGCTCCCTTGTTGGTGGACCAATGTCTGGAATGTCATCGAGATCAGAAGGCGAAGGGTGGTTATCGGCTCGATACCTTTAAGCCGTTCCTCAAAGCCGGTGACAGTGACGAGGCACCCATCTCGCCCGGCAGACCGGAACAGAGTGAAATCTTCGAACTCATCGCGACTCACGAGGAGAATGATCGGATGCCGAAGAAGGCGGATGCACTGCCTGAAAAGGAAACAGCACTGATCCGCCAGTGGATCACCGAGGGTGCAAAGTTCGATGGCAAAGACGCGAAGGACTCACTGGCCTCGCTACTGCCGGAAAAAGTGATTCAGATTCCTGAGAAATACCCATGTCCGATCCCTGTGACGGCGATGACCCTGAATGGCGATGGCACGGTGCTCGTGACCAGTGGCTTTCATGAGTTGCTGGCCTGGGACCCCGAGACGGGAAAGCCTCGCGCCCGAGTTGCAGGAATGCCGGAGCGCATTCTCGGGCTGAGCTTTGTTAAAGGCGGGCCATGGCTCGCGGTGGCCGCAGGCACACCGGGACGCAGCGGAGAAGTCTGGCTGGTGAATTTCGTGAAGCCTTCCGAACGCAAGCGACTCGTCCAACTCCGTGACTGTGCGCTCTGCGCGGGGACGACGCCAGATGGCAGCGTGCTGGTGACGGGCGGTGCGGACAATCATGTGCGCGCCTTTGCTTTGCCGGAAGGCCAGCCGCTGTGGGATCTCGAAGCGCACGCGGACTGGGTCTTAGCTCTGGCCATGAGTGCGGATGGAAAGCACGTGGCCTCCGCCAGCCGGGATCGCACGGTGAAGGTCTTCGATGTGAAAACCGGTACGGTCGAAGGCACCTTCACGGAGCAGGAGGTGCAGGTGCTTAGTGTCGCTTTTTCTCTCGATGGCACACAACTCATCACCGGCGGTGCCGACGGCGAGGTGAGGCGCTGCAAACTTAATGGCGAAGGCATCAAAGACACGACACTCCGCCCCGGTGGTCGAACTCAAGTCCTGGGACTCGGCTTTCTCCAGAGCGAAACGCCGCTTGCCGTGCTGGGGAATGGATTGGTGACGACGATGGATGCGAAGTCCAGGAAAGGGAAAGACCAGCTCACCCGCCACGACGATCGTGTGAACGCGGTGCTCATCAGTGGCAAACCCGAGCAGCGTCGCATCATCACAGCCTGCCACGATGGTCAGGTGAGGGTCATCGGCGTCAGCAGCGTGGAGCGGGATGGCAAGCCGGCGCAGGTCATCCGCGAGGTGGCGAAGTTCATGGCGAGTCCCGGTTGGTGATCGGCGAGATGGGCTCACCCACCTGTCAGTGTGCGCACTTCTACCGAGGAGAGATTCCGCCAGGTTCCTTTCGCCAATGCTCCCAGCTTCAGGCCGCCGATGTCCACGCGCACGAGTCGCATGACTTCGAGGCCGTGGGCCTCCAGCACTCGGCGGATGTGGCGGTTGCGGCCTTCGTCGAGGGTGATTTCCAGCCAGGAGTTCTTTTCACCCTGACGCAGCAAGCTTACGGTCTGCAATTTCAGTCTCTCGCCCTCATCTTCCACGCTCCTGCGCAGTTTCGCGAGGAGGCTGTCATCCGCGAGTGCGCTTACCTGCACATGGTAGGTCTTGGGCACATGCGTCGCCGGATCGGTGATGGCATTGGCCCAAGCGTTGTCGTTGGTGAAGAGCAGGAGACCCTCGCTGGCTTTGTCTAGCCGACCCACGGGTGAAAGATGCGGAAGTGCGTGGCCTTCAAAGCAGGAAAAGACGGTATCGCGTCCCTTTTCATCGCTTGTCGTGGTGACGAGGCCGCGTGGTTTGTTCAGCATGAGATAGACATGCTTGATGAAACCGACGGGTTTGCCTTCCACGGAAATCTGATCCCGGTCGATCTGCACCGGCTTTTCGGGGTCACGGCAAAGCTGGCCGTTGAGGGTGACTTTGCCTGTCTTGATCAGCAGTCCAGCCTGGCTGCGTGAGCAGAAGCCAAGCTTTGAAAGGGCTCGGGCGAGTCCGGTGCGGGGTTGGTCAGAGGCGGGAGGCATAGGAACATGAAAAAGGCGGACTCGGGTCACGAGTCCGCCTAGAAAGTGTAGAACTGAGAAGCGAATTAAGCCTCGAGGGCGGCTCCGTCCACGTTCACGCGGCGGCCATCCTGGTCGAAGCGCACACGTCCTTCCACGAGGGAGAAGATGGTGTGGTCTCTGCCGATGCCGACGTTGCGACCAGGGGTCCACTTCGTGCCACGCTGGCGGATGATGATGTTTCCGGCGATGACGACTTCACCACCATACTTTTTCACGCCGAGACGCTTGCTGTTGCTATCGCGACCGTTTTTGACGGAACCTTGACCTT
>NZ_JBILYB010000153.1:0-13996 GCF_044378005.1 Prosthecobacter sp.
TGAAGGCGACGAGCTGGCCGCGGAAGGCGTGGTAGGTGTCGGTGAGCTTCAGCGGCAGATCGCCTTTCGTGCCGTAGAGATGCACGGCCCCGAAGCTGCCATACGCATCGTGCAGCGCGCCGATGGTGACTTTCACGCCACTGCGATGTGTGAGGTGCATGACATCGCCTCCGGCATCGCTGTGTGCTTGCACGGTCAGGAAACCGGGGCCGAGCAGTGGCTCCACAGCTTCGAGCGCATGGATGCCGTAGCGCTCCCAGGTCTTGCAGGTGAAGCTGGTGATCCAGCGCAGGTCTCCGAGGTGCGAGAAGTCTGCGCGCATCTCCGGCGCATACCTCATGCCGCTGGTGGAAAGGATGATCTTCCCTGCGCGATGCCATTCGACGAACTGGCGCAGTTCCGGGAGTGTCGTTGCCATCGGCTTGTCGATGAAAACAGGCAGCCCGGCTTCGATGAAAGGCCGCGCACGGCGCACATGGTCGGTGCCGTCGTCCGTGGCGATCACTGCGGCATCGACATGACCGATCACGTCCTCTGGTTTATCGACCACGTTCTCGATCAAACTCGCGGCGGCCACTTTGGGCGCATCGGCAGGATCATCGCACCAGATATGTGTCACGCGGGCACCGGGGATGCGTACGGACTCAAGCGGTTGCTTGCCCATGTAAACGGGGATGCCCGCGTAAGGACAGTTCGCCATCTCGGCTGGGTTGTAGCCATTGATGATCCCGCTCCAGGAATACGGATGTCCGTTTCCTTCGATCATGCCGAGCATGGCGAGTCGTAGTTCAGCACTCATTCGATGATGACTGGGAGTTGGGTGTCGGCTGAGCGTAGCGCTGCCTGATTGAACTTCAGTGTCTGCACGGCTTCTTCAAAAGTACACAGCGGTGTGTTCTTGCCTTCGATGCCATCGAGAAAAGCATTCGCCTGGGCGATGAACATGTCATCACGCTCTTGTGGCGGTGTCTGTTTCCATGACCAGTCCTTGTCTCCATACCGCAGTGAGCCCCATCGTTGATGATTGGTCTCAATCTTCACACTGCCTTGTTCGCAATGAATGAGCAGTGTGTTCTCATTGGAAGCCTGAAATTGGGTCATCGCAAAGCTCACCAGCACATGCCCATGCCGCGCAGTGACATTGACGGTATCCTCCACGGTGACGCCTTCCAGCGCCTGATGCGCTGCATCGCAGAAGACTCGCGTGCAGGGACCGATGAACCATTCCACGGTATTCACGAGGTGAGTGAGCGCGTCCTGAATGGCACCACCACCGAGATCATGGCGCGCATAGTAGATGTCACGATACGCCGGCCGGAAGGTTGGGAAATGCTGGCCTGAGATGCTGCTGACGTGCAGCGCTTTCCCAAGAGCGCCACTCTTTACAAACTCACGTGCATCCGCGATCCACGGCATGAGATGATAGACATAGGCCACAGCAACGAAGCGCTGGGTTTGCGCAATGGCCTCGCGAACCTGCGGCACGAGCGCTGTGTCGATCGCGAGCGGCTTTTCGATGAACACATGCAGTCCGAGATTGAGAAGCTTGATCGCGATGGGCAGGTGCAGATGAGCGGGCGTGCAGATCACGGCGGCATCGTATTGGCCTGCGGCGAGGGCCTCATCCAGCGTGGCAAAGCCAGGCGCATCGTAGCGCTCGTGCATCGCAGAGAGCAGAGCGGGATTCGTGTCGCAGGCGGTGACGGTGCAGCGGCCTGTTTGCATGAAGCAGCGCAGATGTCGCTCGCCGATACTGCCGCAGCCGATGATCAAGATGGAGTGCATGTGTGGGGTGGCATTCAAACGCAGAACCTGTGAATGCTACGACACGATTCGTGTGGTTTCTGTCCGGGACCAGAGGCGCTATGAACTTTGAGGCAGCGCTGATCTCGGCCCCGTGCCACTGACTTTCGCGTTGACGCCTCTGCGGGCCGCGTTCATCTCCAGACCGTGCCTGACTCTTCCCTGCCCAAACGCCAGCTCCTCGACTCTGCCGGGGTGGATCGTTGCTTGGATGAAATCGCGGAGTCGATCTCGAAAGCCTGGCCTGGGGAGTGTCTCGCTCTCGTCGGTGTGCATCGCCGGGGAGTGCCGTTTGCGGAGGCACTGGCGGCGCGGCTCATCACCAAGGATCACGAGGTGGAACTGGGCCGGATCGACATCACCCAGTATCGGGATGACCTGAAATCCTTCACCGTGCTGCCGAAGCTGGTGGGTTCGGAAATTGACTTCGACCTGGATGACATGGTGGTGATCCTTTGTGATGAAGTCATGCATACCGGACGCACTTCCCGCGCTGCGCTGGAGGAGCTTCTGGGCTTTGGCCGTCCGCGCTGTGTGCAGATCGCCGCACTCGTGGATCGTGATGGCCGCGAGCTGCCATTCACCGCCGAGTATGCCGGGATTCGGATCGATCTGCCAGCGCACGAGCGTGTAAATGTCCGCTTCACCGAGATGGATGGCCGCGACGAAGTGTTCGTGACCACCTGGGAAAACAAGACCGCCTGACCTTTTGAACAAACACACCATGACGCCTCGCAAAGACCTCCTCGATATCGCCTCGCTCACCGACGAAGAGATCGAGTTCGTGCTGGCGAATGCGGGCCCCTTTAAAGATCTATTCAAACGCACGGTGAAAAAGGTGCCGACGCTCAAGGGCCAGTCGGTGCTCACTCTTTTCTATGAGCCGAGCACCCGCACCCGGTCCTCCTTTGAGGTCGCTGCCAGTCGTCTCTCAGCAGATGTCATCCGCTTTGACATCGAGTCCTCCAGTGTCGTCAAAGGCGAGTCCGTGCTCGATACGGTGGAGACGCTGGAGTCGATGAAGGTCGATTACATCGTCGTGCGCCATAAGCAGTCGGGCACGCCGAACCTGATCGCGCAAAACACTCGCGCCAGCGTCATCAATGCCGGAGACGGCTGGCACGCGCACCCCACGCAGGCTTTGCTGGATGCCTTCACTTTGCGGGAAAAGCTCAAAGATCTGCGCGGGGCACGGGCGTTGATCGTGGGTGACATCCAGCACTCGCGAGTCGCCCGCAGCACGAGTCTGATCTTCCGCCGTCTCGGCATGAACGTGGCCTACCTGGCCCCCGGCTCCATGATGCCGCGCGAGGTGCCCGCCGAGATCCCACAGTTCGGCAACTGGGCTGAAGCGCTCGATTTCCGCCCCGACGTCATCTACCTCCTGCGCGTGCAGAGTGAGCGCATGGACGAGCCCTTTTTTCCCAGTGCCGCTGAATATCACAAGAACTACGGCCTCACCGATGCCCGTGTGGACATCCTACGCGAGCGCGGCCTCTGGCTCATGCATCCCGGACCGGTGAATCGCGGTGTCGAGATCACAGATCGCGGCATGAACTATGAGAAAAGCCTGATCAATCAGCAGGTCGAAAACGGCATCGCTGTGCGTATGAGCGTGCTCTACTGGCTGAAGCCGGGGAATGCGGAGTTGTGAACGAAGAGCATTGAACAGTGTGCGCCTTTTCTTTCGACTGTTCAGAATCGCCCTTGCCCTCGGGCTGCTCGCGTGGGTGCTGCGGCGGCTGCAATGGGAGGAGATTGCCCGCTTTGACTGGGCAGCCATCTCGTTTGGCTGGCTGGGCATCGCCTTTCTTTTCGGCGGGTTGTCATTGCTCGGCTGGGCGGGGCGCTGGTGGCGGTTCGTGAGGGTTTATGGGCTGCACGTGCCTTTCAGAGAGCTGCTGCGGCTGACGATGTTCGCCGATTTCTTCAATCTTTACTTCCTCGGTCCGCTCGGAGCTGATGGTGTGCGCCTGCTGCATCTCACACGCAACTATCCTGGCCAGCGAGGAGCCATCGTTGGCTCGCTGGTGCTTGATCATGTGGGCGGGCTCTTCGGCGGCTTCGTGCTGTATGCCTGCTTTGCAGGCGGCAGTGTCCTGCCGGTGGCGATCACTTCAGTTGCAGACGAGGTGTTGCCGTGGGTGGCGCTCGTCACCTTTCTCGGACTCGGGGTGATCATGGAGCCGCCGGTGCAGCGGTTGTTTGGGAAGATTCCAGGACTGCGAAGGATCGCTGCGCGAATGTCTCCCCTCTTTGCGGGCACGTTTCGGCATCCCTGGCTGTTTAGCGGCTTCGCGGTGTCCACCCTGAGCACGGCCAGTGCCTTCGCAGCTTATTGGGCAGCCGCGCGGGCGGTGGGAGCGGACCTGGGGCTGCCCCAGATGCTTGGCCTCATGCCGGCGGTGGACCTCGTGGCGTCTATGCCCATCAGCGTCAGCGGCC
This sequence comes from Prosthecobacter sp., assembly GCF_044378005.1. Taxonomy (GTDB): domain Bacteria; phylum Verrucomicrobiota; class Verrucomicrobiia; order Verrucomicrobiales; family Verrucomicrobiaceae; genus Prosthecobacter. The sequence goes on from NZ_JBILYB010000153.1 coordinate 4,249, forward strand.
TCGGAGTGAGGGAGGGACTGCTGGTCGAGTGGCTCGGCAACCAAACGGGCTGCGGCCCGGTGCGTGCCCTGAGCGCCTCGCTGCTGGGTTTTGCCGCCATTGGCCTGTGGGGACTCATCGGGGGGCTCTGGCTGCTGTTTTCAAAGAGACACGAAGCGGTGGTAACTCCCCCTTGACCAGTCCGAGGGCATGAACCAATCTCCGCGCCCCCAAACCAGACCCTAACTAACTCAAACATGCCCGCAAAAATCTACACTGAAAAGGACGCCAGCCTGGCGCCGCTGAAAGGCAAAACCTGCGCCGTCATCGGCTTCGGCTCACAGGGCCATGCCCACGCTCTGAACCTCAAGGAAAGCGGTGTGAACGTCATCATCGGTCTGTATGCAGGCTCGAAGAGCCGCGCTGTCGCTGAAGAAAAAGGCCTCAAGGTCTATGACACCGCTGAAGCCGTGAAACTTGCCGACGTCATCTTCGTCGCCGTGCCGGACACCAAGATCGGTGGCGTGTACAAAGCTGACATCGCCCCGAACCTGACCAAGGGCAAAACTCTGCTCTTCTCCCACGGCTTCGCCATTCACTACAAGACCGTGGTGCCTCCAGCGAACGTGAACGTGATCATGGTGGCCCCAAAAGGCCCTGGCCACATCGTCCGCCGTCAATACACGGAAGGCAAAGGCGTGCCATCCCTTATCGCCATCTATCAGAATGCTGACAAGCAGGCCAAGAAGATCGCCCTCGCCTGGGCCCACGGCATCGGCGGCACCCGCGGTGGCGTCCTCGAAACCACCTTCAAGGAAGAAACTGAGACCGATCTCTTCGGTGAGCAGACCGTTCTTTGCGGCGGCACCAGCGCCCTCGTGCAGGCTGGTTTTGAAGTCCTCACCGAAGCTGGCTACGCTCCTGAGATGGCCTACTTCGAGTGCTTGCATGAGCTGAAGCTCATCGTCGATCTCATGAACGAGTCCGGCATCGCTGGCATGCGTTTCTCCATCTCCGAAACCGCCAAGTGGGGCGACGTGAAGGTGGGTCCGAAGATCATCGACGCGGGCGTCAAGAAGCGCATGAAGCAGGCTCTCAAGGAGATCCAGAACGGCAAATTCGCCAAGGAATGGATCAAGGAAACCGAGACCGGTTACAAGAACTTCAACAAACTGCTCAAAGACGGCGAGAAACACCCGATCGAGAAGACCGGTGCCAAGCTCCGCAGTCTGATGCCATGGATCAAGAAGCGCGACATCAAGGGCCAGCAGGCCAGCTACGCTTGATCAGTCTGTCGGCGTAAAGCCTCCCAATCTGAGCGCGGGTCGAAAGACCCGCGCTTTTTCGTTGGTGCGCCCGGCTGGGCACACTTACCAGCGCAACACGGAGGCCGCCCAGGTGAATCCGCCACCGAAGGCAACGAGAAGGATGATATCCCCGCGCTTCATCCGGCCCTGACGGTTGGCTTCATCGAGTGCTACAGGGATCGTCGCAGCGCTGGTGTTGCCGTATTTGTCCACGTTGATGAAGGTCTTCTCCTCGGGCAAACCGAGACGATCGGCGATGGCGGTGATGATGCGCGCATTCGCCTGATGCGGGATGACAAGGGTGATGTCTTCCTTGGTCAAGCCAGCCATCTTGAGTGCTTCTTCAGCCGCTGCGCTCATGCGAGTAACAGCGTGCTTGAAGGTTTCCCGCCCTTCCATGTGAACGGTGTTGAGCCGTTGATCGACGTTTTCCGGCGTGGTCGGGCAGGCGCTGCCGCCGCCGGGGACTTTCAGAAGATCGACGAGATTGCCATCGCTGCCCATGACGGTGCTAAGAACGCGGCCGGGAGCATCTTCGGCATCGGTGGCGCGGATGACCACGGCTCCGGCACCATCTCCGAAGAGCACGCAGGTGTTCCGGTCCTTCCAGTTGACGAGGCTGCTGAGCTTTTCCGCACCAATGACCAGCGCAGTCTGGCGTGTGCCGGCATTGAGGAAATGGCGGGCGATTTGCAGCGCATACACGAAGCCGGAGCAGGCGGCGCTGATGTCAAAGCACACTGCGTTGCCCGCACCGATCTTCCTTTGAATGATGCAGGCGGTGCTGGGGAAAAACATGTCAGGCGTGACGGTGGCGCAGACGATAAGGTCGATCTCCTCGGGCTTCACTCCAGCGTTCTCCATGGCGCGGCGGCAGGCCTCGCTGGCGAGATCGCTGGTGGCCTGATCATCAGCGGCGATGCGGCGCTCGCGGATGCCGGTGCGGGAGGTGATCCATTCGTCAGAGGTTTCGACGATCTTCGAGAGGTCATCGTTCGTCAGCACTTTTTCCGGCATGTAGCTGCCGGTGCCGATGATGGAGGAAATACAGGGAGACATAGTAAGATGAAAAAATGACGGAGTTACTCAGCGTCCTGGGCGTGGGTATCGAGATGCGTGGTGATGGCCTCGATGATGTGAGGATTGATGCCGTGGGAAATGGATTCGCAGGCCATGCGGAGGGCGTTTTTCATGGCGTAGGGGCTAGCGCTGCCGTGGGAGATGATGGTGATGCCATTCAAGCCAAGCAGAGGCATGCCGCCGTATTCATCCGCACTGGTGCGCTTGTGGACGTTTTTGAAGGCGGGCTTTGCCAACATGCCGCCAATTTTAGTTCGCATGGTGGACATGATCTCGCCTTTGATCATGGAGAACATAGCGTGGGCGAGGGCCTCGGAGGTCTTGAGGATGATGTTTCCGGTGAAGCCGTCGCAGACGACGACATCGGGCGGGTTTTCCCAGAGGTCGTGACCTTCGACGTTGCCGATGAAATTGATGCCGGGGGTCTTCTTCAAAAGCTTGCCGGTCTCTTTGCAGAGGGCGTTGCCTTTCTCTTCCTCGGTGCCGTTGGACATGAGGCCAACGCGTGGATTACTGCGTCCCAGGACGTGCTTTGCATAAGCGCTGCCCATGATGGCGTTTTGCACGAGATGCTCGGGCAGGCTATCGGGATTCGCGCCGGCGTCGATGAGCACCCAATGCTGGCTGGTGCTCGGCATGATGGCGGCGATGGCGGGGCGCTCAATGTGCGGGAGTGTGCGCAGTTTGATGAGGCTGGCGGTGACGGCGGCCCCGGTGTGTCCGGCGCTGACGACAGCATCGGCTTTGCCTTCCTTCACGAGATCGACGGCGCGTGTGATGGAGCTGTCCTTTTTCTTCCGCACGGCATCGAGACCGCTGTCATGCATATCGACGATCTGCATGGCGGAAACGATCTCCAGTTTGTCGCTCGCAGGGATGCCCTGAGCCTTCATTTCGCGCTCGATAGCCTCCGGCTGACCGACGAGATAGATCTTGTCGATCGGCAGGCTTTCGAGGGCCAGCTTCACGCCGCCCATGGGGTTTTGCGGGGCGAAGTCGCCGCCCATCACATCCAACGCGATTTTCATGACTCGGTAGGGAGCAGATTCAAAAAAGGATCAATGCAGGAAGTGGCGGTGACCGGTGAAGATCATGGCCATCTTGCGTTCGTCGGCAGCGGCGATGACCTCCTCATCACGCACGGAACCGCCGGGCTGGATGGCTGCGGTGGCACCAGCTTCGGAGCAGGCGATGAGGCCATCGGCGAAGGGAAACATGGCATCGGAGGCGACGACGCTGCCGCTGAGGGAGAGTCCGGCTTCTTTGGCCTTCCAAATAGCAATGCGGCAGCTATCGACGCGGCTCATCTGTCCGGCACCGATGCCGAGGGTGCGGTCGTGAGTGGCAAAGACGATGGCGTTCGATTTCACATGCTTCACCACGCGCCAGGCGAAGCGCATGGCCTCGATCTCGTCGCGGGTTGGCGGGCGCTTGGTCTTTACTTTGCTTTCGAGGTCTTCAAGACCGAGAGCACGGGGATCACTGTCCATGACCATCAGGCCGCCAGGGGCGCTGCGGATGATCGGTTGGCGCAGAGCCTCGGCCACACTGGGAAGCATCTGGATGAGGCGGAGGTTCTTCTTCTTCTGCAAAAGCGCACGCGCATCAGCATCGTAGTCAGGGGCAATGATGACATCAGTGAAGATCTCGGAGATGATCTTGGCGAGGCCGAGGGTCATGCTGCGATTGATCACGATCACGCCGCCAAAGGGAGCTTGTTTGTCGGTCTCGAAAGCCTTTGTCCAGGCTTCGCGCAGATCTTCATCGGCACAGCCAACGCCGCAGGGGTTCGTGTGCTTCAGGATGGAGACGCAGGGGCGGCGGAATTCCTGGATGAGTCCGGCGGCGGCCTGGATGTCGAGCACGTTCGTGTAGCTCAGATCCTTGCCGTGGAGCTGGGTGAAGTAGTCGCTGAAGTTGCCATAAAGGGCGGTCTTCTGGTGAGGATTGTCGCCATAGCGGAGTTCGCTGTGGAGCGGCAGGCTGATGGAGAAGGTCTTTTGCGTGACTTGCTCCTTATTGAGGAAGCTGGCGATGGCGGCATCGTAGCTGGAGGTGCGCTGGAAGACCTTGCAGGCAAGGCGTTCGCGGGTGGCGAGTGTGGTATCGCCAGCGTTTTCCTTCATCTCGGCCAGGACGCTGGTGTAGTCGGCAGGATCACAGATCACGGTGACCCAGCGGTGGTTTTTCGACGCACTGCGGAGCATGGACGGGCCGCCGATGTCGATGTTTTCGATGGCTTCCTCCAGAGTGACGTCCTTCTTCGCCACGGTCTGCTCAAAGGGATACAGGTTCACGATGACGAGGTCGATCGTGGGGATGCTGTGCTTCGTGGCGTTGCGCTTGTCTTCGTCATTGTCCCGGCGCTGGAGCAGGCCGCCGTGGACTTTCGGGTGCAGTGTTTTCACTCGCCCGTCGAACATTTCCGGGAAGCCGGTGTATTCGGAGACATCAATCACGGCGAGCCCGGCGTCCTTCAGATGCTTGGCCGTACCGCCGGTGGAGAGCAGCTCGACGCCGAGTTCGGCGAGGCCTTTGGCGAAGTCGAGCAGGCCTGATTTATCGGAGACGGAAAGGAGGGCGCGGGCGATGGGCATGTGGGAAATGAGGGATTCGGGAGGGGCGGAGTAAAGGAGTGGAATCGGGGCGAGGCAAGGGGCGCTTTTGCAGCGCAGACAATCCGTGCCTCCTGACCTTGAAAGCCTCCACATCACTTGCCCCGGCGTAACGGGTGCGTTAAGCATCGCCTCCCCCCTCATGCGAATTCTCCATCTCACTCCCGGAACCGGCAGTTTTCACTGCGGCAGTTGTCTCCGGGACCATGCCCTGATCCGTGCCCTGCGCTCCCGCGGTCACGATGCCATCATGGCCCCCCTTTACCTTCCCTTGGTGACCGACCGTGAGGTGAGCAATCCTGAGATTCCCGTGCAGGTGGGTGGCGTCTCGCTTTACCTCCAGGAAAAGATGCCCTGGCTGCGCTATGTCCCGCACTTCCTGCTCAGTTGGCTAAATCGCCCCGCTCTCCTCCGCTACGCCGGTGGCTTCATCAGCATGACGAGCCCCCGTGATCTCGGGCGCATGACTCTCGGTGCCCTGGCAGGTGAGGAGGGAAATCAGTGGCCCGAATGGCGGCGCGCTCTCGATTGGATCAAGAACGAGGTGAAGCCCGACGTCATCTCCCTCTCCAACGGCCTCCTGCTCGGCCTCTGCCCGGTCATCGAGCGTGATCTCGGCATCCCCGTCGTCGCTTCCTTGCAGGGGGAAGACTCCTTCCTCGACACCCTCGTCGAACCGTATCGCGAGCAATGCTGGGAAGCCATGCGCCAGAACGCCCAGCACGTCACCCACTTCGTCGCCGCCAGCCGCTATTATGCTGACAACATGCGCGAGCGTCTCGGCCTACCAGCAGGCAAAATGACCGTCGTCTACAACGGGCTCGAACTTACCGCCTTCGCCGCCGCCAAGCCGGATCAAAACTGGCCCACCATCGGTTACTTTGCCCGCATGATTCATGGCAAAGGCCTGACCACGCTCGTCGATGCCTACATCCTCCTGCATCAGCGCGGCAGTGTGCCCCGCTTGAAGCTCAAAATCGGCGGCTCCAAGACGGCGGGAGACGAGAAATACCTCGCCGGGCTGCGCGCCAAGCTCAAAGCCGCCGGCTGCGAAGGCCGCGTCGAATGGCACCCGAACATCAACTTCACGGATAAGGTCAAATTCTTCCGCGATCTCACCGTCTTCTCCGTGCCTGCGACGTACGGCGAAGCCTTCGGGCTCTACATCCTTGAGTCCATTGCCAGCGGTGTACCCGTCGTGCAGCCACGTCATGCTGCCTTCCCCGAATTGATCGAGATCACCCAGGGCGGCGTGCTTTGTGAGCCGGATGATGTCAAATCCCTGGCCGATGCCCTCGAATCGACCCTCCAGGACAGCCAGTTCCGTGAAAAGCTCATCAACCAGGGCATGGCCCGAGTCCGCAGCGAGTTCGGCGCCAGCAAAATGGCCGAGGCATTCGAAGCTGTGCTCATCGCCGCCAAACAGGGCTGAAGACATGGCCTAGGAGCCTACTTCGGTGCAGATGAAGGCTCCCTTATGCTAAGTCAAAGACATGCCAGTGAAACGTGATGAGTCGCGCGAGGAGATGGCCGGGGCCGTGCATGTCACTTTTTCACCACGAAGCCGTCTTTGAGCTGCACGGTGCGATTGAAGACGGGTTTGCCGGACTGGCTGTCTTTGGGGTCGGCAAAGAAGTAGGCAACGCGCTCGAACTGATAATGACTGCCGGGCTGGGCTTCCAGGATGGAAGGCTCGATCTTGGCAGTGACGGTCTCGAAAGAGGCGGGATTGAGGAACTGGGCGAAGTCGCCATCCTCTCCGGCCTGCTCGTCGGGCTGTTCGACAGTGAAGAGCTTGTCGTAGAGGCGCAGTTCGACATCGACGGCGTGCTCGGCGCTGACCCAGTGGATGGTGCCTTTGACCTTCGGGCGACCGACGGGCTTGGCACCGTGGCGGGTGGCGTCATCGTAGGTGCAGTGGAGTTCGGTAATGTTCCCGGCGGTGTCTTTGATCACTTCTTGGCAGATGATGCAGAAGGCGTATTTGAGGCGGACTTCACCCCCAGGGACGAGGCGATGGAATCCTTGCACGGGTGTCTCCATGAAGTCTTCGGCGTCGATGAAGATCTCACGACTGAGAGGGACCTGGCGTTTGCCGTCGGCTTCGTTCTCGGGGTTGTTCGGGACTTCGAGGGTCTCGCTCTGGCCTTCGGGGTAGTTCGTGAGCACGACCTTGATGGGCTTCAGCACGGCATAGACGCGGAGGGCGATCTTGTTCAGATCTTCGCGGACGTAGTGCTCCAGGAAGTTCAGCTCCGTCAAAGACGGATATTTGGTCAGGCCGACACCTTTACAGAAAGCACGAATGGCCGCAGGCGTGTAGCCACGGCGACGAATGCCGCTGATCGTGGGCATGCGCGGATCGTCCCAGCCATGGACGAGGCCGTCTTTGACAAGGCGGAGGAGCTTGCGCTTGCTCATCACGGTGTAGGTGAGGTTCAGGCGGGCGAACTCGCGCTGATACGGCGCGCCGGGGAGGCCATCGACGCTGTTGATGAGCCATTCGTAGAGCGGGCGGTGGTGCTCGAACTCCAGCGTGCAAAGACTGTGCGTGATGCCCTCGATGGCATCGCTCAGCGGATGCGCGTAGTCATACATCGGGTAGATGCACCACGCATCTCCCGTGCGGTGATGATGCGCGTGGAGGATGCGGTAGATGATGGGATCGCGCAGGTTCATGTTCGGCGATGCCATGTCGATCTTCGCACGCAGGACGCGCTCACCTTCCTTGAAGTCCCCTGCCCTCATGCGGGCAAAGAGCTCTTTGTTTTCCTCCACGCTGCGATCACGAAACGGGCTGTGCTCGCCCGGTGAGGTGAGTGTGCCGCGAGTCTGGCGGATCTGCTCCGGCGTCTGGTCATCGACATAGGCGAGACCTTTCTCGATGAGCTGCACGGCGAACCCGTAGAGCTTTTCAAAGTAGTCGCTGGCATAAAAGAGGTGCGTGCCCCAGTCGAAGCCGAGCCACCGCACGTCTTCCATGATGCTATCGACATACTCGACCTCTTCCTTAGTGGGGTTCGTGTCGTCAAAGCGGAGGTGGCAGCGGGAGTTCGGGGCGTATTCCTGGCTGAGGCCGAAGTTCAGGCAGATGCTCTTCGCGTGACCGATGTGGAGGTAGCCATTGGGCTCCGGGGGGAAACGGGTGATGACCTGCCCGCCATTGCGGCCTGCCGAAACATCGGCAGCGATCATTTCGCGGATGAAATCAAGGGAGGCGGGCGTGGCAGGAGCGGCTTCGGACATGGGGGCGGAGGGTTGCTGCGGAGGCACGCCACGTCAAGGCGCGGTGAGGGTTTGGGGAATGCTGGAGATGAGGGCAAAAAAGCCTCGCGTGGCTTCCGTGTGGCTTTAGACTCTGCGCGCCATGGCCCTATATGACCGCGATTACATGCGAGACGAGCCTCCCACGTTCGGTGAGAGGCTGCGTAGCATCTCCGCATTTCACTGGTTCTTTTGGACGAACATCGTGGTCTTCGTCGTGCAATGGGGATCTGCGATGGATGTGCAGGGGCGTTTCACTCCGGCAGGAGGTGTCAGCATCGAAAGCCTGTCTCGTGGCGAAGTCTGGACGCCTTTCACCTACATGTTTGTGCATGGCAGCGTGGGGCACATCCTGCTGAACATGATGATGCTCTGGTTCGCCGGGAAGCGGGTGCAGGACTTGTATGGCTCGCGACACTTTGCGATTATTTACATCCTGTCGGGCCTCATCGGTGCAGCTTTGCAGATCGTGCTGAGCACTTACATCGCCCGCCAGCCTGATGCGTATCTGCTGGGAGCGTCTGCCTCCATCCTCGGCCTGCTGCTCGCCTACGCGGTGGCAATGCCGGAGGAAGAAATCTACCTGATGCTGATGTTCGTCATCCCGGTGCGTTTCCGGCTCTGGGGGCTGGCGAAATTCATGCTGATCTCGAACCTCGCCCTCGGCTGTCTCGGACTCGTACACGCGCTGCCAGGCTGGCTTTCAGGCGGTGGGGCTCCGGTGGCCTATCTCGCGCATTTTGGCGGAGCCATTGCGGGCTGGTATTACGCCCGGATGCTCGGCTATGGAGGCCTGTCGGCAAACTTCGAGCTCCCAGGCACCACCTTCAAACCTGCCCGCCATCCTGCGATGACCAGCACACGTCGCCGAGTGCCAGTGGTGGAACTCGATGAGGAGGCGATCCGCCGTGACAATCCACGCAAAGACCCGGTGGTGGACCTGATGCGCCACGAGGTGGACCCTATCTTGGATAAGATCAATGACTTCGGCTTCAACAGCCTGACCGACGAAGAACGGCGGACTCTGGAACGGGCCAGTCGGCAGATCACCAAGAACGGCAAAGTCTGAGTGCATGAAAAGGCCGCGAGATTCGCTGCAAAGCATCCTTGCCACAGAAATGCAGGCCACCTAGCATCTGAGCGTAATTTCGAGTCGGGCTCTGCGTTTGACTCGTCCCCCAAAAACCACAACCAAAGAACAAACACCCCATGGGTCTTAACATCATCTCTCGCCGTCATTTCCTGGGCCGCACGGCAGGCCTCGCCGCCGGAACCTTCGTCGGTCCGAATCTCCTCCTCAAAGGTCAGAATGCTGCTGGCAAGAAGCTGCGCATTGCTGTCATCGGAGCCAATGGCAAAGGCCAGTCCGACACCCAGGGTGTGACCCTCGACCACACCATCGTGGCCCTCGTGGACGTGGATAACAAGCGCCTCGAAGAAGCCGCCAAGAAGCGCGAGAAGCATCACCTCGACTCCGGCAAGGAAGCCCCAAACGCACCGAAG
>NZ_JBILYB010000029.1:0-51443 GCF_044378005.1 Prosthecobacter sp.
GCTTCAACTCCACTTCAAAACCCACGCCAAGGACATAATCCGCATCAAGCGCCAGCACCCAGTCGGAGCGGCAGGCATCCACGCCGAAGTTCCACTGCGTCGTGTGATCATCGAAGGCGCGGACTTCAAAGCGCACATTCGGAAACTGCGCCGCGATCTCATGCGTAGCATCCGTGCTGCCGCTGTCCAACACCACGACTTCACGCGCCCAGGTCAGCCGCGCCAGTGTGCGCGACAGATTCGGAGCCTCATTGTAGGTGAGGACGAGGGGCGTGATGTCATCGAGCTTCATGCCTTGGGTTTGTCCACACTGACGATCATGGTCATCCACAGCCAGGGCAGACGTCCGGCACCACGAAACTGCATGTTTTGAAAACCAGCCTCGGACAGCAGCTTCCACAGCGTCGCGCGGCTCCAGAGCTTGATGTGGCCACCATCCCAAAGCGGGTCCCAATGCTTGTCCCAGCCGCCGGTGAGGGCGATGGCGAGGTTCTTCAAGTAACCGTGATAAGGCGTGGTGCAGATGAACCGACCGCCCGGTTTCAGCGCGGCAAAGGCACCCTTCACATAAGGACGCGGTGCGTAGAGATGCTCCACGACCTCCGTGCTCACGATCACATCAAAGGGCTCCACACCAAGGTTCTCCAGGATGTGGTCATCGGCTCCCATCACCTCAAAGCGAGCGCCTGGATGCGAACGCCGCGCGATCTCAATGCCCGAAAGACTGAGGTCGATGCCCGTGACCTCGCAGCCCTTCGCAAGGAATTGCCCGCAGGTGTAGCCATTGCCGCAGCCCACATCCAACACACGCAATCCCGGCTTGATCTCACCCACGAGGTCAAAGACATGCGGCATGAAGTGGCGATGCATGTGGGATGCCTGGGAATCGTGAAACTGGTAGTCGCTGCCTTCAATGCTCATGCGTGATTGGTTTGGGAAGAGGAAAGTTGATCGTAGAGCTTCAGCAGTCGCACTGCCATGACTTCGCTAGAGTAATTTTGCGCCGCCGCACGCGCACTGGTGGAGAATCTGTGCCGCAAGCTGCCATCTTTGATGAGTCGCACGCATTCGCGGGCAAGAGTATCAGCATCATCCACGGGCGTGCGGATGACTGCGTCACGGCAAACTTCATCGCAAGCGAGAGCCACGCCTGGAGTCGTCACGCAGGGCAGCCCCGCAGCCATCGCCTCAAGAAGGGCGATGCCGAAATTCTCCGAACGCGATGGCAGAACGAAGAGATCAGCACCAGCCAGAGCCGCCAGCTTCCGTGTGCCCGATACATGCCCGGTCCAAATGACCGACGGCTCGATGCCAAGCTGCTTCGATTGTTGCTGCAATGATTGCTGAAGCGCCGCATCTCCATCACCAGCCACCATGAGCAGCGTCTCCGGGCACTCGCGATGAACCTTTTCAAAAGCCTCCAGCAGGACGGGCAGCCCCTTCTTTTCATCCAGACGCGAGAGAAACAAAATCACCATCTTCCCCTCTGCCTGCGGCCATTCACGAGCCAGTGCTTCACGCGGTGGGAGTGAGCTGAAGCTCGTGAGATCAATGCCCAGCGGCAACACCACAGGCGGCGGAGTTAGCCCGAGAGGCGCAGCTTCGGCAGCTTCCTGATCACTCGTGTAGTGGATGGCCGCCGCGCGATTCAGCGCAGGTTTGTCGAGCAGGCCAAAGGACAATGCCTTCACCCAGCGGCGACGATTCTTCATGCCCCAGGCATTCAGCACACCGAGCGGACGCACGATGTAAGGCACGCGAGCCAGTCTGGCAGCCAAGGCTCCAGCCAGTGTGGAGAAGGAGAAGACGGTGTGAATGTGGACCACGTCATACTCCCGCGCATGACGGCAAAGCCAGCGCAGCAGTGGCAGCGAGACTTTATAAAACTCCGTCTGCTTCGGGAAGTAGAACACGCGAAAACCATCCGCATGAGTCACGGGCACACCATGGGTAACGCCACTGATCCGACGACCCGTGCCATCATCATCCGTGCATGCCACATCCACACTCACGCCAGCCTGCGCCAACCCACGCGCCATCTCAGGCAGCGCCTTGCTCGGTCCGCCCTGCGAGGGCGAGAGCGATGGGATGACATGCAGGACCTTCATCAGCGAATCCCCAGACTCTTGAGACAATGCTGGAGCACAAAGACGCTCCACTTCTGATACCAGTTCGGCATCGAGACAGGCGCACCAGCCGAGGCTTTTTTGAAAGCATCCCCCCACTCGCTGCCGAGCCACTTTTGATACGGGAAGAGAAATCCCCGCTTCTTCTGATTCACCACCCACTCCGGCACCTCCGGCACGGCATCCGTCAGCAGCGCTTTGTGTCCGCGCATCCGCTGTGCCGCTGGGATCTGAGTTACCTGCTCCACAAGCATTCGGTCCACGAAAGGCACCCGCAACTCCAAGCCATGTGCCATACTCATGACATCGCTGTCACGCAGAAGCTGGTTCCGCATGTAGCGGGTGAGTTCGAGTTCGCTGATGCGGTTCGCTGTTCCCGGTTCGCTGTTCTCTGTTGTCTGATCCAACTGAGAACTGAGAACTGAGAACTGAGAACCACTTCCCGAAATCCACCGCGTGAGAACCTCCGCCTCCCCCTTCGAGAAAATCCCCCTAAGCGCGCCAAACGCATCCTCCACCGCCCCTGGAGAACGCAGGAAGTCCGCCAGCCGACGATGCTGCGGCTTGCCATACGGCAGCAGGCCCATCATGCCGGGAAGCCGCCGCAGGATGGGATGCCAGCGGAGCATTTTCGGGATCTTCGTAAAGCTGGAGTAGCCGCCGAACAGCTCATCGCCCCCGAGACCACTGAGCACGACCTTCATGCCATGCTCTCGGGCCAGCGAGGAGACGGTGAACGTGTTCAATCCGTCGATGGTCGGTTGGTCGAGGTGCCCGAGGAAGCGCTCGAAGAGCCCACGCGCCACGCCAGCATCCAGCCGCATCTCATGATGCTCCGAGCCGAAATGCTCCGCCGTGCGTCGGGCGATGGCGCTCTCGTCCGCCGCCTCGTCATCGACGGCGATGGAGAAGGTGCGGATGCCCTGATGCCCGGTCTCATTCGCTAAAGCCAGCAGCGCTGTGGAGTCGATGCCACCGCTCAGGAAGATACCCACCGGCACATCACTGACGAAGTGATGCCGCACGCTATCAATCAAAGCCTCACGCGTGTGAGCCACGGGATCTGCGATGGCGGTGCTGAAGTTGAAATCGAGCTGCCAAAATGGTCGGCACACAGGCTCTGCGTTCGGTTTCCATATCACGAGATGCCCCGCATCCAGCATCCGCACCTCATTCACCAAAGTCATCGGCTCCGGCACCGTGCCTGTCTCGAAATAGCGCTGCACAGCGGCGGCATCCAGCGTGGGCTGGAAGAGGCCGCTGGTGGTCAGCGGTCGCAGCTCAGACGCGAAGGCCAGCGAGCCTGCCGCTTCATGAAAATAGAGAGGTTTGATACCGAGCGGATCACGCGCCAGCAGCGCCTGCTGCTTGTCCTCATCCCAAATACAGAAGGCGAACATGCCGCGCAATCTCTCCACCATTGCCTCGCCTTCATCTTCATAGAGGCGGAGCAGCACCTCCGTGTCGGATTGGGTGCGGAAGCTGATGCCGCGACGCTCCAGTCGAGCACGCAGCTCGCGGAAGTTGTAGATCTCCCCATTGAAGCAAATGGCCCGCCGACCATCACGGGAAACCATCGGCTGATGCCCCCCCGGCGAGAGATCGAGAATGGACAGCCGCGTATGCGCCAGCCCGATACTGCCCTTCGAATTCAGCCAAAGCCCCGAGTCATCCGGCCCTCGATGATGCAGCGCGATCTGCATCCGAAACAGCCGCTGCCGCAGCACATCCGCGTCAGGAGAGCTTTTGAGGATGCCAGCGATGCCACACATGAGTTTAGGAGGGTAGCAGCTCGCGCAAAGCCTGCTGCAAGTAGCCACGGAAGGCTTGCTGCCCGTAAAGCTTCACCACTTCACGATGCAGCGTCTCCGGCTCATGCAGCCAGGGTTTGTCATGCTGACGGCGGAAGAAGCTCAGAATGGCGGATGCAATCTGGGCGATGTCTCGCGGCGGGACGATGAATCCAAGCCTGCCGTGGTCGATGGCCTCAGGTGAAGCGTCCGCATTTCCGACGAGGCATGGGCGACCACAGGCAAGGGATTCGAGATAGACGATGCCGAATCCTTCGCCTGTGCTCGGCATGACATAAAGATCGGCAAGGCGGTAGTGGTCGGCGAGTTCGGCTTCGGGAATGAAGCCGGTGAAGGTGACGTGCTTCTCCAGGCCCAGCTCAGCGCAGAGCTGGCGGAGACGCGGCTCATCGTCGCCACGGCCACCGATGATGTAATGCAGATCAGGCAATTCGCGGACCAAGGATGGCATCGCCCGCAGCACTTGGTCCTGACCTTTGTAGCGCTCGCTGGCCGAGAGTCGTCCTACGGTGAGGATGACGGGCTGATCTGGCTTCAAACCATAGCGCTGGAGCAATGCAGCTGACTTCGGCCCTGGGGTGAAGTTTTCCTCACGAAAGGTATCTGGCACGACACGCATCCGAGACATGGGCACGTGAGCCTCTCGGTGGATGACATCACGAGTGAAAGCACTCACTGGCAAAATGCCCGTGGCCTGACGAAGAGCTGCGCCGAAGCGTCCGCCCATCAGTCCCCATGTCTCGATACCATGCGCGGCGGTGAGACAGGGAATGCCGAGTCGGGTGAGCGGTGCCAGCGCCTTCATGAAATGCGGATGAGTGGCGAAGATGAAATCAGGTCGCTCTCGCAGCGCCCACGCAAGTCCAGCAGCGGCAAAGGCGAGTGTGTGCAGTTTCCCACGCCAGCGACCAAAGGCATGAAGCCCGGTGTCTGGGTCGGACTGCGCATCGTTCTTGCTGAAGATGCGCAGTCGAGCCTGCGGGTAGATCTCACGCAGCGCCTGCACGCAGCAGGCGGAGTAATGCTGGATGCCTCCAGTTTCCTCGATGCCGCTGACCCAGAGGTGGATGGATTTCATGCGCTGCCGGATCTGCCAGTCATCACTGGATCAGAAGAGCGTGTAGATGAATGGAGCTGCTGCGGTGCCTCCGAGGATGAGGAGGAGGCCGATGCTCAGCAGCACGAGAAGCAATGGGATGAGCCAGAATTTTTTGTTGTGCTTCAGGAAGTGGACGAACTCGGAGATCAGGCCGGATTGGCCGGACTTTCCAGCTTGTTCGAAGGCGTTGTTTTTATCTTCACTCATGGCGGATGGCTTGGGGTTTAGAATTGATGGAAGTAGCGGCGGGGATCGGTCGGCTGACCGGCATCGAGCCAGTAGGTGGTGGCTTCTTTGTCGAGAGTCTTGCGGATGGGCTTCTTCCCGCAGGCTCGGAGGATCAAGCCGAGACCGGTGACAAAAATGTAGTAAACAGCAGAGAGGATGACATTCCCCATCACGAGGCCGATGCAGCAAGCGAAGCAATACCACACGACATAGAAGGGCCGGGCGATGACGGGCAGGATGAAAAACAGCACCCCCAGGCCTGCACCGATGCCAGCAACTTTCGCTGCGGTTTCCAGATGCCATTCTCCAGAGCTGTATCTGCCGATGATGAGCCAGAAGAGCGCAAGGCACGGGAAGCCGATGATGAGGCTTTTGCCGAACGAGCGACGCTCGGCAGTGTCGGGGTTCCAGTTTACTTCTTTGAATGGATTGATCACGGTTGGAAATGTGGGCGGAGTTTAATCAGAACGCAAGGCAGCGAGAGGCTCAAGTAAGGGACTGAGATGAGGCCAGGTGATGTCGGCAAAAAGGGCGTGGCCTGCTTCATTGAAATGCAGATCCACGGGAATGCGGAAGGGGGCGAGGTCACCTTTGGCGGCGGCTTTCAACTCAGCAGACATGTCCACGAAGGGCACACCGAGGCTGGCGAAGAAGGCCGGTGCGGCGGTGACAAAGGCGCGGTTCATGTCGTCTTCTTTGTCTCCGATCTTTGGCGACCAATGAACCTCGCCGAGACCGACGTTGATGACGATGAGCTTGGCTTGATGCTGCTGGCACCATCGATTCAATCGAGTGAAGAGCGCCTGGGCTAGGCGAACTCCATCGGTGACAGCTTTCTCATCGGGTGATGCGGCTGGAGCAGACTCGTGTCCAGCATTGAGGGCTGCACGTCGGGCAAGTTGGAGGAGGTGGCAGTGCTCCAGCATCCATTGATAGGCCGGCAGCTTTCTGACGATCTGCTTGAGCAGTCGCTCGGAGTTTTGGCGTGGTGCTGGCTTGAGTGTGGCTTCATCCTGCCAGGTCCAAAGTCCACCTTCTTGGCTGCGGCGGATGTCATCGAAGTTCAGAAAGACGACGACGGCTCTGGGAGCCAAGGTTTGACCAAACTCCTCGACGAATGAGACATACTGCGCCGTGCCCCAGCCTCCGGCACCGCCATTGAGGAACTCGCAGTTCTTGGCGCGTGCGGCGAGCTGTGAGACGAAGCATCTCTCCTCTTCCACGAGCCAGCCGAAGGTGTATGAGTCGCCCACGCAGAGAACGCGAGGCTTGCCATGGCCGAGAGGACCTCCGCGCAGGTGTTGATCATTGATCCGGTAGCTGACGACGCGCTCGCCAAACTGATGCTGGGCGACTCGGCCTGCGTCGTTGATGCGGTTTCCTGCGGGTGAAGTGACACGCCAGGCGCCGCTGAGGTTTTGCGGAGCGATGCAGCGCACGGCGAACTCGCCGATGAGTAGGGCGATCACGAGAGTCACGGCAACGAGTGCCGCCTTCGCGATCATGGCGCGGACTTTGCCCATGTTTAATCCAGACTGAAGCTCTCCATGTACTTCTTCCGCGTCGCTTCATCGAGTTGCGGCTGGTCTTCGCGAAGCAGAACGGCGTTTTCCAGCACGAGTACATCCATGTCGCAGGCGAGGAAGCAGCGGTAGGCGTCCTCGGGCGAACAAACGATGGGCTCGCCACGCACGTTGAAGCTGGTGTTGATGATGACGGAGCAGCCGGTCTGGCGCTTGAACTCCTTGATGAGGCGATAGTAACGACCATGGCGCTCTTCATCCACGGTCTGCACGCGGGCGCTCATATCGACATGGGTCACGGCGGGGATGGTGGAGCGCGGGACGTTCACGCGCTTGCGCAGATCAGGGTCCTTCATGAGCGCGGCCTGCTCGGGCGCGAGATCGATGTGCAGTTCCTTTTTCACCGGAGCCACCATGAGCATGTAGGGGGAGTCGCGATCATGGTCAAAGTAGTCCTGCACATCTTCACGCAGCACGCAGGGGGCGAAGGGGCGGAAGGACTCGCGGAACTTCACACGCACGTTCATCTGCGACTGCATCTGCACATTGCGCGGATCACCGATGATGCTGCGGCAGCCAAGTGCTCGCGGGCCGAACTCCATGCGCCCCTGGAACCAGCCAACGACTTTGCCTGCGGCCATGTGGCTGGCGACGTTTTGAAGAAGCTCGGGCTCGGCCTCAAAGTAGGTGTGAGTGATCTTCCGCTCATCAAGGAAGGCGCGGACCTCGGTGTTCGACCATTTCGGGCCGAGGAGTGAGCCTTTGATGGAATCCCGTCCGCCGGGTGAGCGCGGGTTGTCCAGCAAATGATAGTGAGTGAAGAGCGCCGCACCGAGAGCGCCACCAGCATCACCGGAAGCGGGAGTGACGAAGATGTCCTCAAAGATGCCAGAGCGGAGCAGTTTGCCATTGGCGACGCAGTTCAGCGCGACACCACCAGCGAGGCATAGATACTTCGCCCCAGTGAGTTCTTTGGCATGACGCGCCATGCGCAGGACAGCTTCTTCGGTGACTTTTTGCACGGAGGCGGCGAGGTCCATCTCACGCTGGGTGATGGCGCTCTCGGCCTTGCGGGCAGGGCCGCCGAAGAGTTCGGCGAACTTGTCGCAGGTCATGGTGAGGCCTTCGCAAAAGCTGAAATAGCTCATGTCCATGGCCATGGAGCCGTCGGCTTTGAGGTCGATGAGTTTCTCCAGGATGAGGTCCGCATACTTGGGCTCACCATAGGGGGCGAGGCCCATGAGCTTGTACTCACCGGAGTTCACGCGGAAGCCGCAGAAGTAGGTGAAGGCGCTGTAGAGCAGACCGAGCGAGTGTGGGAAGTGCAGGGCTTTGATCAGCTTGATCTTGTTCCCCTTGCCGTGGCCGATGGTGGCGGTGTCCCACTCGCCCACTCCATCAAGCGTGAGGATGGCGGCTTCATCATACGGCGATGGGAAGAAGGTGCTGGCTGCGTGGGACTCGTGATGGCTGGTGAAGGCGATGGGCTTTTTATAGCGGCCTTTGAGCGCCTTGCGGATCTCGCGCGGGAGATGGAGTTTTGTTTTCAGCCAAAGCGGCATGGCCATCATGAACGAACGCAGCCCGGCAGGTGCATAGGCGAGGTAGGTTTCGAGCAGGCGGTCGAACTTGAGCAGCGGCTTGTCGTAAAAGACCACGTAGTCGATCTGCTCCGGCGTGAGTCCAGCCTCGCGCAGGCAGTAATCGACCGCATTCGTGGGGAACTCGTGGTCGTGCTTGATGCGGGTGAAGCGCTCTTCCTGCGCTGCGGCGACGATGTCACCATCGACCACCAAGGCGGCGGCACTGTCGTGATAGAAGGCGGAAATACCGAGGATCGTAGGCATGGGAAAAATCAAGGAGCGACTGGTGCGCTCGACTTCGAAGCAGGGAGGGAAAGAAGGGTCTTTTTCAACTCCTCGGCCATCACATCAGCACCCAGGCTGGTGACGTGGACGCCGGAGGAGATGAAGCACTCTTTGCGTTTCGGATGAGCTTCGATGACAGACGCGGCATCGCAGACGGCGACGCCTTCTTCACGCGCGATCTGAGCTACTCGCTCGCGCCATTCACGAATGCCGAAGCGCTTGTACCAATCGTTGTCGCCATTGTCGCCAAAACGAAGGACCACAGGCGTGGCCCCTTGTTCACGGATGAAGGCGATGTAGGCGCGGAGGGAGTGATCCAAATTCGCCATGACATAGGGATGCTGGGAGGGGTGATTCACCGGACGCTCCACGATGTCTTCGACGTGGTAGGCGGCGGTCGCCTGCTGCTCGAACATGCGCTTGATGTAATAATCCCAAACACGGACCAAGGCGCTGTTGCGCTTCCAGAAGCGGGCTTGGTCGAGTTTCTTCGCGGGCTCGCCCCACTTCTTCTCCTTGAGCAGGCGATCCAGAGCCCCTGGTTCGTTGTTTTCAAACTGCTCCGCCGACATGCCTTCGTTCACGCCGGTGAAGATGACGACGACATCAGGTTTAAGCTGTGGGATGACCCTCTTTCCCAGAATGAACTCATGGCAGAGGGAGAAGCAGATTTGTCCGCCATTAAGCACCTGATCCTTCTCGTGGCCGGAAAGCTGACGGAGCTTGTTTTGCAGCACCGTGGGCCAGGCGTCGTCCGTTTCGAGATTGTAGCAGAACGTGGTGGAGCCGCCTGAGCAGTAGATGCGGGTGGAGCCTGGGGGCTTGACGTCCGGCACGTCCTCACGATTACGCAGGCCGAAGTTATTGAGGATGCTGTTCGAGTTGTAACCGTGAGGCCGATGAGTAGCACCGAGCTCCGCGTCCCCCACGTAAATACCGTAGCTCTTGCCGGGCACGCCATGCTTCATATGCATGACCACCCGAGCGGCGATCTCCCCAGCGAGGAGCAGCCCGACGATGATGATGGCAATGGCGGCGGCGGCAAAGAGGAGTTTTTTGCGCAGGGTCAGGATTGGAGCTGTACGAGACATGGTGAAACGGGCTGCCACGCTTGGGCGCGGTCTGGGTATTGGGAAAACTAGGCTCGACGCGAGTGGCCACGCCTCACCGCCCAGGGACGGGCAAGAGGAGGAGTTCCTGCCCGGGCGGCATCCTCGGCCGTGGTGTAATAGGCAGCGAAGAAAACCCGGTGAATGGCAGTGACGAACACAAAGGCGGCAGCCATGCTCGCCACAGCAGTGGCGACGTTGCCCGCGACATTGAGCAATCCTGTGGCGGGCAAAAGCCACCGCCCAAAACTCCAGTAGTCTCCAGAGGCGAGGTATTGCCCGGCGCGCAGATCAAACCAACGCAACATGAACCCGATCACGAACACGCCGGTAAACACGCACCAGCGGCCATAATTGATGAAGAATTCCATGATGTGCCCGATGCCCACGCTGGTTCCTTTGGGGAAGGTCAGACCTGTGAAGTGAGCCACCATGCCGCTGGAGCCCGCCATGCTCGGTTTGTCCGGCCATAGAACACGCGGAATCCACGCGGTGGCGGCCACCCAGAGGGTGTATCCCCTGGCAAACTCAACTCTCCCGCGCCCAATGTAGCCCGCACTCACGCCGACGAGATGATTTTGATTCAGCCGAATATCCAAGGCCTCCAGATGATAGTTGTTCGTGAGATCCAACAGTTCGAAGTTAGTTGCCAGATTGGCGATCTGATCAAAACGCGAAGACATCTGCTGCTGGCTCCACACCGATTCGCGGATGGCATTGCGTTCGCGCATGTAGTTCACATAGACGGACATACCGCCATACATGAAAAAAAAGAGCACCACAATGGCCAGCCACCTGGGACGGTAGAAGGACATTACAAACATCCAGACCGTAATCACACTGGCCGTGCCGAAACTCATGAATCCGAGGAAAATGAGGGTGATGAAAGGGAAGGCGATGGAGGAGCCGATCAGCCACCAGTAAAAGCGCACACGATCCCCAGCTATCCACGCCTGCCAGCAAGCAGCGCAGACAGCCACCATCGAGAGTGACACTCCCGATGAGCCGATACTGCCAAGACTTGGGATCAAGCGCATCACGGGGGTTAGCACAAAGAAGAAAAGAAGAGACATGACCAGGAGAGTCCCCGGTAGTTTCGAGTTGATGACGGGCATCAGGCGCAGCGCCTGAAGACGAACTTTGGTGCCGATGCATGGAGTCGCAAAAAACCAACTGAGCACGAGCCCAAGCAATCCAATGGTGGTGATTTCAAAGCCCATCTGAGTCGCCTTCAGAGAGGCTTGATTGTCGATCAGGACTTGAGATTTTGGCTGATAACCCGGCATGGCATAGGCGATGGCTCCAGGCACATAAAGGAGCGATGTCGCGAAAGCGTAGCAGAGGGGCAGACCCACTCCAGGCCGCTTGCTGTACCATGTGGCCAATAGCAGGATGAAGCTTAAACCTGCCCATATGTAGAGCAGCGTTTGGAGGGATTCCTTGGAGATGGGGAGCATCAGGAGAAAATTGGGAAGATGCGGACGGTACGGGTTTGGCGGGAAAAGGGCAATCTGCTTTTCCCGTGCTCTAATCGAAATAGGACGGGGCAGAGTGCTCAGACAGACCGTCCGTGACTGCTGCCGACCTGTCTGCAATGCTGCACAAAATCTGCCGCCGCATCCTGCCAGTCACGCGAATCAGTCATAGGGTCTGACTGGCACAGCATGTCGGCGGCTTCGGATCTGTGAGACTCGATCCAGCAAAGTTTTTGCGCCAAGGCTGCGGCATCTCGAGCGGGAAGAATCCAACCACCCTCACCATCACGCATGACATCCGCAGCACCGGAATTCGGGGTGGCTAGCACGAGCAATCCTGCCGCTGCAGCCTGGGGAAGCACGGCAGCGAGGCCTTCTTCGATGGAGGGCAGGACAAACACATCCGCCCAGGCGTAGTGATCCTGCAATTCACTTTGGGAAACTCGCGGGATGAACTCGATTCTCCCTCGTGCTTTTTCAGCCAAGGGTGCCGCTTCATTGGCCACCGTGCCGACGAAGCGAAACTGAAAACGATCCTGCGGCAGTGCATCAGCCATCGCGACGAGGTCGAGAGCGCCTTTGCGATGGGAAAAGGTGCCCACGTTCAGCACTCGCAGAGGTGCACCGGAGAGCAGCCTCTGCTGCCGTGCCTGAACGATTCCGGGTGTGGCGGCGAAGTCAGCCACATGCACGGCGGAGACCATGAGCCGCACTTTTTCTGGCGGCAACCCGGCTTCGAGGAAAGTCTGTCTGGAGAAGCTGGAGAGGACGATGATGGCATCAGCGAGAGCATACTCGCGCTCCTCCCGGCGCATGATGGCCTCACTGGGTTTGCCGATGGCGCATCCGGTGCGGGCCTCTTCCTCATGCAGGAGATGCCATTGCTTTCGGATGTGCGTGGAACCACGAGCCACGAGCCGCGCTCCGGACACACGTTCACGCTCCAGATACTCTTTGGACACACTGCTCCAGGTGTAGGTGGCATCCCAGCGCTCAGCGGTGAGACGGCGTGCCAGCCAGGAGCCAAACCAGCCATGCATGAGCCCATCGAGACCGGGCACCTTCTCGAAAAGACGCAGCCTTTCAGCCAGACGCACCGCCATTCCATGCAGGGGAAACCCACGCACCCGTGCTGCAGGAATGCCGAAACGAGCAGCGATAAAGGCCGGATAGTTGGTGAACACCGTCACGTCATGCCCCAGTTCCAGCAGGCCCGCCGCCAGACCAAAAGCATGAAAGCGCCCATGGACGCCAATGCCGATTTTGAGCAGCTTTCCCATCAGTGTTCCTGACTCACTCAGAGGCGGTTACGAGTCTTGAAACGGCTCCACGCCAGGAGCTTCCATACCACAGGGAAATGCTGGAAGATTTCACGGGCAGTCCAGGCTGAGGCTTTCTTGCAAAGGACTGGTGGCAAGTGCTCTGCGAAGCGTTCCTGACTTTCCACGAGGATCGCCTCCCGCAGGCCGGAGTAGTTCGCCACCAGCCAGAGGTAGCGCAGATTCATGGTGAAGCCGAGCTTCGGACGCTGGACGAACCAGGACGGCCAGCCATGCAGCAGGCGCTTGAGCAGAGGCTTCAGCACCGGGTCCACCGCCAGCATCGAGTAGGGCAGACTGCGTGCGTAGGATACGAGATCCCAGTCCAGTAGCGGGCACCGCATTTCCACACCCTGCTCAGCCGAGGCCCGGTCCACTTTGGTGAAAGAGTGCCCCACCAGATGGTCCGTGGACATGGATCGGCCCCAGGCACTCATCCATGACGGCAGTTCCGGCCCGCAGGGGACATGAACACCACAGCTTGCATCCGGGTCGGCACTCGCCGCCATCTCCTCATGAAGCCAGCGTTGCGGAGTCGAATAACCGAGGAAAAATTCATCGCCCCCCTCTCCAGAGATCAAGATCAGGCTATGATCAGAGACCGCATGCACCAAACGCCACAAGGGGAAGAATGAGATCATGCCCAGGGGCTCATCCTGAATGTCGAGACAGTCGATGATCGACGAGGAGAGGGCGCGGAGTTCAGGCCTGATGACCTCGATCTTCTTCCCGAGGCGCCAAGCTGCATAGCGCGCATAGCGCTCATCATTGGTGAGCGGCACCAGCGCCCCCAGCGTCAGCACCTTGAGCGGTCTCTCCAGTCCTCCGCGCCTTTCGATGCGGGCGGCCATCATCGTCACCACCGTGGAGTCGATCCCTCCTGAGCAGAGCACCGCCGGGCTGGGATTGTCCTGCAGGCGACGATTCACCGCACGCTCCAGGAGACCGTCGAGAGTTCGCACCACTTCGTCGAAATTCTCCCCGTCATACACTCGCTCCGGCTTCGGGCACTGACGACGGCGGCTGACTTCGTTCCCTGCCCAGTCCAGTTCCACGATCTCTCCGGGCAGCACAGGCTTCACCTCTTCCCACACCGCTAGATCCGGGCGAATAAAGCCTTCTCTCCAATAGCTGTCTGCCGCCACCTGAGACACACTCCGAGTACCTCCACAGACGAGCGACATCGCCTGAAGACTGGAGCCGAAGCAGACCTGCCCCTCCCACCTTGCCAGATAGAGCGGCTTCTTCCCCACGGTATCGCGGGCCAGCCAGATCCGCCGGGCTCGAGTGTCCACCAGCGACAGGGTAAACATGCCTTTCAGCAGGGAAAAACCCTCCACACCATGCAGCGCGTAGGCCGCGAGAATGACTTCCGTGTCAGACTCGGTGCGGAAAGGGTAGGCCGCGAGTTCACGGCGCAGTTCGCGGAAATTGTAGATCTCGCCGTTGAAGATCAGTACGAGCCCGCGCGCTTCATCCAGCATCGGCTGAGTCGCTCGCGGGTCAGAGTCCACGATCGCCAGCCGGGTGTGCAGCAGCTCGACTGCCTTATCCTCCGAGCGCCAGACCCGGTGCGAATCAGGCCCACGACGGCCTAGAAAATTCAATCCAAGTTCAATGTCTCCTCCCGAGCTGGAAGTGGCGGTTTTGATTCTACCGAGGATGGCGCACATGAGTAAAAGGGGGGCTAGACAAGGCAAGGCGTCAAAACATGACGGATGACTTCAAGCCTTTCAGCATATGTATTGCCACAGGACACTACTTTTTGACGAGCTTTTTGACGTAGAAACTCGCACTCTCCATCTGTCATGGCCAGCGCCACACTAGCCCTGCCAGCCAAATCAGCCACTTGAGTAAAGTAGAACACCGCGTCCCCGTCCGGGCCGTAGAGCACCTGGTGATCCGGTGTGTCCTCCACCAGCAGCAGACCTCCGATCGCCGGCATCTCGTAGCTGCGCATCGAGTGCCCGTCCCGGTTCGCCCGGCGGACGAGGCAGAGATTCGCCCCGGCAGCAGCCACGATCTTCCGGCAGGTCTCCGCATCCGCATGACCGTGAGCGTAGGCGGCCAGATCGGGCTGTTCCTTCCAATATCCACCCCACAATCCGACCGGAACCCCGGCCTGGACGAGGGCACGCACCATCGCCACCCGGTCAGCATCCGCTCCGCCGATGAAGGCCACCAAGCCAGACCACCGACTTCGCTCCTCAGCACTGAGGCTCGCCGGAGGATGATGATCTTCCGGTGCATAGGCAAAAGGCAGATAGGACAAGCTTTGCACCCAATGCGCCCGCAGGTCGGCCTCATTGGCATGTCTCGGCGTGAAGACATGCCGGTAGCGCGGCAGTGCCCGCATGAACCACGGGGCGCGATGCTGGCGATTCCAAGGATCATCCGTCAGGAAATTGGCCACCGGAATACCCAGCGCGGCGATCTCTTTCAAAGCCGCCTCACTCACCGGGGCGATGCCTGTGACGAGCACCCAGTCAGGCCTGAACACCCGGCAGCGCTCGACCACCGCTGCACTAAAAGCGCCGAGCCGAGCAGGGCGATGCCCCAGCAGATGCCAGCAGGCGCGCCGCACCCAGACAGGGGCCGCATAGGCCTCGGCGAGGTCCATGAGCACCACCTCCCAGGAGAGGCTTTTCGCTGCGTTCAGGAAATGCAGCCCGACATGAGTCGGCTGTGGATTCCCAATGATGAGGAGGCGCGGCATCAGGGTCTCGATTTTTTCGTCACCAGCGCCCATGCCTGATTCAGGCCCTCAGCCGCATTGGTGATGGTGTAGTGCCCGACTTTCTCGCGGCAGCGCTGCCGCACAACGCTGCGGTCTTCCAAACTCCAGAGGGCGCAGCGCACCAAGGCGGCAGCGAGAGAACGACCATCTCCTGCCCGACACACCTCACCCGTCTCACCAGAGATCACCAGATCAGGCGCACAACCCACCGCATCACTGACCACCGCAGGCACACCGTGATGGAGGGCATCATTCACCACGAGGCCCCAAGTCTCCAACTCAAGACTGGGCAGCACCAAAACATCCGCCGCGTGGTACCAGGCACTGAGCCCAGACTGATTCACGAAGCCAGTGAAGTGGCAGCACACAACGGGAGCCTGCGCACAGTCCGTCTCCAGTGCTTCACGCCGCTCTCCCGCGCCGACGAAGACCAGATGCAGCCGTGCACGCAAAGCCTCGGGCAAGGCCCGGATTGCCGCTGGCAGGAGATCCACCCCTTTGCGCAGCGAGAGCTTCCCCGAAAACATCAGCACCCACGCATCATCGGGGATCCCTGCACTCCTCCGCGTCTCCGCGCGCAGAGTGGCACGCACCTCTTCCCCCGTCTGAAAAGCACTCGCATCCACGCAGTAGGGTGAGCGGATGAGACGGTCCGCAGACACACCGAGCCGCTGATAATGCCTGAGCGAGTTCTCACCCAGGTAGAGGCATGCTGCGCAGCGCCGGTAGAGACGGCGCAGCATCACATCCCGCAGCAGCGCACGCCACCACACACGCTTCGAGTGCGGCGCATCACTCGTCTCACCACGGAAGATCAGTGGCACCTTGTTTTTCATCGCCCAGCACAGCGCGGCACGATCCAGCGGATGATGATATCCCAGCGCCAGAAGTGCCGTGGGTTGCATGGCGTCCAACGCCGTCTCCAGTCCAGAAGCAGTGACACTTTCATAGTCAGCCGCCGCAGGCTGGAGCACCTGAGAGGGATAGCCCGCCAGCAGGTCCGCCTCCCACTGGAAGGATGCACCGAACTCCCGGTCCCGATACCCGCGCACGCTGAAGTCACCGCCGTAAATGACATGCAGCGGCACCCCACCGACTTCGTGGGCATAACGCCAAACCGGCGCGTGATACTGCACCGGATGCGTTTCGACGATGGTGAGTGAATGCTTCACTGCGGGATGGCGTGGAGGGTACCCCAGACGCCCTCGGGGTCAGGCCAGGGGCTGTCGAGATGCGTGATGGGAGAGCCATCGACACGCTGGATTCGGTAATTCCACCCTATCAGAAGGCGAGCCACCTCCATGTCCTGCTCGGGATTGTGGAGTTCCACCACGAGATGCGGGCGAAACCTGGCAATGGTCTTCTCTGCACCTTTGAGTAGGCGGCCTTCTGCACCTTCGACATCCACTTTAATGAGTCGCAATGAAGCCACTCCATTCCCCTCCATCAACTCATCCAGAGTCAGGCATGGTACGCTGATTTGAGTGCCAGCACTTTGGTCATGCGTTCCGCTGACATGGCTCGTCTTCGAGTTTTCCCCGAGCACAAAAGGGATCTCCCCCGCCCTGTCGAGCAGGCCACAGGCATGTATGCTGACTTGACGGAGTTGATTCCGATCGACATGCCAGCGCAGCTCCTCCACGACCTGCGGATGTGGCTCAAAGGCGTGAACCCTGCCCGTGGCACCCGTGAGCTTCGCGAGATAGAGAGTATGGACACCCCAGTTTGCCCCGGCATCCACCACCGTGTCTCCAGGCCTCACGACGGCGGCATAGATACGCTGGTTATCCTGTTCGTTGCCGGAGTAAAGTGCCGCCAGCCCCGTGTTGTCACTGCACTTGAACCACATGCCCTTCATCGGGCCGGTGAGGATGCGGTGGGCCGTCCCTGGACGATACCAGGTGGTCGAGAGTATTTTTTTGATAAGACCAAAGATCATGAGCTTGAGGTAGAGTCCGGTTGTTGCTGGATCAGTGCCAGCACAGGTGCGAATTGCTTTTCATAGTTCCACTCATCCCTGACGAGTCGATGTCCGCGCAGGCCCATTTCAGCCACCTCTTCGCGGTGATCGGCCATCCAGCGGAAGACATCGGCAAGACGTGCCGCGTCATTGATCGGGCAGGTCTTCGCGCAGCCCGTTTCGACGTACATCCGCTCCCACTCAGGGTCTGGTGGCACGATGAGGGCGATGCCCTGACTGAGATAATCAAAGGGCTTGTTCGAGGCACCCGCCATGTGCTGCATGTTAATGTCACCCTCATGAATGCGCAGCATGCAGAGGCCCACATGACACTCGGAGCCCAGACGCATGAGGTCTGCACGCTGAGGGATGGCACCCAGATACTCAAAGCGGTCCGCCACGCCGAGTTCCTGGGCTCTGGCGGCCAGCTTCTTCGCATAGTCGAGATGTCCGGCAGGCAGGTATCCCATCAGCCGCACTTGCACATCACGGCCACTGGCGGCGATGGCCTCCAGCACATAGGTGCCAAAGCGGTCGGGGACGATGGAGCCGTGGTAGAGTACCTTGAGGGGGCCGCCCATGCTTCGTGAGGGCATCACGGCGGGCACTTCATCCTCACCGGGGCAGTTCCAGACACAGAAGCTCTGTCCACACGTGTCCGTAGCCTGAGTGAAAGTGTCCAGGCGCTGTTGGTTCGGCAGGATGACGATGTCGGCACCACGCCCGAGCTGGAGGCGGGTGCGCAGCACATGCCTGAGGATGCGCGACTCCTTCATCATCCCCGGAGTTGGCGAGTCGTGCTCATGGTAGATCACCCGGCAGCGGGTCAGACGACGGATGAGTTCTGCCGCAGGCGTGGACAATGCATCCGAGGCATAGATCCATTGTGGACGCCAGCGCAGGACCCTCACCAGACACCAGAAGGTGAAAAAAACGTAGTGCAGCTTTTGAGTCAAACCCGGCTCCCGGTATTTGATGCGCCGCACATGCACACGCGGATGTGGAGCAAATTCCAGACTCACTGGACCGCTGCCCGTCAGCCCGCAAAACTCCACCTCCCAGCCTTCACGCGCAAACATCCGCGCGCTATGCTCCAGAGGCGGGTAGGAGCCTGGATTCGTGTATTGAATGTAGAGCACGCGCCGCCCGCGAGACCCTGGCGTGACTTGCAGTTTTCTGTCTCCGGCGCTGCAGTTCTCCTCCGCCAGTTGGAACCGCTGCTCCTGACAGCGGTGATGGCGCCAGACCTCCAGCATCGAATATCGCCGTTTGTGCGGGTGGTAGGAGATGGCGTTTGGAAGACTCTGGGCCAGCTCACGCAGCAGGACACGATAGGGGATCTCCTTCCGATGCCGCAAGACATGGCGCAGGGCTCGCACCCATCCCCAGGGCTGGGCGATGTATGGGAAGCGCAGGTAGGCCAGCAGCACTTCATTGCGAATCCATGGCAGCACCGTGTGCTCGTGATCCGCGTAGGGCCGGTCATGCCAGGCACGCATCCAAGGGCAGGAGAGGATCTCGAATCCGGCAGCATGAATCTGCAAAGACAGGTCCGCCTCTTCGACTCCATAAGCTGCCGGCACCGGCACGTAGCCGGGCAGTTGCAGATAGTGTGAGCGCCGGTGCACCGAGGCGCTGCCCTCAAACGAGCGTCCGGTCGATGCCTCCCACATCGGTCCCAGCACAGGCTTCTCCCGCAAATAAACTGCCGGGGACATCACAGCGACCCCAGGGAAAGCCTCCATCACCCTCATCGCCTGGGCGAAGTACTCGCGGTCCAGCGGCCAGGAGTCATCATCGAAACTGGCAATGATCTCACAGGCTGCCTCGTGAAACAGGCGATGCCTCCCGCCTCCAGGCCCCAGATTTTCCGTGGACGTGATCACCCGCACACTGACCGGAAGCCCCTGATAGACTTCTGGCGGCACCTGCCAGCCGCCATCCGCATGGACCAAGATTTCCTGCGGCAAGGGAACACAGCCACAGACGCGACGCAGTGTTTCACGCAGGGAGTCGGCATTTCCATACGCGGGTATGGCCACTGAAACGGGCACTGTCATCATTTCAGTCATCTTTGACATTCTTCATCTAAGTTAATCAGTTCGGTGTTGGCTTGAAGGCCACAAACTCTGCGCCGCCGCTCGTCTGCACAGGATGGGGATTCCGCTCTCCTCGAGCCCAGTCCTCCAGAGGCACGGTGATGTATCCCAGCTCATGCAAAAAGCGCTGCGCATCTCCTGGCACGGCCAGCGCGTTCGACTCCGCCCAGTCATTGAACTCAAAAAAGATGACCGGAGCTGGGGTCATCGCGAGCAGACGGCGCGCACCCCGGAACACACCCAACTCGAAGCCCTCCACATCCACCTTGATCGCATCCACCCGCGCCAACCCCATCTGCTCAGCCGCATCATCCAGTGAGATCGACTTCACCACCGCCGCGCTGCTGCCAAAGCGGTTCGCCAGAGAACCCATGCCAAACTTTGTCTCCGGCGCATCAAAGAAGCTCATCTCATCGCCTGAGCGTTCGGTGACGGCACGGTGAAACAGCATCAGCCCCGCGCTCGGTTGAGCCTGAGCATTCCGCTCCAGGCAGGAGAAAATGCGCGGAGACGCCTCAAAGGCTGCCACCCTGCCTCCGGGCACCAACCGATGCGCCGCCAGCAGGGAAAAGAACCCTACATTCGCCCCCACATCAAAGAACACCCCGTCAGGCTTCAGCACCTGAGAGAGCGCGCGGCACAGAAGTGGCTCATAGGTGCCATTCACGAGCAGGCTGGATGAGATCGGCTCACGCAATGAAGGAACGACAAAGCGAAACCCAAGCGCCTCGACCTCCGCTTCCCCCTGAGGGGCCAAACGGTCAATCAAGAGGCGTACCAGCCTGGACTTCCCAGGCAACGAGGCAGGGATCAATCGCAGGAGACGCAGGTAGGAGGAAGCTTTCATCAAGGAGCAGCAGGCAGTGAAAATGAGGGTGAAGTGAGATCGCGATAAACCTGATCCATCTGATGAGCGACCTCTCTCATCCGTGGCGGCACACTGACACCGCTGCGCAGCTGAGAGAGGCGTGTGGGCTCATCCACCAAGCGCTTGAGTTCATGAGCCCAGGCCGCGGCATTCCCAGGCTCGATGAGTAATCCATCCCGCTCATGCGTCACCCATTCAGCGACGCCTCCCAGGCGTGATCCAAGCACTGGCACTCCCGCTTCGAAAGCTTCAAGAACCACGAGCGGACCTGTCTCCAGCCAGATCGAGGGCACCGCCACCGCATCATAAGCGGACATCGTGCGCACGACATCGTCAGAAGAGACCGGAGGGTGAAGATGCACACGAGAGTCCAACTTCATCTGGTTCAGTAGAGGATTCATCGCCGCCTCCGCGCCCTCAGCACTGATCAAATGGCAGTGCAGTTCGAGTTTCAATTCCGACACTACACGAAGCGCCTCGACGAGCACCTGAAGTCCCTTCGTCCGATCCAGCCGTCCAAAAAACGCCACCCTCAAAGTCGCCCCCTCTCCGCGTCTCCGTGTCTCCGGATCTCCGCGTCTTCCCCCACCCGCCAGCCCATGCCTCACCACGTTCAAGCGCTCCACAGGCACACCATTCCGCAGCATCACTTCACGGCCCCACTGGCATAGAGCTACCACCCGCGTCATACCGCCAAGCCACTGATGCACAGCCGATGTGCGCCGCTGCATGAGAGGCCAAATGCGGAAAGGCACTCGCGCACTCAGCGCCTGAGCCGCCGGGGAAGCCACGGCCAGAACCCAGGACATCGGCTTGCTCACCCCCAAACCATGCAGCGTGCAGGCCGCACAGCGTAGCGGTGTCATCACCCCATCACAGGGCACTGAACCCCAACGCATCAGCGTGCCACGCCCGCAGGCCAGTGTCGGTGTGTGATAAGTGTACACGCAAGGAATGCCTCGTGCCCGCACCGCCTCCAGCCAGCGCACTGACACCGCCGGGCTGTAGGCGTGAAAATGAACTGCATCCGGTGTTGTCACATCCAGCACCTTTGAAAAAGCCACCGCAGACGCAGGCTCACCCGCCCCATAAAGCATCTCCTGAGTCATCTCTGAATCCATCGACACCCGATGCACCGGCACCCCATCCACAATCTCCGACGCATCCATCTCCCCCGGAGCAGCGATCTCATTTTCCCACCCCAACTCGGCAAGCTCACGCATCAACGCCCGCACATACACCTCCGTGCCACCGCAAGCCGCTGGATACCAAGTAAAGGGAACGTGGAGCAGCCTCACTCGAACTGTGGAAAACCCAACATCAACTCAAGCCGGAACAGCCAGCACATGGCCATACTGAACGATCCCCTCAACGGGCGAGCCATCCAGATGCGTCACCGCATAGCCGCAGCCGCGAAGGAAACTCAGCAAGCTCTCAGAGCTGCTGCCGCAGAGATGCCAGTTGTAGGGATGAACCTCGATCACGATCAGCCGCGGACGACGCGCAGGATCACGAAGCAGCCCGGTGCCACCACGCAGAGCAGCCTCCTCGTAGCCCTCGATGTCCACCAGCACCACATCAACCCGCCGCCCCTCACTGACACGATCCAGAGTCGTCATCACCACTTTCGGAGCCTCACTACCCTCCTCCGCAGGCCGCGCCACAGACTGCATGTCCTGGCTGTGCCACTCCGCCTCGCCTTCGCGATCTGAGAGTGCTTTGGCGATCACCTGAACGATGCCTTCCAACTGATTCAGCCGCACATGGGCACGCAGCACCTCCGCATTTTCCGGATCAGCTTCCACCGCCAGCACACAACCGCCAGCGCCTGCACGTTTGGCAAAGGCGATGGCGTAAAGACCGAAGTGCGCCCCGATGTCCACGATGCAATCCCCCCGCTTGATTCCCGGCAACACCCGCTTCCACACTTCCGGCTCATAGACTTCGGGCAGTGCCCGCCACTCCGGCAGGACACGGACCTCATCCATACCATTGATGACTCGCACGAGACCGCCAGAGCCTGCGCTCAAAGTGACCGCTCTCTGATAAAGCGGACGCAGCAGGCTCCAAAGCGGACTTAAATGCTTCAACCCTGGCAGATGCCGGACTCTCGTTGAGATGGATTCGATCAGATTCATAACGAAGAGGTAGGCGGAAGCGTTTTTGCCAGATGAATAGAAAACCTCGCCGCCGCTTCCGGTTTCAAATGGACCGGGTCGGCAAAATCATCCGAAGTTAAAGACCACTTCAAGGCGCTCATCACGGTCACTCCAGCCTGCTTTAGATGTTCCGCACGGGCAGTCCGGTAGTCCTGCCAGCGCTCGTCTTCTTCACACACAGCCACACGGTCTGAACTGAGCGGCATCTCCATCACGACAAGTGAAGAACCATGCTGGCGACATGCCGATACGATCCTGCGCAGCCCTGGAGAAAAAGGCATCTGCGGCTTTACTATCCCACGCATGACCTCATGTGCGGCCTCACGCTCGCTCTCCAGATACGGGTAGAACTTAAAATCACCCTCGTGTCCATCGGCTGTGGACTGCACGGCTGACATCCCGATCTCCCCCAGACTTCGGCGTAATTGCTCAACACGCACCCACAGGTTGGCTCTTCTCACCAGCATCGGCATGTAGCGCGTCAGACGCACCTTCAGCGACTCGGCAGTGGATAACTGATACACCTGCTGCGCACGCTCATGCGGCACGAAGTAGATCAGGTTCATCGCCCCGGAGAGGGAGGACCACGTAGGTGCTCCATTCCCTTCCAGATGGAGATCGTGGAAGCCCAGCACCACCTGCTTCACCTTGTTCCCCCTTGCAAAAAACTCCTCCAGCAGCAGGCACTCCTCCTCCGCGGACACGCCTCCGAGCGCCAGCTTCAGCACCCTCGCTTCAGCAAGTCCGGCGGCAGCAGCATAAGCTTTGGCATCAAAGCTCCGCGCCATCGTCGAGTTCCCCAAAAACATATGATCAAAATCACCGTTGGCAGGCAGGCCACGGATCAGTTCCTCGCCCTGTGAGCGCGCCAACTTTGCGACAACAATATTGAATGCCAGCACCACGATCAGCGCTGCCACGAATACTCGAAGCCATAAGCCTGCGCTCATTCTCGTTCACTTTTACTCTTTTCGCGCCAGCACCCACACTAGCGCAGTGTAGGATGGCCGCTGCATCGAAACTAGGATGTTCCATGGATGCCACTTAGCTGTTGGCACTTCCCGTCTTGTCCACCCCATCACATTAAACATCGGATCGAAGAGACTTCCCGCCCCTTCGGAGATTACCTCAGCAGCCCCACACATTTTTGCCAGTTCACCGAGGCCTTCCGGTGTGTAGCGCCAGTAGTCTCCGGGACCATGGTAGGGTGTGCGGAAACAGGTTGTGTGCAGCACCCAGCCCCCAGGTTTGGTCACACGCAGAGTCTCCTTCATTGCAGCCGATGGCAGCCCTTGGATATGCTCGAAAACCTGATCTGAAATCACAAGCTCAAAACTATTGTCGGGGTGAGGGAGATTGAGAATGTTCACCTCAGGATAGTTGGCTTCAGTGATATCCGTGAGCTTCGCCCCCATAATCGGTAAAAGATGACTAGAGTGGCTGATTGAAAGCACGGGGCCCTTGAACTGAAGGCCGCTGCATGCCGCCTCAATGCCACGATACATGCCATGCCTGGAAAAGCTGCGTTTCTTGGCAAACCCAAGCGTTGTCAGGTGGTAAAACAAGGTGCCGAAGGATTCGATCAAGGAGCGCATTTTCATGACATCAAGTGGGTTGGGAGGTTGAAATTGAAATGATTATCAAGCTATTCTGGCCTGCGGATAACAAAGAAAAATCCATGATCGGATACATCACGCCGCTCCTGGGTGCTCGGATCCCATGTGGCCAACGAATCCACTGATTCATCCGAGGTCGTGAGAAAAGGACGTTCAC
Organism: Prosthecobacter sp.; assembly: GCF_044378005.1. Classification (GTDB taxonomy): domain Bacteria; phylum Verrucomicrobiota; class Verrucomicrobiia; order Verrucomicrobiales; family Verrucomicrobiaceae; genus Prosthecobacter. Next base: position 24,155 of record NZ_JBILYB010000029.1, read on the forward strand.
CTGCTACATTCACCACGAAATCATCAGTCAACAAGACGGGATGCACACGTCCCCAGGATTGGTGAAATAGACCGGGATGCCGCTCGCGAAAGCCGCGGCACCCATTCGGGGTATGCGCCACGACAAGCCCGCCTGGCCTCACCAAAGCCAGTTGATCACGCAGCGAAGCAGCCGGGTCAGGCACGTGCTCCAATACATGACAAGAATACACCATATCGTATCCACCTCCCAGGGATGTCAGCGATGAATGAACCTCCACGCCCAGACGGGCTGACGCCTTCGCCCTAGGTTCCGAAATCTCAAAACCCACCGCATCAAAACCTACCTGCTTGAGTTGCCAGGTCAGGTAACCCCAACTCGCTCCATAATCTAAAATGCGCGCCCCTGGCTTCAGCCCGAGCGCAGACAACGCTTTGATTTGGTGGCTGAAATCCTTGTCGCTTCCTGCAAAGCCGCTCCTCATCAGAGCTGACAGTTCATCATCACCTGGGCACTCCGTCGTCAGTCCAGGTTCCACATACTCATTCTGGTAAAACGCGGCCATGCCGGTCGAATCCTCGGTCGGAAATCGGAAGAGCATCCCACACTTCAAACATTCATGCAGCGTATGGAAGTACTTCCTGTCGATATTGGATGAAGAGAGTGTGCCACAGCAGGGGCAGACGGATCGGCTGGTAAAGCGTCCCACCAAACCGCTTAGCCAATAGCTGGCCTTCACCCGCAAAGAATAGTTGCTCATTTGGATATGCTAGAAGTCGATATAGATAAATTTCGAGGTCTGTCCGCCGAAGATCAGGATGATCACAAGCAGCAATCCCCACCAGAGACCAAGAACCAACTGGAACCAGCCGTTCTGAAGCAGAACGTGCTCCAGATCGCGGCTCCCGCCGATCCTTTCCAGCCACTCACATATGCGTCTGAGTTTCATGACTTCACCCCAAGATCACTCGTTTCATCCACAGCAGCGCCGTCGGCAGATCCATGGCAAAGAAGGCCCAGCCCAGATTCACACTGACGAAGGTAAGCACGGTACTGGCCGCGTTTTTCCATGCTGGAGCCTCGCTTGTGACAGGCCGACATGCACGCCACAGGCGATGAGTCACAAGCAGCAACCCATGATACAGGCCCCAGACGACGAAGTTCATTGATGCTCCGTGCCACAAACCGCTGATCAGCATCGTCAGCAGGATGTTCCGGCAAATCAACGGCAGCCGCACGCGTGAGCCACCCAGCGGAATGAAAAGGTAGTCCACCAACCAGCGGTAGAGGGAGATGTGCCAGTGCGTCCAGAACTCGGCGATGTTCCGCTGAAGGTAAGGCCAGTCGAAATTCTCCTTCACCCGAAGGCCAAAGAGCCGAGCGGACCCGATGGCGATGTCCGAGTAGGCGGAGAAGTCCGCATAAATTTTGATCCCGTAGGAGAAGATCCACAGCAGAAGCGTCCAACGCGGAGCCACGGCCACATCCGCCGCATTCAGATGATCCGTGAAGGTCGTCAGCAGATCGGCAATCGCCAGCTTCTTCGCCAGTCCGGCCAGGATGCGAGTGATCCCGTGCAGCCAATCTCCGCTCATGTCCTGCGAGGGAGCGCGCAGCGTCTCCAGCCAGTCCTGGAAGCGCTTGATTGGCCCCGCCACCATCGTTGGGAAAAACAGGAAGAAGCTCACATACTCGAGAAACGTCCCGCGCTCCGTTTTGCCGCGCCAGCGGTCCACTGCGTAATGAATGAACTCGAAGGTGAAGAAGGAAATGCCCAGCGGCAGAAACGCGCCGCTCCATCTGAACTCCGAAAGCCCGGCCAGCCCGACCCCAAAGTTCCAATACTTGAAGGCAAATAGTATGAGCAATGCCAGACCCACGCCCGCCAGGCACCAGCGTGATCCTTCGCGGTACAACCTGCTGAAAGCTGCCTCCCATAGAAACAAACCCAGACAAAGCGCCCCAGCCCAGCCCCCCACAGCCGTGACCGAAAACCAGACGAAGAAGATCGCCCCAGCCAGCACGAGCAGCCACTGACGTGCCACGCCTGTCAGTAAACGAAAGCCGAACGCCGAGACGGCCAGGAGCAGGTAATACTCGGGCGTGTTGAAGATCATGTCTCATGCCTCAGCCTCCGTGTCACCCAGGCCTGCCGCCATCCATCCACCGGACGGTCGAAGTAGCGGTAAAGTACAACCGTCACCACCAGCATGGTCAGCCACTGCAAAGGCAGGGAGGCCGACTTGATCAACATCGATGCACCGCGCAGCCATTGCTCAAAAAACACATCCACGAACTTCTGCACCAGATACAGCGGGTAGGAGGCAGCTCCCAACGCACGATCCCAGGCGTTCGAGGGTTGAAGGCAGGAGGCAAGCGCCGCTGGAGCCCCGAGCAGGGCCAGCACACCATCGCGCCCATCATGCAAACCGAGCATCCACGGGCAGCCGAAAGTCATCCCCGCACGATCCAGCACAAAATACACGCACACCGCCAGAAGCCCTGCCGCAAACAGACCGAGTGAAACCTTCGCCAGCATCGGTCCTGGACGCCATCCAGTCACTTGCATCATCATTCCAGCACCGAAGAAGCCCATGAATTGCAGCACCAACGCAGGCCAAGGATGAATGGAAAAGGAATACATCGCTCCCAGCGCTAAACAGCCCAGCCAGCCTGCCAAGGCCGGGGCTCTCCGCCATCCCGGCATCAGCATCAGAAGCAACGGAGCCAGCAGATAGAACTGAAACTCGTAGTCGAGTGACCAAGCTGAAGTCAGCAGGCGGTAGTTCGTAGCCGATCCCAGTAAAAGTGCCGCATGCATGATCCAGCCACCTTCACTCATCAGAGCCCACTCCTCCGCCGTACAGCGTTCCGTCAGCCAGGCGATCAAGAGCGTCACGATGTAGCAAAACCAGTAGATCGGCAAAAGCCTCCAGGCCCGGCTCACTACAAAGGTAAGATATGCAGCTTTCGTTCGCACATATCTTTCCTGCCACATCCTGGCGATCCAGTAACCACTCAGGATGAAGAACAGCAGCACTGCCGACTTCCCGATCGGCGGCCCAGCCGTGTGGGAGAAAGCCACCAGCCCCGCCAGCATCATGCGAAAGGCCCCGGGGCTCATGCTGCCATTCTCCTTTTCATTCCGAGATAAAGGCGGGGTGATAACAATGTGGCCAGCCAGAGCCTTGGAAGTTCAAAGTTAGTCAGCAGCAGTTTCGGGTCATGACACATCGCCGCCCCGAGACAACGACGGGCATCCTTCAGCATACCGAACCCAAAATACTTCACCCCTAGCATTCGATACTGTCGGGCAAACACCTCCGCCTTCAGCCGCCCATGGCTTGGGCCAAAGTTCTCCTTCGCAAAGATCTCCTCCAGATTCAGAAAGGTGATCGTCTCCCCATACTTCTGGCGGATCATGTCCTTGTGCATGTTCCCCGGATGCAGGCGGTAGTTCGCCAGCACTTCATCCACGAAGGCGAAGTCCCACTTGCGAGCCATGTTCAGCGTCCAGTACCAGTCACAAAAATTCCGTCCCGCAGGCACCGGCAGTACATCACCCCATGCCTCCCGACGAGCGATCATCGTCGCCGCCGGGATGAAGTTGTCATACATCAGCGGCACCAGCTCACGGGTGATGGCCGGACGCCCTTGGCGGCGGGATGCCACCTCGGCGGTTCCACCGTTGAATCGGCCCTCCTCATCCATGAAAGCCACATCACCATACACCAGCCCCACGTTTGGATTCTCGCGCAAGACCGGCAGTGTCCGCTTCAGGTACTGCGGGCAGTATTCATCATCCGAGTCGATGCGGGCGATGTAGCGCCCACGCGCTCTCGCCATCGCGATGTTCACTGAGGCAGCCGCATTTAGATTCACTTCATTCCGCAGGTAGATCAGCCTCGGATCATCGAAGCTGCGCACCACCTGCTCCGTGCCATCCGTGGAGCAGTCGTCGATGACGATCACCTCCATCGTCGGTGCCTCTTCGAGAGTAAAAATGGAACGCAGACACGCGGCGATGTAGCGCTCCGTGTTGTAAGCGTTGACGATGATGCTGAGTTCCGGCGGCTCCATCATGATCCCGTCTCCACGCTCAGGAAACAATCCCGCCAATGCGTGGCGGTGATGCGTCCCGTGCGCTGCAATCCTTCCGGTGTGATCGAGTGTGCTTGATAACCCAGTTCGGACAAAATTTTCACACCATTGAGTTCCGCTTCAAACTCCGGCAGCACCTCGATCACCAGATCGGGCTTCCATCGAGACAGCACCGGAGCCAGAGCCTCCAGCACCACCGCCTCGAAGCCCTCCGTGTCGATCTTCACAAGCACACGCTGGTGATCCTCCAGCAGTGTGGAGAGCTGATCCGCACCGATCACCGTCACGGCGGACTTCTTCACCGTCTGGGAAAACTGACGGGCAAAGGACTCCACGAGCGAGCCATTCGTCAGGTGCCCCTCGGGCTCAGTGAAGAGGGCAAATCCTGAGTCCTTGCCGACGGCACAGTTAAAGACCTGCACGTTATCAAGATCGTTGCGTTCCACATTCTCCAACAGCCGACCAAACACCTTCCGCGAGGGATCAAAGGCATACACCTTGCCCCGCCCGGCCATGCGTTTGCCGAACCAGCAGGTGAAGACGCCGACATTCGCGCCGATGTCCACCACCGCATCGTAGCGCGAGATCACACTATCGAGAAAGTCAAAGACCTCATGCTCGTAGGACAGCTTTCCGCCCAGCACTGCTTCAAAGTCGAACTCCCCCTGATGAGGATGCAGCCAGAGCTTCACATCACCCGCCAGAGTGACTTCGCGGGCAGGCAACCGCAGCGTTCCCCAGTCAGCCGAGCTGAGTGAGTTCAGCACCTGCTGGCGTCTGAAGAGCGGCAAAGCTGACGTCAGATGATGCAGCATCCCGAGATAGACACGCGCACACCATGGAAGGCGTGAAAGCAGGTCGTGAAAGGCACTGGCGAGTGATTTGATCATGCGTGTTGGGCTTCAAGAGCGGCCTTCACTTCAGCAGTTCTGAACATGGCAGTTTCGAAGATGCGCCCGATCACTGCGATCTCAGCCTCACCCACTGCTGTTCCCGTGGGCAGCGCCAGCACCGTTCGGGTGAGGATCTCGGTGTTCGGCAGACGGTGGCCCGCATCCGGCTGGAGTGTCTGATAGGGCTCCATGCGATGCACACCAGGATAGAAATACTTCCGCGCCATCACGTTCTCGGCGTGCAGCACCGCCACGAGTTCATCACGGCTGAGTCCAGCCTGCGCCTCATCCACCTCCACGATCACATACTGGCAGTTCGGCTCCGTGGCAGGATCGTAGCGATATAGTCTCAGCCCAGGCAGCTTCGAGAGCTGAGTTTCATAAGCCTGCCAGTTCGCCCGATTACGCGCGATGATCTCCTCCAGACTCTCCAGGCAGGTCAGTCCCATCGCTGCATTGAACTCATTCATCTTCGCGTTGGTGCCCAGCGTCACCACTTTGTCATAACCCGCGAAGCCAAAGTTCCGCATCAAACGCAGCCGCTGGGCGAGGTCATCGTCATTCGTCGTGATAGCCCCACCTTCGCCGCTGTTGATGAACTTCGTGGCATGAAAACTAAACACCTCTGCCGCGCCAAAGTGACCGACCTTTTTCCCACCCAGGCTGGTGGAAAAAGCATGCGCGGCATCGAAGAGGATCGGCAGACCATGCTTTGCCGCCAGGGCCTCCAGTTTAGGCGTGGCCTGGCACGCACCCCAGAGATGCACCGGCATGATGGCCACTGTCTTGTCTGTCAGGCAGCCCTCCACGCTTGCCGCAGTGAGTTGATGCGTCGTGAGATCCACATCGGCAAAAACCACGGTGCATCCACACCAGGCCGGCACATGCGCCGTAGCCACAAAGGTGAAGCTGGGAACGATCACCTCTCCTCTGCGATCTCCCACCACCGCGCGGAAGGCGAGTTCGAGGCCGATGGTCGCATTGCTCACCGCGATCACATGGCGCACGCCGAGCAGTTCCTGAAGCCGCGCCTCGAACTGCTTCAAGATCACGCCATCATTCGAGAGCCAGCGCCGGTCCAGCGCTTCTTCGGCGAGCTGGAGAAAGCGGCGCTTGTCGCCGATGTTCGGCCTGCCGACATGCAGCGGCTGGTCAAAGGCGGGCTTCCCACCGAGGAGAGAAAGAGTCATAGTCACGGAGGATTGGAGACGGACGCCTGATGAATCTGTGCCCGATGCTGCGTCTCTAATTCCAAGAGCTTGCGCTCACGAGAACGGATAAGTTTAGCTGGCACCCCGCTGTAGATGCCGAAGGGCTCACAGTTCTTGAGAACCAAAGCAAGCGCACCAACCGCAGCGCCTTCACCAAGAGTGACACCTGGGAGAACCACCGCCCCAGCACCAATGATGCAATGCCGCCCGATATGCACAGGACGATGATCTACCTTGGTGAACTCGGCAGGCACCATCGGGTTCGTCATCGCATTGCCGGTGTAGTCATCGCTGCTGGAGTAAACCGCGACACGGGAGGACAGGCCCGAGTAGTCTTCCATTTCGATTTTCTCCTGTCCGATCAGCGAGCAAAAGCAGGCGATGTGGATGAAACTGCCAAGGCGAATACCCGCAGCACCAGCCGAAAGAATGCAGAAGTCATCAATGCGCACATGGTCGCCGATATGAATGCGTGAGGCTCCATAGATTGAGGCCTTTTCCGAGATGAGCACATTCTGCCCCAGCGAGGCAAAGCCCATCTGTTCGAGCTGGGATGGTTTAAGGAAGCCCATGGAATGAAGTAAATAATTGGCTACGAAGCCAGTGCCTGCACGCTGCGTGTCACACGCGCACGACGGAGCCGCTCGAAGGGGCGCTCCACCACGATCACGACCAGGATCGCAGAGATGATGCAGGCCGCAGCTATCAGATTGCCATCATGAATCCCCGCGTGATGCGTCAGCAATCCCTGCACGGGCAGATGCAGGAGATACAGCGGATAGGAGATGTCACCGATCAAGCGGTCGCGACGATTGTCCTTCGTGCAGGCAAACATCCATGGCAACGAAGCGGCAACGATGAGGAATAGAATAGGCTGCGGCACATGCTCGCCATACCACGGGTAAAAGCACACAAGCGCCCAGTTTAGGCCGACCAGCAGTCGCGGCCAGACTTTCTTGTCAGCTCCTGCTACGTCCAGTTTCCACCGGCGATAAAGCTGACATGCCCAGATGCCAGTGATGAAAAAAAGTAGCTGTGCTGGGAAGAAGAAATAAGGATAACGCCCCAACGAATGCTCGATCCAAAGACGGCAGGTCAGTGATATGAGGAAAAGGCCCACGAGCCAGAACCAACGGAAGCGCACAAGGAAAGGTACCAGCAGATAAAACCAAATCTCGGTGCCAATGGACCACGCAGCTCCGAGTGTCCGAAAGGAGTGCATCCAGGTCATCCCACCTTCGGTTTCAGCCGGTGGATTCGAAGGGAACATGAAGCGCGCTCCCTCGGCAGCAGAGTAGTAGCAGTTGGAAAAAATGTCAGTGCCCACGAGCAGCCAGTTCGTGGCGATAAGCGACAGCTTCACGCTCCATGACATCGTCGCATAAGTTTCCATCCACTTGTTTCCAGGAACATGATCAATGACAATCCATGTGAGAAAACAAATAGCCCAGAGCCCCAGCGTCACCGCCAAAAAGGCCGGGTAGAGCCTCAGCGCACGGTTGCTGTAAAAGAGCATTAACCCTCGTGCCCCAAGTCCATAACGTTCTCCCAGAACCAGCGTCATGTAGAAACCTGAGATCATGAAGAAGATCTGCACAGCCACATCACCAGGATACAAAGTGCTGCCAAGAATCGCCGAGCCATGACTGGCGACGACTGAGAGGGCTAGGAGAATGCGGAGAACTCCCATCAGCTTGGTGATTGAACTTCCTCCGTCATAGGCAGGCGCTGCGTTTCACGCAGCCACTCGACACAACCTACCTGCCCATCGGTCAGAGACACGAGCGGTTTCCAGCCGAGTTGCTGGCCAGCCTTGGCTGAACTCAGGCGAGGTCCGGTCACGCCAAAAATGTCTGCCGTCCATGCCGCAGGCTGCGGACGAGCCGCTGCTGGCTTGAGAATGTATTCCACTGACGGGCGCATGGCCTGCACTCGCTGATGAGACTGCGGAAAAAGTCGGGTGAACTGTTCTTTCAACCATCCCAGCAGCGGATGCGCAGAGATCTCCGCCATCAGTCCAGGGGACATCAAAACGGCCCTGGCCACACTGCCCAACGTGCTGCGCCGCTGCGCCACCTGAGTTGTGGGTGCCTTCGTGTCCACTTCATGAATCCTGTCCAGCCAGGGCTGCACCATCGGAGTGAAGAACTCCCGCCAAGTCGTCTGTCCATCCACGATCAAGAAATCCTGTGCATGTGCCTCGGTGCGCGATGCTGCGAGAATGGCAGCATCCACGAGATTGCTCACATGGACGTAGTTGCACGTTCCCTTGCCGCCATCGAACCAGGCAAAGGTGCCCGCTTTAGCCATCTCAGACGCAGTGGCGCAGAAGAGCCCACCACGCGGGCCATACACCGCACCCGGAGCGATGAGGCTCACCCGCATCTTCTTTTGCGCACGGGCAAAGGCCAGCGTCTCCGTGTGCATCTGCGCTTTGGATTCACCGTAGTCGGCGAGCGCTGGGCGCATCGGGCTGGACTCATTCACGTCGCTATCGTATGCGCCCCAAACACTGCCAGTGCTGAAGACGACCATACTCTCCACGCCCTCGGCTTCGCAGGCGAGCAGCATGTTTCGCGTGCCCTCCACGGTGATCTTTGCGGTCTCGGCACCACCGGTGCCGTAGGCCAGATGAAACACATGCCGGGCACCGCGCACCACCTTGCGGCAGCTTTCCAGATCCAGCAGATCATAGCGCCGAAGACTGACTGGATAGCGTGCCGCATTCGCCGCACTGCGGAAGCTGCGCACCGGCACCACAATCTCTGTCATTCCCAATTCGGTGAGCCGCTCGATGAGGTGACCGCCGACGAAACCTGTGCCACCCGTGACGACGACAGGTGCGGCTGGCAGCTGCGGTCTTGCATGAGATCCGGCATCGACAGCCCTCGGCTTCTGATAAGCCCACTCGATGAGTTCCTGCGCATGTGCGGCCTGGGAAGCAGTGACTAGAGACTGGGAAGCGCCATCGACTCCGCGCAGCGCACGGTCAAAGAGCCAGAACTGCTCCACGAAGCAGGCATCAAACGTTAGCTGCCAGTCACCGGAAGCGAAGGCCTGTTGCGGTTTCACCTCAGCCTGGATTTGTCCGTCGCTGGAGATCCAATGAGCAGCCGTGACATCTGACTTGCGCATCTCCAGCACACCACGAGTGCCGACCACCCGCAGGGCGTTTTTTAACGCATGAGTCCAGGAGATGCGCAGCGCCACGGGCTGACCTTCCTGAGTTTGCAGACGGTAATCGCAGTTCACCTCCACACCGCCCATGGCATCGTCGTGATAGTCGCGAGGTTCGAGCTGACCAAAGAGCCACTCCAGGCAGTCGAGGAAATGCACTCCCATGCCGAGAAGCACGCCGCCTTGGTCTTTGCGGAAGACAGTGTCCGTGTCCGAAGGCCAGAGGAAGACGCCGCCATCTTCAAGTTCGATGCTTTGAATCTCTCCCACCATACCCGCCGCCAGCCCCTGGCGCAGAGCCGTGAGACTGGGCAGGTAACGGCGCACCATGCCGACGAAAATGGGTTTGCCGCAGTGCTTCGATGTCTCATCCAGCTCGCGGCATTGTGCGGCAGTCATGGCGAGAGGCTTTTCACAGAGCACCGGCAGTCCCGCTTTCAAAGCGCGCTGGCTGGCATCGAAATGCAGACTGTTCGGCAGGGCGATGAGCACCGCGTCATGGTCAGTGACCAGAGCGCCGCCGAGCACTTCCTCGTATCCAGCACTCAGCACCCGGACTTCGGGAAATCTCCGCCGCACCTCGGACGCGTTTTTTTCAAATGGCTCCACCACCGTGCAGCCGGACAGCCAGCCCAGCACCCGCAGCGCTGGAAGGTGACACTCGGTGACAATGGCACCTCCTCCTAAAATGAGCAGTCTCATCATGTTTGATCCAATCAGGCGGCCTGCCGTTTGAGCCTGCCGAGCAGACGCCCCACGAGGGGAATCTGGGTGAGATGACAAAGGCGGCGATAGCCCCAAAAGCACGACGCCAAAAACACCACGGCACCAGGAACGAATCCCCAAGGTGCAGGAACGAGCAGGAAGCCAGCGCCAGTCATTCCCAGCGCCAGAAACCCGAGGCCGATGACCTGCCAGGCATCACGGCTCCAACGGAAACCCGTGAGGCTGCGGGCAGCACTCAGATTCACCAGAGTGAAGACCGCGAAACTGAGAATGGTGGCATAGCCGCAGGCATTTAGACCCAGCCGGGGAAGCCCAACCCAAAGCGCCGTCAGTTGGGCCAGAGTGGCGGCCACATTCGTCCACAGAAACCGTGAGTCCCCGTTTGCCATAAGCAGGAAGCTCAGCGGCCAGGAGATCAGCCGACCAAAGACACCCACAGCCAGCCATTTCAACAGCTCGGCGGCAGGTCCGAAGTTCGAAGCATAGAAAACTGGCATCAGCAGCGGAGCAAAACAGATCGTCCCCACCACGCCAGGAATGCCGATTAGCAGCGCCACGACGGTCTGCTCATTCACGAGGCGGTTTACCGTGCCCGAATCGGAGACCGCTGCGCTCAATCGAGGCAGGAAATCCGTGCCCATCGCTCCGAGAATGTAACCCGCATAAAGCCCTGAAAGCCCCTCTGCCGCCTGGAAGAAGCCGAGTGCGGATTCATCCAAGGAACGCAGGATCAGGACTCGTTGCAGATAACTACTGATGCTCACCATGAACCCGAGCACAACCATGGTCCCACCGAAGCGGAAAAGCCGCCCCGCAACCTCACGTGAGTAGCTGGCAGATGGATCAGCGTAGCTCTGCGACAGTTGCCGCGCGAAGTGACGAGTCAGCAGCCACTGCACGACGGCTCCTGCAATCAGCGCTGGGACGATCCCTCCCTGCCTCCACATGGCAAAGCAACTGAGACTGACCACCGTGCCCACCAATCCACCGACGACATTGAGTTTGGCAAGACGCCCGATCTGCTGAGCGCTCTGAATCAGCACCGCATCACAAGTCGTCAGCATGGAGCACATGACCATGCTGGAGAGACACAGGATGGAGAAGGCCTGGGCTCCATCACCAAAGGTGAGGTGCGAAACCGGAATGCAGAGCGCCGCCAGAGCCACGGTGCCGCCGATGCCAAGCCAGAGGCTGACACGCCGGAAAGTCGCCACCGCCGTCTTCAATCGCAGTTCATCACCACTGCCGCGCGCTTCAGCGATCTCGCGGACGCCGCTGTAATTCATCCCCATGCCCGAGAGTGTGGTCGTCATGGAAATGATGGACTGAAACATGCCCATCAAACCCAGCCCGCCCGGCCCCAGCAAAAGAGCCACACATTTCACCCGCACCATGCCCAGCAGCACATTGATGGCCGTGGCACCGCCGAGCAACGAAGTGGCCTTCAACACGCTGCGGTAGGAGCGGCTGGAGTCCACCGCACCGTCCGTGCTCGAGCTGGCGCATGTTGTCGGATCAGTCATTAGGCCTAGATTCTCTGATCCAGAATCATTTCCCTCTCTTCAGCCAGCCGAGTGGGTGGTGGGTGATGGGGAATTTTTCGCACAGGATAGTGTCCACCCGGAACTCGGGATGCACGGCGAGGAAGCTCTGGATCGCGGGCAGCGGACCGGGACGGGCGGCGGCGAAGCGCGGCAGGGTGTCGATGACGCCGTCCTGCACATGGAGGTAACTGCCCGACGTGACGAAGGCATGGTAATGGGCGAGTTCACCCGCGACGTGGGCCTCGGAATGGTCGCTGTCGAGGATGACGAGCACGGGGCCGGAGGCGGAAGCAACGGCGGCACGCACCTGGGCAAGGATCTCTTCGGAGGTGGAACTGCCGATGAGATATTTGATCCGCGGATGGCTGTGGTCGTGGAGCTTTTCGACATCGACGGTGATGATGGAACCCTGGTTCATGAGGTCCATCAGGTGGGCGTAAAAGAGCGATGAACCGCCGCGATTCGTGCCGGTCTCGATGATGAGAGAAGGGCGGACACTGGAGATGACCTCCTGGATGATCCAGAGGTCGGCGATGTTCTGCCAGATGGGATTGCCGAGCCAGGTGAGATTCCCGTAGTTGCCCGTGCGGTGGACGAACTCGTCATCCATGAGCCGACGCAGGAAGGCGGGGCAGAGTCTGCGCAGGAGACTCCCGCAGAGTTGTGAGAAGGCGATCATGATGGGGTGGGTGCCTCCGTGCCGAAGGTCCATGTAGGCTGGATTTTGCAGGGGCCGACGATGCTGGCATCCAGCGGGCTGGCGTTGGGCTGAGGGTCCTGAAAGGTGAAGGCAAGGGCATGTGCCCGATGCTGAAGGGGAACGATGCCATCATTCAGCCAGACGGAGAGAGTGTACTCTCCGGTGAGCAACGGAGCCTGACGAAGCACAAACGTGACGCTGCCCGAGCAACTGGCAGTGAGCGGCGTGGGCGCAGGATGCATGAGGGTGTTTGACCCAAAAATGGGCGCACCACCCAGGGTGTAGAAGACGAGGCCGATCTCCGGTCTGGAGATGGGACGGGGCGAGGTGAAGGAGACCTGGATGTGAAGTTCGCCGAGCGTGAGTGCCTCACTGTCGATCTGGATGCTGGTCACGGCGGGGCCTGAGGTATCCGTGAACTGGGCGCTCATGCGTCCGGCGTCAGAAAGATAACGAGTGATGACCTCGCCAGTCGCACCTGAGGCGACAAGACGCCCCCGGTCGAGCAGCATGACGGAGGAAGCGAGCCGCCGCACGATGTCCATCTGATGACTGACGAGGATGACGGTGCGCCCTTCGGTGACGACATTTTCGATGCGACCGAGGCAGCGCTTTTGAAACTGCGCATCTCCGACCGCTAGCACTTCATCAATGATGAGGATCTCGGGCTCCAAATGAGCGGCGACAGCGAAGGCAAGCCGGACGCTCATGCCGGAGGAGTAGCGCTTCACGGGTGTGTCGAGAAAGGCATCCACATCGGCAAAGGCGACGATTTCATCAAAGCGGGCGCGGATCTCAGCGCGAGTCATGCCGAGGATGGCACCGTTCAGATAGATGTTTTCTCGGCCAGTGAGCTCCGGGTGAAAACCGGTCCCGACCTCCAGAAGTGAGGCCACACGCCCATTAAGCACGAGCCTCCCCGTGGTGGGCTGGGTGATGCGGGAGAGCAGTTTCAGCAGGGTGCTCTTTCCAGCGCCATTCCTGCCGATGATGCCGAGCGTCTCGCCCTGCCGGACCTCGAACGAAAGATCCCGAAGTGCCCAGAAGGAATCGTCTCCCGACTTCGAGCGGCTTTTCCTGAAGCAGTTCATGACCGTCTCGCTCAGTCGCGAGTAGCCGGCAGAGGCGGAGCCAAGGCGGTAAGCCTTTCCCAGTCCAGTGGCGGTGATGACGGGCTCTGACATGCTGTGTGCGAAGTGGATCAGATGGCAGGGCGCTGCGCCACGGCGAGAAGTCCGATGCTGTGGTCAATGGGCATGGGCTGGTGGTCGCGCCGCACGGAGTCCTGCTGGGTCAGGTGGTCCAGAAGTCCGTCCCAGGCGGCGAGATAACGGCGCACCATGGATGAAAGCAGCCGCAGGCTGAAGCTGGCGAGTCCGCTGGATGCAGATGAAGGTGTGGTCAGCATCTGGGTCAGCATGAAGGCCACGGCACGCCTGCCGCAGGTGAGTCGCGTGACGACGACCTCGCTGAACCCGGCCTGCTTCAGCGTCAGCGAGAGGCCGTCCGCCGTCCAACGCCAGTAATCGTGAGGGCAGCCATGGTCCGGGAAAGTGCCGTGAGTGGAAAGGAGAAGCTTCCCACCCGGACGCAGAAGCCGCAGCGCCTCGGCCAGATAGGCGGCGGGGTCTGCCACATGCTCCAGCACCTGGGTGGAAAGCACGAGGTCGAAGCTGGCGGAGGAAAGTTCAGGGAGGCGGCTGTCTGAACGAAAAGCATGGTCAATGTCCGGCGTGCCCGCGAGGTCGGCACGCACATAGCGGACAGCGTTTGGAAACAAACTGCGGTAGGGCGAGCCGCCGCAGCCGTAGTCGAGGATGTGCAGCGGGGCATCGGTGCGGTGCTGCTCCAGCGCCTGACGCAGGTCCGCGAGGTGGAGGTAAAATTGATCCCCCGGCTGCGGATGCAGGCGCTCGCGCACATAATTAGGCATGGCCAGAGATCTGTCCATCAGGCGGAAGTGCGGCGGGGTTTCACCCAGACGCGGCCCGTTTCATCCACACGGTGCAGGAGGATAGGCTCGGGGCAGGAGGCTAAAAATTCATCCACAGCGCGGCGGGCTCCCTGCCAGCAGCCGTAATCGTCCACGATGATGACGCCGCCGGGCGTGACGCGCTGATAGAGATGCGCCAGTTCATGACGCGTGCTCTCATACCAGTCGGTGTCCAGCCTCAGCAAAGCGATCCGCTCCGGCAGGTGTGCAGGGATGGTCTGCTCAACCGGCCCGGCAATGAAGTGCATCTTTTCCGCAGGATAACCGGTCTGGGAAAGTGTGTGGCGCACGTCCTCCAAAGAGGCTTCCGCCCATAGCACGCTCTGCGCGCGTGGAGTTGTGTCGGCGGCGAGAAGCTCGCGTGCCGGAGTGCCCGAGTGATCGCGGTCCATGTCTCCAGGCTGAGTCATGCCGGTGAAGGTGTCATAGAGCCAGAGCGAGCGCGAGGTTTCCGCATTCTCCATCAAGGCCCGCGCCACGAGCGCCATGCTGCCACCGCGCCAGACGCCGCACTCCACAATGTCGCCCGGAATCTGCCAGCGCTGGAGATACTGCACTGCTTGGAGGAGGGCGTAGCGCCGCTCCACACCTGTCATGGTCAGGCCGTCCACGGCACTCAGACGCGCCATGTCGTCCGCAGAGATGTCAGGGCGTGCCTCCGCACGATGTGCCGAAGCGGCGGCAGGAACTTCATGCCACGCCTTCCGCCCTGCATGAAGCACAGCGGCGAGGGCATGTCTGGTACGTTTCAGCATGATGTCCGAGTTCCTCCGCTCATGCTGGTTTCACAGAGACTAGCAAAGAGGTTCTCATACTGCCCCAGGCAGTGCTCCATGCTGAAACGGGCGAATGCATCCGCCGCACCCAGCGCTAGTTCAAAACGCGCCTCGGAATGCGTCAGTGCGAGCATCTCAGCAGCGAGATGGTTCACATCCGCACGTCCATCGGCGGCGAGCGGCACGAGCCGACCAGCGCGCCAGATCATGTCAGGAATGCCACCGATGTCCGTGGCGATCACCGGCTTGCCGCAGGCGAGGTATTCGATGATCGAATTTGGCAGGCTCTCCTCAGGCAGGCAGGTGGGAAGCAGGCCGACATCGAAGCCACGCACCCAGCGCTCAGGTTCGTTTTGCTGCCCGGCGAAGATGATCCAAGGCTCGTTGATTTCGCGCCGCAATTCCTGAAGACAGGGACCGTCACCGATGAGCACGAGTCGGATGGGTTTACCCGCCTCTGCATGCAATCGACGCGCGGCAGTGATGAGTTCACGCCAGCCTTTGTCCGCCACGCCACGCGCCACCATGCCAAAGGTGACGCCATCAAAAGGTTCCAAAGCCGTATCCCCGCCCGCAGAGCCCCTGTATCCATAAGGAATCGTGGTGATGCGGCAGCGCGGATGGAAGCCGAGAGTGTGGGCAACTCGTGCATTTGCCTCTGCCGGACAGACCAGGGCATCGAGCCTGCGGAAGATCACCGCATCCGCCACGGGATCAGGATGACGCGTGTCACCATGATCTGACTTCGTGATCGGAAGACGAGTTTGCTCAAAGGCAGCACAAACCTGACGGGCGGCAGGCATGAGCTGTGCATTCACGATGTCGAAACGGTGCCGCCGATGCAGTGTCCTCAACCGCTGCGTATGCAGGGCCATTTCGGGATCGAAGGCTGGGAAGCGCTTCTGAATCATGAGGGTGAGTTTATAAAACACCCGGTAAGTGAACGGGGTGAAACATGCGATGCTCTCCACTGACAGTCGCTCCGGCAGACGTGCGAGCATGGCTGGGTCAGAACAGCGCAGCGCAGGGATGTAACAGGTGACCTCATGGCGTCCGTGCAGGGCAGTGACCAGATTCGTGAAGAACTTCTCCGCCCCGCCCATGGCAAGGCTGTTCATAGCCATCAAAATGCGCATCGGTCACGCTGCCTGCCGGTAAATCTCCGCCGTCTCCTTCGCAACGATTCGCCAGTCATGCTTCAGCGCATGAGCACGCGCTGCGCACCTCATCTCCTGCTGACGCGAAGGGCTTCCCACCAGATCGCGGATGGCTTTGACCGTGCCGACCACATCACCCGCAGCGCTAAGCATGGCACATTCATCCGTCACATACTCCGGCACTCCGCCCACCCGCTGACTTACCACAGGAGCTCCGCAAGCCATGGCTTCGAGCAGCGCATTGTTCGCTGTGGCATTCTCCGGCAGATGAAGGAAACACGACGCGCGGCGGCTGAGTTCCAACAGCTCGGCATCACTGACTCGAATGCGGTAGCTGACATTCCCTAGTCCGGCGAAGTGGTGCCCTTTGTCCTCAGGTCCGACGAAGACGAAACGAATCCGGCTTTGATCCTCGAAGCATTCAGCCACGGCTCGCATCTGCGCATAATCCCGGCGCGTGCCGCCAACGGCCAGTACCATGAACTCCTCTGGCGCATCAAGACTGGCGGGCATGAAATGATCTACATCCACCCCGTGCCGCACGACATGCAGCCTCTCCGAGGGCACCCGGTGCTGGAGAAAGTAGGCACGCTGTGTCTCGCTCATGAGCAAGATGGCTGCAAAATGACGCATAGTGGATGGCCTGCGGATGACCTGCGGCAGATCGTCCGGGCATTGATGAAAGGTGCCGATGAGGCGCAGGCCACGCGAAGCGCGAAGATCGAGGAATGCGAGGTCGCGGTCACACCAGAGGAAATGCACAAGCTGGCCGGACTCCACTGCGAGGCGCTGACGGACAGCCTTTTCCACCGCGAACGAGCCGCTGGTACACCAGCGTGAGAAGCTGAATCTACGACGAACTCGGGACCACAGTCTCGGAAGTCCACTGGCAGTTTCCTCACGGGCCGCACACACCTTGTCAGCATCGAGATAGTCGGCGAGCACATGATAACCGGAACGGTGGGCGAGGATGTCATCCTGGGACCAGGCGAGTAGCGGCCTCATGCGCGTTGCATCCAAAAACTGCCGCCAGCATTGGCAAGCAAGGCTGGCAATGAATCTCTGAAAAGCCCAGGAAACTGAGCGGCTGCATACCGATTGAAGGCGCGAACCTTCAGATCTGGATTGCCGATCAGAAGCGCACGCAGAAAGAGAGACTCGTTCCATGCGCGCCCTTCCTGAAACCAGTCCATGGGATAGGAACCAGGGTAGAAAATGTCGTGGACATGCACCCAGACACCGGGCTTCAGACGCGGGATGACTCTCAGAAAGAGAAAGGCCACATCGCTGCCCGCTTTCGCCACATGGGATGAGTCGATGAAGAGAAAATCTCCGGCCTCCAGCGTGTCGAAGATTTCCATCGGCATGAATTGCACCGGCTGACGATGAAGCGTGATGCGTCCCATGCCCTGCACGGCGAGCAATTGCTCCAATCGCTGCGGATAGGGTTCGATGCATGTGATCTCGCATTGGCCTCCCATTTGCTCCAGCGTGTCGAGCATCACTGCGGTAGAAAAACCTGATCCGACTTCAATGATCCTCCGAGGCTTCTCACGGTGCATGAGACCGCTGAGCAGAAAAGCATCGGCCAGAGGGAACCAGTCATTTTGCGAGTGATAGCGCCAGCCCGGCTGTGCCTGCTCAGGGAATGAAAGGCGCGGCTTCTGGGCGAGCAGCTCCACATAAAGCGCTCGCTGCTCATCGGGGTGAAGTTCAACATGCTCCCAACATTTCTCATCATCGTGCGGCAGAAATTCGGCAGCAGGATTGGTGCTCTCCAAATCGAGAAGAGGCGAGTAAAAATGGCCGGGAGGAAACAGGCTGGCACCACGGTGATTCGGATAACAGCGCAGCCAGCAGCGTAGAGCGCGTGATTTCAAAAACCGCCATGGGTAGGTCGGATGAAACAAGGTGCGCAGCGGTGGCATGACATCAGATCACGTCGGCAAACGTGCGCTCGGTATGGCGGAAGTATTTGATGCCAACCACCAGGAAAAGAAGACTCAGCACGGAGGAAAGAGCGAAGCTGCCCCAGTGCATTTCCGTAGTGCCGAGGATGGCCCAGCGGAAGCCATCAATCACTCCGACGATGGGATTGATGGAAACGATGATGCGACCGGTGTCACCAAAGCGTTCCTGGATCGCCGACGTGCTGTAAAACACGGGTGAGACGAACTGCCCGAACTGCACCACGAAAGGGATGATGTAGCGGAAGTCGCGGTACTTCACATTCAAGGCCGTGAAGAGAAGACCGGGACCCATCGCTGTGACAAAGGCGAGCGCAGTAAACAATGGCAGAGCACACAGACGCCAGGTCGGCATGATGCCATACCAGATCATCAAGCCTGCGAGGATGACCAGGGAGATGGCGAAATCGACAAACGCCACGACCACAGCGCTCGCGGGCAGGATCATGCGGGGGAAATACACCTTGGAGATGAGGTTGGCATTCCCCACGAGGCTTCCTGCTGATTCACTCAGTGCACTGGAAAAGAAGAACCATGGCAACGTGCCCGCGCAGACCATGATGGCGTAGGGCACGTCATCGCTGGGCAATTTTGCAAGCGTGCCGAAAATTCCAGCACCGATCAAGATGGAGAGTAGCGGACGGATCACCGCCCAGGCGACTCCGATGACGGTCTGCTTGTAACGGACAAGAATGTCACGCCAGGCGAGGAAACCAAACAACTCCCGGTAGCGCCACAGATCAGCCCAGTATTGCTGTGAAGCGCGACCGGCTTCGATGACGAGTTTGCTCATGCCATGATCTTGCCCGTGACGGCTTCCGCCCAGGCAATGTTGTTGAGATACCACGCGACGGTTTCGCGAATGCCCGACTCAAAGGTGTGTGCCGGTTGCCAGCCGAGCTCTCGCTCGATCTTCGAGGCATCAATGGCGTAGCGGCGATCATGGCCGGGACGGTCTTTGACAAAGGTGATCAGCGAGCGAGAACCACCTCCGAGCTCCGGCTTCATCTCGTCCACGAGATCACACATGAGCTGCACGAGATGGAGATTCGCCTTCTCATTGAGGCCTCCGATGTTGTAGGTTTCACCCGAACGACCTTGATGCAGCACGAGCCAGAGAGCCTCGACATGGTCGCCGACGTAGAGCCAGTCGCGCACGTTCATGCCATCGCCATAAACCGGGATCGCTTTGCGTGAGAGAATGCTCTGGATGACCACTGGAATGAGCTTTTCGGGGAACTGATAGGGACCGTAGTTGTTCGAGCAGTTCGTGATGACGGTCGGCAGGCCGTATGTGTGGTGGTAAGCTCGCACCAGCATATCGCTGGAGGCTTTGCTGGCTGAGTACGGTGAGTTCGGCGCGTAGGACGTCGTTTCCGTGAAGAGCCCAGTTTCGCCAAGCGAGCCATAGACTTCGTCGGTGGAGACATGATGAAATTTCACCCCTTCCCTGCCCTGCCAGTGATCGCGACAGGCTTCGAGCAGATGGAAGGTTCCGACGATGTTGGTTTGAATGAAGTCACCCGGCCCCGTGATGGAGCGATCCACATGCGACTCCGCAGCGAGGTGCATGACGTGGGTGATGTCATGCTGCTTCACGACACGGATGACGGCGTCTTTATCACGCAGGTCAGCCTTCTCGAAAACGTAGCCAGGATGCTCCACCCCCGCGAGATTTTCGAGATGCCCGGCATACGTCAGGCAGTCGAGATTCACGATCTTGCGCACCTCGGGCTGTTTTGCCACAAGGCGAACGAGGTTCGACCCGATGAAACCAGCTCCACCTGTAATGAGAAGGTTCATAGTTTGAATCAAGCGGCGCTCAGGCCCACCCGGCGGACTTCACCGGCTAACCCGGCCAGGTAGTCACGATACTCGCAGTTCGGCATTGTGGAGACCAGCACCTCGAAGTCTTCGATTTTCAGAAACCCGCGATGCAGCGCAGCCTCCTCAGGACAGCCAAGCTTCATCCCCTGACGTTTCTCGATGGTCTGTACATACGCAGAAGCATCATGCAGGCTGCTGCTCGTGCCCGCGTCCAGCCAGGCTGTGCCACGGCTCATGCGCACGACGCGTAGTTTGCCACGCTGGAGGTATTCCTTGTTCACGTCCGTGATCTCCAATTCACCACGCGCAGACGGCTTCATCTCACGCGCGATCTGCACGACGCTGTTGTCGTAGATGTAAACTCCGGGCACGGCGAAGTTGCTACGCGGCTGCTTGGGCTTCTCCTCCAAAGAGATCGCCTGACCTTCTCGATCAAACTCCACGACGCCATAACGTTCGGGATCAGTAACGTGGTAGGCAAAGACCGTGGCACCACTTTGGAACTCACTAATGGCGCGCGGGAAAGCGTCACCGCCGAAGAATATATTGTCTCCGAGGATGAGTACGACCTGATCCTCACCAATGAAATCATCGGCGATCAAGAATGCCTGGGCGATACCAGCAGGTTTCTCTTGTTCTCGATAGTCGATGCTGATGCCCCACTGCGTGCCATCGCCGAGCAACTGCTTGAAGCGTGGCAGATCATGTGGTGTGGAGATCAGGCAGATCTCACGAATGCCCGAAGCGATGAGTACGGTGAGCGGATAGTACACCATCGGCTTGTCATAGACCGGCTGGAGTTGCTTGCTTGCCACCTGGGTCAGCGGATACAGCCGTGAACCGGCTCCGCCTGCGAGAACAATGCCTTTCATATCAGTTCAGCGTGTGACCATCCAGTCGTTGAGCACCAGGACATCCATCTTCGTGCGCAGGAAGCAATCCAGCGCTTCCTGAGGGCGACAGACGACGGGTTCATTTTCATTGAAGCTCGTGTTCAGCACCATCGAGACACCCGTGATAGCTTTGTAGGCGCTGATGAGACGGTGATAGCGTGGGTTCGTCTCCTTGTGTACCGTTTGCAGGCGGCCAGAGCCGTCCGCGTGGGTCGTGGCGGGCACGAGAGCACGCTTCTCTTGCCGCACTTGGAAGACCTCCATCATGAAAGGCACATCATCATCCTGCTCGAACCACTCGCTCACATCTTCACGGAGAATGCTGGGAGCAAAGGGGCGGAAGGACTCTCGGCGTTTGATCTTCAGATTCAGGATGTCCTTCATGTCGGCGCGACGCGGATCACCGAGGATGCTGCGATTGCCCAGCGCTCGTGGCCCCCATTCGAGGCGGCCTTGGAACCAACCGATCACCTTGCCTTCCGTGATAGCCGTAGCGGTGGTCTGGCAAAGCTCGCCTTCATCTTCAAAGCGCCGCACGGTGCAGCCCTCGGCCTGGATGTCGGCAGCGCGTGCTTCGAGCAGCGCCTTGATCTCCGCTTCGTTGGATTGCGGCCCGACATAGGCGTGATCCATCACAAAGCGCGGCGTTTTCTCCATCTGCCTCGCCACGACAAACGCCGAACCAATGGCACCGCCCGCATCACCGGCGGAGGCGGGCAGATACATGCGCTTGAAGGGCGAGTTCAGATAAACCCTGCCGTTCGCCACCGAGTTCATGCCGCAGCCACCGGAGAGGGCGAGGTTGGTGCAGCCATAGCGCTTGTGCAGCGCATTCAGCATCGCGAAAAAAGCCTCCTCATACATCGCTTGGGCGCTGCGGGCCATGTCGCGGTGCTTCTGCTCCAAGGCTTCACCTTTCGCGCGCTCGGGGCCGAAGAGTTCCTCCATCGCTTCTTTGCGATACAGCGTGCCGACCTCAGGGCAGCAGTCGTCCCAGGTGTAGTGGACGTCGTCGCTGTGATGGCGGAAGTATTTCAAATTCAGCCGGTAGGTGCCATCGGGCTGGATCTGCACGATCTGGCGCATCTGCGGCAGATACTTCGGCTCGCCGTAGGGAGCCAGGCCCATCACCTTGTATTCATCGCCATAATACGGGAAGCCCAGGAACTGCGTGATCACCGTGTAAAAGATGCCCAGCGAGTGCGGGAAGTACACGCGACCGTCGATGTCGATCTGATCGCCATGGCCCATACCCCATGCACTGCTCGCGAAGTCGCCGAAGCCATCCACCGAGAGACATACCGCCTCGTCAAAGCCTGACACCAGATACGCCGAAGCCAGATGCGCGAGGTGATGCTCCACCCGATGCACCTGCGCGCGCAGCGTCTGGCCCGGCATCGCGCTTTGCAGTTGGTCTTCAAAGCTCGCGGCCCGACGAATATTGCCGAGACGCTTCATGATGAGGCCCAGACTCGGCCTCTTGCGCAGCACATACAGCGCACGGCGAAGATTGTTCACCTTCGGGTTCCGATTGATCGCCACATGATCCACATCACTCAGCTTCAGACCCGCGTCCTCCAGACACCAGCGGATGGCCTCAGTCGGCATGCCGGACCAGTGTTTGATCCGGCGGAATCGCTCCTCCTCCGCCGCAGCGATCAGTTTCCCATCCACCACCAGCGCGGCAGCGGAGTCACCGTGATAAGCATTCAGTCCGAGTACAATCATGAGTCAGGAAATCCGGGCACGCTGCCGCCATTGGTCATCTTCTTGTGAAGCTCCAGAAAGCACGGTGCAGAGGTTGGTTGAGGCCCTTTTTTCGGATAAAGGGAGCGGGACTCTATCACGCTGAGTATCAGCGCAAAGCATAAACTCGTGCGCAAATGTTCGATTGACACACCCCTCATGTTGACGGCCTCGGTAAGATACCCGACTACCCCGAAATCCTCCCTATCCCCATGCAAATCCGCCTCTTCATCAAACCCGGCTGCCCCTGGTGTGACGAAGCCATCGACTGGCTCGCCTCCCACGGCATCTCCTTCACTACCCTTGATGTCGTTCGCGACTCTGCAGCCCGCGCCGAGATGCACGCCCTCACCGGTCAGACCAAAGCCCCCAGCATTGATGTCGATGACCACATCCTCGCCGACTTCGGGGCCGACGAACTCGAAGCCTGGTGGGCCAAGATGAAGTTCCCCATGCCGTGAGCCCCCGCCGGACCAGCTTCGCCCTGCTTTTCGGGCTTCTCCTCAGCTCCTGTGCCACCGGCAGGTTGCAAAAAGTCCCCTCCCAGCCCGCCGCCGTCACCTCCCCGGCCTTCGCCGCCGAGGTCAGCAGCCTCACCGGCCAGAGCTGGACCTCCGGGAATAGCGTCCGCACCTTGCCGAACGGCGGCAGCTTCATCCCCGCCATGCTCAGCGCCATCCGCAGCGCCCGGCACACCCTCACTTGGGAAAATTTCGTCGCCGTGGATAGCCAGCCCGTCGCTGACTTCACCGAGGCCTTCATCGAGCGGGCCAAAGCAGGCGTCCAGGTCCGCATCCTGCTCGACCACTACGGCTGTAACACCTATGGCAAAGCCCACCTCGCCGCGATGTGCGCCGCCGGCATCGACCTGCGTTTCTACAGCCCCTGGCGGCTGCCAAATATCCTTCTTTACAACCATCGCACCCACCGCCGCATCCTCGTCGCCGATGGAAAAACCGGCTTTGTCGGTGGTGCCGGACTCGCTTACGCCTGGGACGGCCACGCCGAAGGTCCCCACCGCTGGCGCGACACCATGTATGAGCTGCGCGGCCCCATCGTCGCCCAGCTCCAGCACGCCTTTAATGACAACTGGCAGGAGATCACTCACCAGCCCGTCACCGGCTCCCACCACTTCCCCGCCCTGCCAGCCGTCGGCACCCTCACTGCCCAAAGCATCCTCGGCGCGCCGAAAAAAGGCCCCGACACCATCGGCAGCACCTTCTTGTTAGCCATTCGCGCCGCACGAAAGAGCATCGCCATCTCCCACGCCTACTTCATCCCAAACCGCCCGATCATTGATGCACTCTTCGAAGCACGGCGGCGCGGTGTCCACATTGAGCTTCTCGTCCCCGGCAAACATACCGACATGCCCATGTGTGCCTGCACCACCGCCCCACTCCTGCGTCGCTTCATCCAGGCTGGCATCGAAGTCCGCGAATATGAAGCCTGTATGATGCATGGAAAACTCGTCGTCATCGATGACCACCTCAGCATCATCGGTTCAGGCAATATCGACCAGCGCAGCTTCTTCATTAACGACGAAAATAACGTCCTCGTCCTCAGCCGCAGCTTTGCCAGCGAGCAGCTCGCCATGCACGCCGAAGACAAATCCCGCAGCCGTCTTTTAAAGATGGAAGACCTCCGCCAGCCTCTCGGGCAAAAACTCAAAGGATGGCTCGGGCGGCGAGTGCAGCATCAGTTGTGACAGCTTTGAAGTTGGCGATGCAATGCCACGCCTAAATTGCAGTCTGAGTGGCGTTTGACGCACAAAATCCCCTTACTCCTTGCCAAAGAACTCTTCTTCCTTCCGCAGCGCATTTACTTTCCAAGTCTCCGGGTAGAATCGCACGATGCACTTCGGGCGGTAGCCTTCGAGCATGAGGTCCATGTTAAGTTTGATCTGCAAACCGCTGCTGCCGGGTTCGACGGGGATTTTCTTCACTTCGAGAATGCTACCGGTTTTTCGGTCATTCACGGGATCGTAGGTCATCAAGGATTCGCGAGCGACGGCAAGACCGCCGCGAGGCTCGGTGGGCGGCAGGCTGCCGTCTTTCGGTGGCGGGGCGTTGGGGTCTTTGAGCGTGAGTTCGTCGAAGAGTTTGGGATCGACATTGCTAAAGAAGGTGACGGTGACGAGTGGAGGCGATAGCGCTCGAGTTGATGCGCTCCATGAGTTCCAGCCACTGAGGTGTGTCTTCAAAGCCGATCTTGGTAGAGAGATTGTCGATGCGGAAGTCACCCTTATGCACAGCGGCGTCGTGGCATTTGAGGCAGTGCTTTTCCAAATAGGCCTGCACTTTCGGATCGAGCGCAGACGCGGCGCTCCACGCTGCCTGAGGAGCAAGCGTGAGAGCGGTGGCAAAGCAGGTGAAAAGATGGCGGTCCAGCATCGGCGAGTCTCATTACGAACCAAGGTTGAGGATCATGCAGTACCCCCGAACTATCGAGGGGACGCGCTCACCCGACTCCATTCACGACATTTTCCAGGCGCTGCCCAGTCACAGCAGCGAGTGCAATGCGGGCGGAGGTGCTGCGCATCTCGATCTTCGATTCGACACTGCAAAACGCGGCGTGGCAGGTAGCGATGAGGTTGGGCGTCGCAGCTTCTTCGGCGGTGCGCAAAGGCTCGTCTTCAATGACGTCGAGCCCGGCTCCGGCGATGCTACCGTCCCTGAGAGCCGAGAGGATGGCGTCTTTCTTGATGATGGCTCCGCGTGCCGTGTTCACGACGAAAGCGCCATTCTTGAGCACCGATAGCTCGCGCTCGGCAATGAGGTGTTTGGTTTCGGCATTCAGGGGGCAGTGAAGAGAAAGCATATCCGTTTGAGCCAGAAGTTCATCGAGCGTGCGAACCCGTGTGATGCCGACAGCTTTGTCCGCGCCGTTGGGCAAATAAGGATCATGGAAAATGACGCGAAAGCCGAGAGCCTTTGCCCGCAATGCCGTCGCAGTACCGATACGTCCGAGGCCGACGATGCCAAACGTGAGTGTACTTAGACGACGGAGTTTGGGACCGATCCTGATGTTCCAGCCGAGCTGTTTGGCTTCCTGATCGAGCGGGATGATTTGCCGACAAAGCGTCATCGCCAGTGCGATGGCATGGTCGGCGACCTCCTCGGTGCCGTAGTCGGGCACATTGCACACGGCGATGCCGCGCTCGCGTGCTGCGGCGACGTCAACGCTGTCGAAGCCGACGCCGTTTCGGATGATGGCGCGGCAGTTATTGAGTTTGGCGATGCCTTGAGCCGTGAGTGGCATGTTGTGCCAGATGATGATGGCGTCAGCAGTGGCGATCTCATCATTCAAGTCGGCATCGGTGTCGCAGAGATGGCGCGTGACCTTCGCGGCATGGCCGATGATGTGTTTCTCGATGGCAGACTCCGCATCGCCCTGCGGGGCGGTGCGCCAGTCGATAATGGCGATGTGGGGCATGGTGGGATTCGGGAGTTCTGGTCAGCGTTGGGATTTGGTGCCATGATCGCCGCACCAGATGAAACGATTATTTCTCACACCTCTCGCTTTTATCCTCGCCCAATGCGCAGCGCCGCAGCCCGGCAGCACTCCGGGCAGCCTGGCACCGACAAGTTCCTGGGGCATGCCGCAGATCATCAATGTGTCGGCCTACGATCCGAAGGAGCGGCAGCGTGAAGGTCGTGGCTTCTCGGAGCATGATGTCTCCGCGCTGCGGGCGAATGGAGCGAGCGGTCTCATCGCTCGTGCGGGCAAAGGCGGGAACCTCGATGAGAAATGCGCTAGCTTCCTCTCCTCCGCAGATCGGGCGGGATTGCTGCCTGGAGTTTACTACCGAGTGCAGCGCCACGTCGATGCGGTGACACAAGCGGATCAGTTTGTGAACCGCGCCTTGTCGCTGGCACGCAGCCGCACTTGGAATGCCCCGGCGCTGCTGCTGTGCGGGGATTTCGACGGCGATCTGTCACTCTCCGCCATTCTGCGTTTCATGGATCGTGTGGAAAGCCGCACCGGCGTGGTGCCGGTGGCGTATTTGGAGAACAGCACGCAGCTAAAGCAGACGCTGAGCCGTGCCGATGCAGCCACGAAGGCCAAGCTGCGCCGCATGCCCTACTGGCTCGCTTTGTATGCGCATGATAGCGGCGCAGGGCCGGTGTATCCCGCACCGGGCAATCCGAGCGGTCTCGTGGATCAATACGACGTCTGGTCAAACTGGACGATGTGGCAATACGGCGGCGTGGACTGGCAGGGCGGTCGTTCGCGGCCCAAGGTTTACAATCATGGGCGCTACCACTTCCCGCTCTACTTTGGCAATCTTGATCGACCAACTGAACGCAATGTCTTCAACGGCTCGCAGGCCTCGTTGCAAAGCTTCTGGCAGCGGCACGGACTGCGGCTGCGCTAAACACAAATCCCCGAGCAGCATGAACCTCCTCACCAAAATCCGTGGCGATTCCGCCGCCCTCCCTCCTCGTGCTGCGGGCAAAGCTGTCGCACTTGCCTTTGTCGGCGGCTTTCTAGGCGGTGTTTGAAAACCCTCAACAACCGTATCTGAGCCAGTCGATGATGGAGGCGAATTGAATGAGGGAGAGGAAGTGAAGGGCAAGCTTGTCGCGCCTTGTGCTTGAG
>NZ_JBILYB010000311.1:0-2995 GCF_044378005.1 Prosthecobacter sp.
CACCAGTGATCTCGGCATGTTCCTCTACTTCGTGCCCATGGCACTCGTGCTCGCCGCCGTCGGCCTTTGCGCCTCGTGGGAGGGGCTCGTGCGCAGCCTGCGTGTCAGCAAAGAGGAACTGAAGCGCGACAAGCCCTGGCTCGCCAGCATCGGCGGCATCGGTCTTGTTTCACCGCTGCTCATGATGCTCCTCGTCTTCACGGCACCGAAGGCGCTCATCAGCACGTGGCCCGGCCTGCTCGATGAAATGGCCAGCGACGAAGAACTCGTCACCGACAGCACCCTGCTGCGCGTCCTTCAGTTTGCCGATGAAGACTACCTCATCAATCTCGGCACCGACACCGCCGAGCGCATCGCCCAGGACCACGCCATCATGGCGAACTACGCCCATCGCGGACTGTTTGGCGAAGGCTACCTCCAGGTCGATGTCCTCAGCGCCAAAGCCGTCACCGCGCTGAATGACAACGTCTCCGCCGTCTTCATCTTCGCCCAGTTCGGTGTCGTCGGTGCGCTAGCCGTGCTCGTGGCCTACATCGCCATCGTGCTCGGCGCTTTGGGTGCGCGTGAGAGCATCAACTCCCTCACCGGCTGGCTCGCACTCATGGCAGGCATGTCCTTCGCCCTCGTCAGCCTCTACATGATGGCGGCAAACTACGGCCTGCTGCCCTTCACCGGCAGAAACATGTACTTCCTCGGCCTGAACAGTTGGAGCGATGTCGCCGAAAGCTTCGCGCTGATCTTCCTCATCATGCTCGGGATCGCCCGCGCCCAGTTCCGCAGCGGCGTCTTCAGCAAACCCTCGTCCGATGTGCTCACGGACATCATCGAGGGGAATGAGATCACGCCCTCGCCTCTGGCCGCTTTGATTCGGCAGAAACATTGAGGCAGAAGCATTCATTCCCTCATTTTCCTGCCTCAATCTTGCTGCCTCTACCTCCGTCCTCCCGATGTCAGACACCGCCCCACTCCAGCTTTCCTGCCGCTTCTGCCGTCCTCTGGTGGAGGGCTGCCCCAGCGTGTTTGAGATCACCCTCACCTCCATCGTGCCGGAGCCTGTGCGGTACATCGTACTCGAATTCCGCTGCGCCGGGCTGCGCGGCGGCGTGGCGGAGCGCACGCTCACGAAGCCACTGACCGCCTTCGAGGTGCTGACTCTGGACCTGGACATCGAGCCCGAGCGGAAAGGCACGCCGTCCATGACCGTTCACCTCCACGCCAGCACCTCACGCGGACGTTTCACCGCCCATGGCAGCGTACGGCCCGGCGGTCAGGCAGGCATCAGCATCCTCGAGCGCCCAGCAGACATTCAGAGCCTCACCGTTCAGATTCATGAGAAGGCCTTCTTCGGCAGCGTCTTCGCGGAGGGCGGCATCGACATCGGCAAGGTGAAGACCCTCAACGACTTCCTCCAGCTCCACCTGCCCGTGCCCATGGAACGCGTGGCTCTTAGTTGGGATGGGTTTCCCGTCGCCCGCAGCCTGAAGCCCGACGGCATCTTCGCCGGGCGATTCAAATTGATCGAGCAGCTCGGCCAGGGCGGCATGGGCGTCGTCTGGCTGGCGGAAGACACCCGCATCCATGAGCAGGTAGCTCTGAAATTTCTCCCCGAGACCGTCTGCCACGATCCCGATGCCATCGACGACCTGAAGCGCGAGCTGCGCCTCAGCCGCCAGCTCACCCATGAAAACATCGTCCGCATCCACGACCTGATCGAGGCGGAGGGCACCGTGGCCATCAGTATGGAGTACATCCGAGGGAAGACCCTCAGCGCCCTGCGTCGGGAGCAGCCCAGCCGCGTCTTCAGCACTGCCCAGCTCCTGCCCTGGGTGCGGCAGCTCTGCGCCGCGCTCGACTACGCGCATGGCAAAGGCATCATCCATCACGACCTGAAGCCGCTGAACCTCATGATCACCGAGGCCGGCCTCTTGAAAGTGTGCGACTTCGGCCTGGCCGGGAGCATGGCGGAGAGTCGTAGTCGGCACAGTCGCCCCGGTCACACCAGCGGCACCACGCCCTACATGAGCCCGCAGCACCTCCTGCTCGGCAGTCGCACTATCTCCGATGATGTCTATTCCGTGGGAGCTACACTTTACGAGCTGCTGACCAGCAAGCCGCCGTTTTACGCAGGCAGCATTGAGACCCAGATCGAGCGTGGAAACCTGCCCAGCATCAGCGAGCGTCGCGCCGTGCTGCGGGTGCAGAGCACCGAGCCCGTGCCGGAGCACTGGCAGCGCACCGTGGCAGCGTGCATGGACATCGTGGCGGAAAAACGGCCTGCGAGTGCCGGGGACGTAGGCCTGTTTTTGACAGGCACTCAGGTGAACCAAGAACTTCTTGCTTATCAGGAAGAAGCCGCCCGGCAAAAACAGCGAGCGGATCAGCTGGAGAAAAAGCACCAGGAAGCGGAGCAGAAACGCCTCGCTGCCGAGGCCGCAGCCACCAAGGCCAAAGAAGCCGCCGCCAAAGCCGCGAAGCAGCCAGCGCCACCGTCCGACCCACTCAATGACGGAACCGTGGGCAGGCAGGTCGTGGTCACTTTGCCGGGGGAGGTGAAGCTCCACCTGTGCTACTGCCCTGCAGGCAGCTTCACCATGGGCAGTCCTGCCACTGAGGAGGGCCACCGTGAGTACGAGGAGCAGGTGAAAGTCACCCTGACCCAGCCCTTCTGGCTGGCACGCACGGAACTGACCCAGGCACAGTGGAAGGCCCTCATGGGCACGACACTGGCAGAGCAAAAGGCGAAAGGGAATAGCTTCGGAAATATTCAGGGTGAGGGGCCGGATTATCCGATGTACTTTGTCAGTGCGGAGGATGCGGATGTCTTTATCACGAAGTTGAATGAGAAGGTTGCTCTCAAAGGCTGGGAGTGGGTGCTGCCAACGGAGGCGCAGTGGGAGTATGCCTGCCGCGCAGGATCACCCGGTAGGTGGGGTTGGACAGCCGAAGGCCAAATGGGCACTCTGGAAGAGATGGGAAGGTTTGAGGGTAATTCAGG
>NZ_JBILYB010000154.1:0-13800 GCF_044378005.1 Prosthecobacter sp.
TGAGGTTCGGCTTCACGAGCTTTTTGTTTTTCGGGTCAAACTTTTGCCGGTCACTGGCATCGGCGACGGTGTGCCATTGGCCTGCGCTGTCGCCGATCTCGATTTGATAGTCGGTGGCGAGGCGGTCGGTGAATTTGCCCTCGCGATCACGGCCCCAGACGACGCGCTCGACGGTCTGCTCCAGCGTGAACTCCAACTCGACCCAGCCTTTGCCTTTCTCAGCGGCCATCCAACTGCGCCCGTTGCCGTAGCGGCCGTCGTTGATGAAGCGCAGTTCATGGCGCTCGGCCACGCCGATGTCGCCGCCGGATTTGCGCTGCGTGCCTGCGGTGGCGAGCGCGACGTTTTCGCCGCTGGTGTTAAAGACTTCGAGTTCGTCGATGCAGGGCTCCAGATTGTTCGTCGCCTTGATGGTGAAGCGCACGCGTTTGGCCTTCGTCGGCGCAAAACGGTCCGCGTTTTCACGCGCGTTGATCATGGGGCGCTCGGCACCGGATTTCACCAAGGGCACGAAGCGGGCGAGTGCTTTGTCGATCTCCGCAAGACGTGGCTGGAGACGTTTGGCCTCCGCGCGTGCGGCTTCGGCTTCGGGGGTGCGAAGATCGCGGTCGCCATACTCGACTCCGGCGACGAAGGCCTGCATGGCATAGTAGTCTTTGGCGGTGATGGGATCGAATTTGTGATCGTGACAACGCGCGCAGCCGATGCTGAGGCCGAGGAAAGTCTGGCCGATGTTCACGACGATCTCGTCGATGGAATCCTGTCGTGCTAGGCGCTTGGATTGATCATCTTTGCCAATCTGGCCCGGCAGCAGCACGGACGCGGTGACGAGAAAGCCGGTGGCGGCGTCCTGATCCATCGCATCGCCGACGAGCTGCTCTTTGATGAAGCGATCATACGGTGTGTCGTTATTGAAGGCATTGATGACGTAGTCGCGGTAGGGCCAGGCGTTCGGACGCTCGGTGTTTACTTCAAAGCCGTGCGTGTCAGCGTAACGGACAACATCCAACCAGTGCTGGGCCCAGCGTTCGCCGTAACGTGGGGAGGCGAGGAGGCGCTCGACGACGGTGGCGTGTGGGTCGGACTTGTCGGACGAGTCGGACAGGTCTGACATGAAGGCGGTGACTTCCTCAGGCGTAGGTGGCAAGCCAGTGAGATCGAAAGAGACGCGGCGCAGCCAGGAGACAGGATCGGTCTCGGGGGACATCGTGAGTCCGTTTTCTTTGAGCTTTGCGGTGATGAACTCATCAATCGATTTCGAGGCGGATGCGTCCAGTGGTTTGAAGCTCCAGTGATCGCGACGGTCTTCGAGTTTGACGAGATCGACGCCATCAGGCCACACGGCACCCTCATTGATCCAGGCGGTTAGAGTTCCGATCTCGCTGGAGGAGAGTTTGCCTTTGGGCGGCATGAGTTCGTCTTTGTCATCGGTGGTGAGGAAGTGGATGAGCGGGCTGTCCTTCGCGTTCTTGGCGATGATGTCAGGCGCGTGGTTGTCGCCGCCTTTGAAGGCTTCAGATTTGATGTCGAGGCGCAGGCCGGACTTCTGCTTTTTTTCGCCGTGGCAGTCGTAGCAGTGTTGCTGGAAGATGGGGCGCACATCGCGCACGAAGTCGATGGGGGCGGCGAGGGCTGAGGTGGTGAGAAGAAGGTAGAGGAACCTCATGAATCGTGATCAGCGGTAAGGATTGCCGGCGGCGTGGAGGGTGCGGATTTCATCATCGGTCATGGCGCGACCGAGCAGAAGCAGTTCGTCCACGCGGCCGCTGAGTTTGCGGTCCTGCTGGTTCCAGTTGCCGATCTGCGCGGGGCCGAGGCGAGCGGGATGCGCGACTTGCTGGAGGGTTTCTTTATCGAACTGGCCGTTGAGGTAAAAGCGCACGGTTTTGGCCTGCGAATCATAGACAGTGGCGAGGTGGACCCAGCGGCCTTGCTCCGGCAAAACAGAGGTGCGCGAGTCGGGATGGCCGTCGCGTTCGTTGGCGTCGGGCGCGAGCGTATTGCCGATGAGGGCGAGGCGCATGGTGGTGTCGCGATTGATCATCCAATGAACCTGGCCGGGGTTGTTTTTGCTCCAGCCATCGGTGTGCAGCAGGGATTGATACGGTGCGCCGAGTCGGTCGATGCGCACCCAGGCGGCGAGCGAGAACTGCGGCCAATCGCGGTCGCCGCCGACATCGAGTTTCAGATGATCTCCCACATTCACGAACTCCGGCGCGTGAGAGCCGGGCCAGCGGCCTTGCACACGGCGGTAAACGCCGGGCAGTTCATCAGCGGCCTCGAAATCGAGCAGCGCGATGAGTGTTGGATCGCTCTTCAATTTCGCCAGCGCCGCATCCGACTGCGCACGCTGTCCGGCGGCGAGGCCGGCGGTGAGTTCGGACATCTCATCCGGCTGGATGAAGGCTGAGGAACGCAGTTCGCGTGCGGTGCTGGCACCTTGATCAAAGGTCACGGCATCACCGGTGCGCAGGCTTTGCTTCGCCTTGGCACCGGAGGCTTTCGTGATGACCTCGCCCTGAAACACATGCACCTCCGAGGCACCACTGAGGGGAACATCGACGCCAAAACGCGTGCCGAGGTCCACTGCATCACCTGAAGGAGTGATGACCGTGAATCCCTTCGCCGCAGGCGGCACATCGGCGGCGAGACGTCCGCGTTTCATGTGCAATCGCTGCGCGGACTCGAAATGAAACTCCGCCGGTGCCTCGATCACGAGTCGTGCGCCGCGTGCAGTGATGAGGGCTACTGAACCTTCCTTGATCTCGTGTGATTCACCGCGAAGTGACGACCCATCAGCCATTTCGACGACACCGGCGGCCTTTTCTACCGTGGCAAAGGCGCGACGAGAATCCTGCCACCACCAACCACTAAGTAACAGCGCCACACTGGCCGCCGCAGCAATCCAGCGAGGTGATGCCATGCGCCATTTGGTTTGGCGAATCACCGGCGCTTCATCTTTCGTCCAGCCTGCGGCCATCGCAGCAAGCGCGGAGTCCACATTCAAGATTTCGGCAAACTCGCGACGGGCTTCCGTATCGGCCAGCAGCAGTGCATTTAGCTGCTGCATCTCCGGCGCGGTGATGGTGCCATCGAGATACAAGTCGATCAGTTTCGTGCTCATGACGCCACCTCCTGGGTCAAAGCACGGCGGATGCACTCCAGCAGCCTCTTCCTCATGCGGTGCAGCCATTGATAAAAACCTGCCACCGTGCGCCCGCTGCTCAGCGCCACTTCCTGGATGCTTGACTCGGGCTGGTAAGCCTGCATGAGCAGGTCACGCTTATCACCGGGGACTTTCTTCATGCAGTGCTCCAGCGCCTCGCGTTGCTGCTCGAGGCGCGGCTCATCGGCGGTGGTTTCCTCGGCGATCTTCGTGATGACTTCTTCATCGAGCACCAAGCGGTCGCGTCCACGATCTCGCAGCCAGGCCAGCACCTCAAACCGCGCCACGCCGAAGGCCCAGGCTTTGAAGTCCGCGCCATCGCGGAAGGAATCAAACTTCTCCCACAGCACCACGCTGATCTCCTGCATCACATCATCCGCATCCGCCCGCGCGGGCACCAGACGCCGCACATGGGCGCGGATGGCCGGCTCATGCGCGGTGAAGCTGCGCAGGAAGCGGTGATGACGTTCGGTTTCGGCGGGGGACATGGTGGAGCATGAGGTTATCTCCACTGGCGGGCTGCTTTTAACGATTATTTTCCCAAACATTGGCCTGACTGCAAATTCCAAGGCTGGATTGCCAGATCCGACACTCCTTTTGCTGGCTAATTCGGATGGCACCGGCCGTTATCAGGCAACCATGAAGCTTCTCACGCTGATTTTCTGTTTCCTCGGATCTTCGATCTTTGCCGCCCCGCCCAACATTCTCTTCATTCTCACGGAAGATCAGGGGGCGCACATGGGCGCGCTTGGCACGGCGGATGTGAAGACGCCTCACATGGATGCGCTGGCGGCTAGCGGGACTCTGTTTCGGCGGGCGTATGTGGCGTATCCGGTCTGCTCAGCATCGAAGGCATGCATCATGACTGGGCTGCATGGGCACACGAGTGGGCTGATCAATAACACGAACAATCATTTCAAGCCCGCAGACAAGCTCACCGAGGCGGAAAAGAAGTCTCCGCCATATCTGCACACACGCATTCGCAGTACGGCCCCGACCCTGATCGAAGTGCTCGCTGCGCAGGGCTATCACACGGCAGTAAGTGGAAAGCTCCATGTGTCCCCCAACGAACGGTTCCCCTACAATGACTTCATTCCGAAGCCAGCCGCGAAGCTGGCGCTCGAAGGCGTGATCAAACGTGCGGCGGGCAAACCGTGGTTCTTCATGCACAACAGCACCACGTTCACGCACCGCCCCTTCGTGAACAGTGAGAAGCAGCCCATCAGCATCGATCCGACAAAAGTGAAGCTGCCAGGGCATCTGCCGGACACGCCGACAGCACGACGCGACTGGGCGGAGTATCTGGACGGTGTGCAGCGCAATGACAAGGTCGTGGGCGAGGTCATGACGGCGCTGCGAGAGTCGGGCGCAGAGGCGAACACGGTGGTGATCTTCATGGGTGATCACGGACCGGCCTATCAGCACGGGAAGATGACGCCGTTTCACCTCGGACTGCATGTGCCGCTGATCATCCGCATGCCGGGTGCCAAGCCGACCGCATGCGATGAACTGGTGAGTGAACTCGATCTGCTACCAACGCTGATTGATCTGCTCGAAGTGAAGTACGACTCGCCGCTTCATGGCATCAGTCTGAAACCTCTGCTCCAAGGCAAGGCAGATGCCAAAGGGCACGAGTTCATCTTTTCTGAGGTCTCCGGACGCTCACTCAACAAGCCGCGAGGCATGGAGGAACGCAGCGTTCTGGATGCGACGCATCAGCTCATCGTGCGGTCGAAGCTCGATGAGCCAAAGGTCATCAATGCGGACCTGCGCGACATGAAGCCGTGGCTGAATCGAATCTATGGTGAGACGGTGCGCGTCAAAGCGCAGTTCCCCGAAGCCTACCGCATTCTTAGCGAAATGGACCCTCATGCGCTCGGGGGAAAGCCGCCCGTCATCGAGCTTTATGATCTGAAAAACGATCCTGATGAGCTGCACAACCTAGCCGCCGATCCCGCGCAGCGTGTGCATCTCGAACGACTCTTCGCCGCAATGAAAAAGTGGCATGCCGACACGCAGGACAGCACCATGATCCTGCCAACTCTGCCATGAAACTCCCCTCCATCATTCTCGCCACCTTTTGTTCCATCGCTTCGGCACAAACGACCGTCAGCATTGTCGGTGAAGATTTTCACATCAATGGCAAGCCGACGTATGAAGGTCGAACTTGGAAGGGGCATCGCATCGAAGGTCTGCTCATGAACTCGCGTATGGTTCAGGCCACCTACGACGACCTGAATCCCGAGACGGTAAAGCGCTGGGCCTACCTGGATTCAGGGAAGTGGGATGCTGAGCGAAATGTAAGTGAATTCATCGCTGCGATGCCGAAATGGCGTGCGCATGGACTGCTGGCGGTGACGGTGAATTTCCAGGGTGGGTCGCCGGAGGGTTACTCGAAAACGCAGCCCTGGGAGAACTCCGCCTTTGCGCCTGATGGATCACTGCGACCTGCATTCGCCACACGAATGAAGCGCGTGATCGAAGCTGCTGACAAGCATGGGATGGTCGTCATTCTCGGCTACTTTTACTTCGGGCAGGATCAGCGGCTCAAAGACGAGACAGCGGTGGCGCGGGCCACGGATGAGGCAACGAACTGGCTGCTCGATGGAGGCTGGCGAAACGTGCTCGTCGAAGTGAACAACGAAACAAACGTCAAAGCCTACGACCACGAGCTTCTGAAGCCTGCACGCATTCACGAACTCATCGAACGTGTGCGCAAAACGGAGAAGGATGGACGACGGCTGCTCGTGGGAACGAGCTACGGCGGCGGGGTGATTCCGAAAGAGAATGTGGTGCGCTCATCGGACTTTCTTTTGCTGCATGGCAATGGCGTCAAGGAGCCTGCGCGCATCACCCAGATGGTGAAACAGACGCAGGCTGTGTCAGGTTACAGGCCGATGCCGATCCTTTTCAATGAGGATGATCATGAGAACTTCGATCAGACTGAAAACAACTTCGCATCAGCCGTGAGGGAGCATGTCTCCTGGGGCTGGTTTGACTTCCGGAGAAAAGGCGAGCCGCTGGAAGAAGGCTACCAGTCACCGCCGGTGAACTGGGGCATCTCGTCGGCACGCAAACGTGGCTTTTTCGACTACCTCGCAGAGATCACAGGCTCGAAGTAAATCAGACCACGGTGCCTTTGCTGCCGGACTTTTTCTTCTTCGGCTTCGAGTCGGAGCCGGGGATACCTTCGTCCTGGAGGATGGTGTCCTGCGGGAGTGGAGCGGCTTCTTTTTCGATCTTGGGCTCGGGCTCGTTGTAGGGGCTCTCCTGCTGGTAAAGCTTCAGGCGGGTGTCGAACTCGGCTTTGAGTTGCTGGCGCTCTTCCTCGGTGATGTCTTTGTCTTCGGAGAGAAGGGCGAGGGAGCGCTTCTGCCAGAGAATGGCTTCAAGGTACTCGCCATTGCGGGCGAGGCAGGCGGCCTTCGTGTCGATCATTTCATAGCGCTGATCCTGGCCGGATTCGTCCATCATGCGGAGGGCACGGGAGGCATGGAGCACGGCCTGCTCACCGTTTTGCAGGCTTTCATCCGGGCAGGTGGCGAGGAACCAAGCGAGGTTGTTCGCGGCCCATGGGTCTTCGCTTTTCGCAGCGCGCTGATACCAGGCTCCGGCACGGCGGTAGTCGAGCGGGACGCCGCTGCCAGTGTAGTAGAGATTGGCGAGGCGGCTCATGGCCTGGACGAAGTCCTGCTGAGCAGCGCGGAGGTAGAAAAGTGCGGCTTTGGAGGGGTTCCTCGTGGCACCGACACCGCGCTCATACTTGGAGGCGAGAGCGGTCTGGGCCTGCGGGTGATTTTGTTCGGCGGCTTTTTCCAGCCATTCGGTGGCTTGGACGGCGTCCTGTTTGATGCCACGTCCGAGGTCATAGGCCATGGCGGTGGCGAACTGCGCGGGAGCGAAGCCGTTCTCGGCGGCTTTGCGATACCACTCGACCGCTTTGGCCTCGTCTTTTTTCACACCGACGCCGTCTTCATAGAGCGAACCCATGACGAACTGAGCGCGGAGATGCTTTTGAGCTGCGGCTTTCTCCATCCACTCCTTGCCGAGCTTTTCATCCTTCTTCAAACCCTCGCCCGTGAGATAGCGGAGGCCGAGTTCGAACTGCGCATCAGCATCACCCTTTGCCGCCCAGGTATCGAGATCAGCATCGGCGGGGCCGCGCTTCGGGGCCTGGGCACTTGCAGGTAGGACTGAAAAAGCGAAGAGAGCGGCGAGGACAGCAGCAAAGAATGGACGAGTCATATGGTTTTATATACGTCGTTGAGGGTGGCGATCAGACTGCCAAGATAGGCTTTAAGCTCAAAGCGGGCCATTTTACCGCGTCCAGCGGGCACCATCTCCGAGGGCGACGGTCCAGTTTCGCAGGTGCATGAAGGAGTAGTCCGTCTTGCCGATGGCTCCGACCATGGGGACGCCGGTGGCTTTTTTCCAGGCCCGGCTCATGCTCTCGCCCGTGTGGCAGCCCCAGCTCTGGCAGTAGGCTTTGCGGGTAAAGGCGCTGCCGCTGAGCTTGTGCAGATCGGCCTCATGCAGCCAGGCGGTGGAGCTGGCGTAGATGTCGCTGCTGTAATCGAAGAGGAAGCAGAACTTGTTCGAGTGACCGAAGTATTCGAAGCCGCTGATCTTTGCACTGCGGCGGGAGATCTGGCCACCGCCGCGGTTGATGTAGTTGATCACGTCATCGCCAGTGCGGAACCAGACGAGGTTGATCTTGTAGGTGTCACGCACAGACTCGCAGTGCGCGGTGAGGGGATCATGATCTTCGTTGGCACGGCGCAGATAGGCATCGCGATAGACGAGCCAGGTGATGATGGTGCCTTGCGGCTGCTTCTTTTGCAGTTCCTGCATCCGCACGCGGGCCGTGCGGACGAAGTTCCCCCACCAGCGGTCATGCTGCATGTCCGACTGCCGCAAATCCTCCCATTGCCGCAAAGCCGGACCGCCGGAACAAACGATGTATTCGGTGGTTTCGGCGAGCGCCGAAGAGACGCTCAACAGCAGGATGAGGGTTAGCAGGCCTTTCAGGACAGAAGTGCGCATGGCGGGATGATGGAGGCGATCTAGCAAAGAACGTGCCGGTGAATCACCAGCACATGGGCTTACTTCAGCGGGACAAGTTTGAAGCTCTTGAACTGCACCTTCATCGGTGGGCCTTGATGGATCTGGAGGGCCAGCAGGCCTTCCTTCGGAGCGTTGGCGGCGTCTTCATCGGTGACGTCGATGGTCTGCATGCCGTTGATGAAATGCTGCACGTGGTTGCCTTTGGCGACGATCTTGTAGTCGTTCCACTGCTCTTCCTTGATGCTGGCCTGGATGGCGGCGCTGTCGCCGGTGGAGCCGGTGACTTCCACGACGGGCTTTTTGCCATCGGGGCCGGGTTTGATCACGGTCTTCTCACCGCGCTTGGCCAGGATGCCACGACCACGCTCTTCATAGAGGATGCCGCTGTAGGTCTTGCCGGCTTCGAAGTCGGCTTGGTAACCACTGATAATCGGGCCAAAGGCACCAGGAGCCAGCTCCTTGCTGCGATACTGCACGCCAGAGTTCCCCTTTTCGATGCGGTATTGGAAGGTGAGCTCGAAGTCACCCACGGTGCCGCCTTTCCAGACGAGGAAGGTGTTGTGCTTGATGAGGCCTTTCTTCGGATCGGCTGGGTCAGGCGGGGTGATGCCAGTGATGGTGCCTTCCTGCACGCTCCAGAGATCTTTGTTGCCTTCCCAGCCCGTGAGGTCGGTGCCGTTGAAGATTTGGACTTCGTCTGCGGCGAAGGCCGGAAGAGCAAAAGCAGCGAGAAGGGCGAGGGTGCGGATGGGTTTCATGGTTGGAAAGTGGGCGGTTTTAACGTGTGGGGGTGGTTTTGTCTATCCATTTGGCGGGAAGAGCTTCGTGTGCAAGCCCGGCAGAGAGTCCCCTTCCCCGCCTATGCACCCATAAATGGCACCGTCACTCCGCGGTAATGCTGATCTCAAGAGGCGATGTCTGGTGAAGAAAGGGCACTCTAGGAAACTCAAAAGTATCCACAAAGTTGATCAAGAAATCGCGGGATGCCGAGAGACGTGGCACCACAGATTAACGAAAAAAGAACACGCGCGTGATCTGCTACGATCTGCGCGGAGGGTAGAAACGAAGACCCCCTGTGACCAAAGTGATCACAGGGGTGATTTTTGTCTCGACTGAATCTCAGCGTGCGGGCCAGACGCTGAGGGCGCCGGTGGAGGTCAGGGGGCCGGCGGCACGGAGCACGCGGTTGACCTCTGTGCCGAGTTCGGGGCGCTTGATCTCGGTGAAGTGGTTGGTGAAATTCCACGCACCGCTATACATCCGGTAGAAGGAACCGGCAACGAACGCACCACCGGCAGGGCCGACATTCTGCGTGTGGTCAAAGGGCTCCATCATGCTGGCAGGGGCGGTAACATTCACAGCCTGGAGAGCCTCGATGGCGACCGGGCCGGAGAAGAGGCCTATGCCAAGGGCGGAGTCGATGCCCACCATGCCGTCATTGTCCGTTTCATTGTCTCCTGCATTGCGCAGATAGTAGATGGGACTGCCTTCCAGGCCGATGATAAAGATGCGCTCACCAGGGGAGGACATCGTGTTGCCAAAGAGGGAATACTCAGGATAGGCGCGGCGGACGAGGTCGAGGTTTTTGTTGGCGGCTCCGGCGCGGCGGATGCGGCCCCAGTCACCACCGACGACATTGTGCAGGGCATAGTCGAGCGTCATGAGACCATCGGTGGCATGAGCTTTGATCTTGGTGGTCTGGTTGCTGCTGTTTTTGTCCTGATTAAAGGTTTCCGTGTCGCGGCCATCAAAGCGGGCGGTGCCGTAGTAGATGTCACCAGCTGCGCGGCCACCATAGAGGTAGAGGGGAACCAGCGAGCCGTCGGTGCGGACCATGCGGGCAGGATGCAGGGGGCCGTTGTTCATCTGGTTCCAGAATTCGGTGGTCAGATTGCCCAGGTCAGGATCGCTGGAGCTGATGAAGGAATTGATCACCGTGATGTTGATGGGGGAGTTGGCTTGAAGCTGAATGCCGATCGCACCGGCAACGGCCCGCATGGCATCCCAGGCACCTTCGAGGACACCCTGCACGTCTTCGACACCGTGGCGCAGGTCCTGACCGTAATCTGCTAGCGGGCTGCCGGTGTGTGGGCTGCTGACCGTCATGGCAAAGCGGGTGTCATTGCGCAGTTCGCGGAGGAAGTCCTCGTCCGTGGAGCTCAGATTGTGCCCGGCCACGGTGCCAGTGGGGATGCTCAGGAGGTAGCGGCTGACGAGCCCACCCTTGCTGTGGCCGACAAGGACGATGTAGGGCTCCCGGCCTGCATACTGCTCAAAGCGGTTCTTCAGGAGACGGATCTGGTCGAGCACCTGCTTGGCCATGTCACCGAGGGCGATGGAGCCATTGGCACGCACAAGGGCGGCGGCGGTACCCGTGAAGCGGCCCTGCAAAGGTGCCGGATCAGTCGGGAAGGCGAACTGGTTTTCGATGGCGTTGTTGGTCATGTTTACCTTCCAGGTGGCGGAAAAGAGGCGGCCCACATTGCCACCCGTCATGGTGAATAGGTCCACACCGCCGCTCACGACTTCGGAGACAAAGGGGAAGTCCCAGTAGAAGCGGGAATAACC
This sequence comes from Prosthecobacter sp., assembly GCF_044378005.1. GTDB lineage: Bacteria > Verrucomicrobiota > Verrucomicrobiia > Verrucomicrobiales > Verrucomicrobiaceae > Prosthecobacter. The sequence continues at coordinate 10,799 of NZ_JBILYB010000154.1, forward strand.
AAGGTTGCCTGGGCGCGTGGAGGGAGCTCCCTGCGGGCTGGGAGGCTCAAAAGCACTCGGTGCAGCGGTCGGGACCGAAGTGCCGCCATGAATGAGGACGACCAGCGTGGGCCGTGTGGCGCGGGCAAAAGGCCCAAAGCTGGGATTAAACCGATCGTTCTGCGGGATGACGATATTGGGATTAAACGGCTGCACCGGAGTCAGGCCGATGCTGGGGATCGTCTGGGCGGTGGCGATGGTGCCGAGCTGGGCGAGGGCCAGCAGACTGAGTCCAAGACTGCGGGCCTTGTGATTGAGTTTGGAGAGGATGGATGTTGTTTTCATTGGAGCGGATGTGTTTGTGTTTGGAATGTTTGGTTTCGTGCCAGGGCAGTCTGACCTGCTGTTCACATCCACCCGATGCTGGCCGCCCCGCGAACTTGCGCAGATTCCGAAATATTCTCCGCGAGGCGTGGGGTGCGTGATGGAGTGAGTCCCCCGTCGTCACTGTCTGTGACGGTTCCATCAAGGTCGTTTTCGTCAGGTTGCGCTCGTGATCATCCACGGTAAGTCACCAGCACTCATGACCATTCTCCACTCACTCGACCAACTCGCCTCCGTTCCCGGACCCGTGGCCCTGGCGATTGGTGTTTTCGATGGGCTGCACCTCGGGCATCAGGAGGTCATTCGGGCGGCGCAGGAACATGCCGCCCAGCATCATGGTACGGCGGTGGTGATGAGTTTTGAGCCCCATCCACTGGCGGTGTTACGCCCTGGCTCGGAGCCGAAACGACTGTGCGGCACGGCTTACCGTGAAGTGTTGCTGAAGCGCATGGGCGTGAACACGGCGCTGCTCTGCCCCTTCGATGAAATCACGGCAGCGACACCGGCTGCGCTCTTTTTAGAAACACTCACTCGCGACTGCAAGCCGCTCGGCTGCATCTCGGTGGGCTATGGCTGGAGCTTTGGCAAAGGTCGCAGTGGCAATATCCACCTGCTCATGGAGCACGGTGAGCGGGAGGACTTCGCCGTGTATGGCGTGCCGCCGATCCGTGTGGATGGTGAGGTGGTGAGCAGCACGCTGATCCGCGATGCGGTGTCTGGCGGTGATTTGATCAAGGCCGCGCGCCTGCTGGGCCGTGATTACGCGCTTTATGGCGAGGTGATGCACGGGCGCGAACTCGCCCACCAGCTCGGCTTTCCTACCGCGAATGTGCGTCCCGAAGCGGAGCTGCTGCCGCCCTTTGGCGTGTATGCGGTGCGGGTGGAAATCGAGGGGGAGATGAGGCCTGGCATCGCCAATCTCGGGGTGCGTCCGACAGTGGAAACCGGCGACGCTGAGCCCTCGCTCGAAGTGCATGTCTTCAACTGGAGCGGTGATCTTTATGGGCAGAAACTGGAGGTCACTCTCGGTGACTTCATCCGCCCCGAGCAGAAGTTCGCAGGCATCACGGAACTGCGTGCGCAGATCGAGGCTGATGTGGCCTTGGCGCGTGGGATTGCGGGCGTGTGAGGGGCTCAGTCGTCGTCGTCGTCAAACTCGACTTCACGGCCACCAGAGCCTGCTTTTTTGACGGGCGAGATGTTTCGGTGAACCCAGACGCTTTGCAGCATGCCCATGAGGAAAAGCGTCACGATCATGAAGGTGCCGCCGTAGCTGATGAAAGGCATGGGCAGACCGATGACGGGGAGCATGCAGAGATTCATGCCAGCGTTCTGGAAGGTGTGGGCGAAGAACATGGCCACCACGCCGACAACGATGAGTCGGCCAACCTGGTCTCGCGCAGAGAAAGCGACGAAGACACCCTGTAGCAAGAGCAGTCCGATGCCAGAGAGCAGCAGTATGGCACCACGGAAGCCGAACTCCTCACAGACGACGCCGAAGATGAAGTCACTGTGTGCCTCACCTTCTGGGAAGAACATGCGGTGGATGGTGCGCTGTTCGGCCACTTTGGAGGAGAGCGGGCCCTTGCCTTCAAACCCTGCGGAAGCCACGGCAGTCTGGACGTAGTTCGGCACCCAGCCATCACCACGCGTGTCCACTTTTTCCATCTGGTTGGTGAGCAAATACCACGTCGTGTCGATACGGGCCTGCTGGTAGGGTTTGAGGACAAAGAAGTACATGATCGGCACCACACAGAGGGCGGAAAGAACCATGGTGATGATGTAGCGGAAAGGGATGCTGCCGACGATAAGCATGGCCAGAAACACCGGCCCCCAGACGAGGCCGGAACCGAAGTCTTCTTTGATGACCATCCCAGCCGGGATGCCCGCCAGGATGCCGCCGACGATGATCCGCAGCCAGGGATGACGGAAGACACGCCAGATGCGGGGCAGCTCCCCGAAGACGACGGCCAGCATGATGATGCCTGACATGATGGCGAACTGGGATGGCTGCACGCGCAGACCTGCCATTTCCACCCAGGCTTTGTTTCCCTTCACCTCGACGCCGAAGATTTCCAGGTAAACGAGCCCGGCGATACCAGCCAGATAAAGGGGGATGCACGCCCAGCGGATCCATTTGTAGTCAATCAAGGCCGCGCCGATCAGGAAAGGCACGCCGAGGCCGATCCAGGTGATCTGGTCACGCCATTTGGAGTCCAGACCGAGCGGTGAATCGGTACGAAAAGAGGAGGCGTTGAAGATCGCATACACGCCGAAGGTCAGCAGACCCGCGAGCGTGAACATGAGGATCCAGTTGATGCCGAGGAACTTTTTAAAAAGGGGTGTCATGAAAAAGAAGATGGCTAACCAAGAACAGGGATCGAGGCGAGCAGGCGGCGGGTGTACTCGTGCTGGGGGCTCTCACAGACCGCGTCGGCGCTGCCGTGTTCGACGACGACACCGCGATTCATCACGATGATGTCATCGCTCATGTGCCGCACCACGGCAAGATCATGGGCGATGAAGAGGTAGGTGAGTTCAAACTCAGCCTGGAGATCCTTCAGGAGGTTCAGGATGGATGCCTGCACGCTCACGTCGAGCGCGCTGACAGGCTCGTCACAGATCAGGAATTTCGGCTG
>NZ_JBILYB010000156.1:0-13768 GCF_044378005.1 Prosthecobacter sp.
AGCTTTGCGGTATTCCCGGAGGCGTTTGCCCGGACCCATCGACGCACCGCGAGGCCCCAGGAGGCGTTCCTCCAGCCCCTTTAGCGCACCGCCGCGTGCCGGGAGGCGTGCCTCCAGCCCCTTCAGCGCACTGCGGAGTTTCTGGAGGTGGGCTCCAGCTCCGCCAGAGTACCGCGAAGCTCCGGGAGGTGCGCCTCCAATGATTCCACGATACCGCGAAGCCCCTGGGGGTCGCCTCCAGCTTCTTCAGTGTCTTGTGGAGCTTCTGGAGGCGACCTCCAGCCTCTTCAGCGTGCCGGAAAGTCTCTGGAGGTGCGCCTCCAGCACCTCCGCGACCGCCCCCTGGGACCGAAAAATCGACTCCAGCCGCTCCGCAGTCACCTCCAAGAGCTGGAGGCGCACCTCCAGGAGTTGGAGGCGACCCGTAGCTGCGCCGCAAGGCGGTGGTCCTTCTCAGAGTGAGAATGGCTGAATCTAGGCAGCACGCGCTGCTGCGTGGAAGTTTGGGCTCGACGCTGCGTTTGCTTCCCGCTAATCCAACCCCGTCCCATGAAAAAAGCTCTCCTTCCTCTCGTCCTGCTGGCCAGTGCCGCAGTCTATTTTGTCCAGGCTGCTGACAATGCCGCCAAGCCTCTCCGTGTGCTTCTCGTCGGTGGTGGCTGCTGCCATGAGTATGACAAGCAAACGATGTCCCTGAAAGAAGGCATCGAGGCCCGCCTGAACGCCGTCGTCGATGTCGCTTACAATCCCGACAAGAGCACGAAGGCCACCTTTGAGATCTACAAATCCAAGGACTGGGCCAAGGACTTCGACGTCATCATCCATGACGAGTGCTCCGCCGATGTCACCGATCCTGCCTACGTGGCGAACATCCTCAACGCTCACAAAGCCGGTGTGCCCGCCGTGAACCTCCACTGCGCCATGCACAGCTATCGCTGGGGCAACTTCCGTGAAGCCGTGAAGCCCGGTGCCGACAATGCCGGCTGGTATGAAATGCTCGGCCTCCAGTCCACCGGACACGGCCCGCAGGAGCCCATCGACATCACCTTCACCGCCAAAGATCACCCCATCACCCAGGGCTTGGAAAACTGGACCACGATCAAAGAGGAACTCTACAACAACATCCAGATCCTCGGCGGCACCCCGCTGGCCAGCGGCAAGCAGTTGGCCATGCCCAAGGTGAAGAAGGGCGAGAAGGCTGATCCCGATGCCAAGCCCACCGAGTCCAACGCCGTCGTCGCCTGGACGAACGAATTCGGCCCGAACAAGACCCGCATCTTCAGCACCACCATCGGCCACAACACCGCCACCGTGCAGGACGAGCGCTACATGAAGCTCATCACCCGCGCTCTGCTCTGGACCACTGGCAAGCTCGGACCTGACGGCAAAGCTGCCGAAGGCTCCACCAAGTAAAACTTTTCAGGCTTGTCATCCAGGCCGCAGGCTCGCTAGCCTGCGGCTTCTTTTTTCAAAAAGACGATTCCCACCTACCCAACCATGAAACTGACCCTCAGCCTCCTCACGCTCACCGCGCTGCTTTCCGGCGCGGCTCTCCGTGCCGATGACAAAGTCGCCCAGCCCGGCGGCAAGCTCCCCGGCAATGTCGCCATCAGCCTCGTCAAAGTCGCCGACGACCTCGTCGATCCCGTCAGCGTCGCTGCGCCGAATGATGGCACCGGCCGCGTTTTCGTCATCGAGCGCCCCGGCGTGATCCAGGTGATCAAGGACGGCAAGAAGAACAAGCGTCCCTTCCTCGACCTCAAGGACAAGACCATCTCCTCCTTCTTGGAGCTGGGCATGTACAGCATGGCCTTCCATCCTGAGTTCACGAAGAACGGCAAGGTTTACATCGCCTACGCCGACCTCTGGTTCAACGGCGCGACGATGATCGCCGAATACAAGGTGGACAAGAGCAACCCCGACAAGCTCGATCCTGAAAGCGTGAAGATCCTCATGCAGATCGACTTCCCGTACTGCAATCACCACGGCGGCCAGATCGCTTTCGGCCCTGATGGTTATCTTTACATCGGCGTCGGTGACGGCGGCTGGGAAGGCGATGTCATTAACGCCGGCCAGGACCTGCACACCTACCTCGGCAAGATGCTCCGCATCGACGTGAACAAATCCTCTGGCGACCGCGCCTACGACATCCCGAAGGACAACCCCTTCATCACCCCGCTGCAACAGATGACCCTCTTCGGCGTCAGCGAGGAGGCTTTCTCCAAGGTGCATCCGAAGGCCAAGCCCGAGATCTGGGCCTACGGTCTGCGCAACCCATGGACCTTCAGCTTCGACTCGAAGACCGGTGACATGTACATCGCCGACATCGGCCAGAACCACTGGGAAGAGATCAACTTCCAGCCCGCCAGCAGCAAAGGCGGCGAGAACTACGGCTGGAAGTTCATGTGCGGCAGCCATCCCTTCCCGATGATCCTCAAGAAGAACGCAGACGGCACCGAAACCGCCGCTGATCCTGAGAATTATCCGAAGGTCGGCGTCCTGCCCATCGGCGAATACAGCCACGTCAACCAGGGCATCTGCGTCATCAACCTCGGCGTCTATCGCGGCAAAGAGTTCCCTGAACTCGACGGCGTGTACTTCTGCGCCGACTGGGGCAGCGGCAAGGTCTGGGGCATGAAGCAGGACGGCGGTAAATGGCAGATGCAGGAGATGCTCGATCTCGCCGACGGCATCCGCCCGACCGGCAGCGGCATCGGCCCTGACGGCAGCATTTACCTCACCCACGCCACCGCGAACTACGGCGGCCCGGTCGATCCTTACACCAGCGAGCGCGGTGCCGTCTGGAAGATCGTCCCTGCTGGCAAAGTGCCCGCTGGAGCCAGCGTCGCTCCCGTCGCGGCGAAGTAAGCGACACGTTACTTGATCACAAAGCGGAGCATCCTCACCGGGTGCTCCGCTTTTTTATCGCCTGATCTCCAATCATCGGCTGGAGGGTGGGCCGCCACCGTTTAGAGTTCCTTGATCGAGATATTGCGGAATTGGATCAGACTGGAGGCGGGGGAGAGTTCGCCGGTCTTGGCATTCTTGCCGCCGTGATGCTGAAGGCCGAGTTTACCCTTGGCAGGCACACCGGGAAGCTGGGCCTGATCGAGCACGGTCTGGCCGTTGAGCAGGACGGTGAGGCGGTCCCCCTTCATGGTGATTTCAAAGGTGTTCCATTCTCCCACCGGCTTGTCAGCCTTTACCTTCGGGGTGACTCCGGCACGCACTGCGGGCGGCATCGTCTTGTCCATGCGGTAGCCATAGACTTCACCGGAGCCGATGGGCCAGCACCAGATATTGATCTGGGATTTGCCCACGCCGCGAAGGTAGATGCCGGAGTCGGCATTCGGGGTGGGTATTTTGATTTCTTTCCCCTGATCATCCAGCTTGTGGGTGCCATCTGGCAGGACCACAGGCATGGGATAGAGGCCGGTGGTCTGCTTCAGACGCCAGTCGATCTTGAGGGTGAAGTCGCCATACTCTTTGGCGGTCCAGAGGTTCTTGTCCTTCCCCGGCGCCTCGCTGCAGGCATCGTAGTCGATGACACCATCCACGACTTTCCAGTGGCCGTTGTCACCCTCAGGCACGGTCCAGTGGGTGAGATCCGCACCATTGAAGAGTGGGGTGAAGCCATCTTCAGCTGCGCTGACGGCGAGGGTGGTGACGACAAGGAGGAGTGAGAGAAAAAGTTTCATGGGTCCTCATCAACGAAACGAGATCCCGCTTTCCTCCGCAGATCATCCTTTGTTCGACGCCAGTGCCTCGCGCCCCGCTGGCTGGACAGCAAGCAAGGAGGCCAGCAAGTCTCCGGAGGACGCAGGCATGAGCGTGACCTTCGCAGGCCCGCTGATCATCTTCTGCGCCTCCAGCACATCGAAGACGGCCGCCGCGACTTCGGGATCATTGGCGATTCCTTGCAGCGCATCCCCGACGATCTGGGGCCGTATGGCCGCCGCTTTGGCAAACTCCACGGCCGCCTGACGCTCGGCACTGCTGGTGATGACACTGACCTGATTCACCCCGTCCTGCTTGATGGCCGAGGTCACCTGGCGGAGGCGGTTCACCACTTTGCTTTCGATCTGTTTGATCATCATCGTGTCCCGGAAGTGGACTTTGCGAATGTACACGCTGCCGAGCTTGTAACCCCACTCGTGGGACTTCGGCGTGACTTCATTGCGCACGGTGTCGCTCATGACGTGGCGGTTCACCAGCATCCTGGCCAGCGGCATGTTGCTCAGGCAGCGCACGGTGGAGTTGCTGACATTGGCGGAGAGCGATCCGCGCGGGTCCGTGTTCTTGAAAAGAAATGACACGGGATCACTGACAAACATTTCATACCAGATACCGATGCCCATCGGCGCGCCTTCCTCAGAATTCACGGGCTGGCTGCGCAGGTAGATCTGGTCCAGACGCATGTCCACCTCGTGACAGGTGCCGAGCCAGTTCACCAGGAAGGCACGCCAGCCGAGCTTGACTGGCAGAATGTGCAGGCCGGGCTCATCGAGCGTTCCAATGACCTTGCCGAACAGAACATACACCTGATAGCGGCGCTCCTGCACGATGGCATAGAGGCCCAGCAGACGCGCCAGCCACAGGATGAGCGGCACGGCGATGGTGCAGCCGACGAAGGTGCCGATGATGGCGGTGAGGAATTGAACAAAAGGTTCCATAGTAAGTTCGTCGTTGAGGATCAATGATGCTTGGTTTCCACGAAGACCTGGCTGGCCTTGTCAAACAAGGAGAGGCGCACATTGCGGACGTAGGCGCGCAGGGCCTGGCTGCCACGTGATTTCAGATCCAGCAACTGCGCGGCGAGCCGGCTCAGCGGCTCCACCTCTGCCTGGGCTTTCAGCGTCTCGATCTCCACCGCACGCTGGGACTGCACGATCTTCTGATCCGCCGCCGCCTGGGCCAGACTGATGTCGGAGGAAACCTGGTTGTAGGCCGTGTTGATCGCCGCCAGCGCGGACTCGACCTCATGCGGAGGGTCGATGCCCGTGATCAGAGAGGCATCCAGCACGATGCCGTAGCGCGCCGAGGACGACATGCACTCGCGGTCCATGTGTTCATTGAGGTCACGCATGTTCTTGCGGATGTCATTGATGGAAATTCCGATGGCGGCGGCGGACTCGGGCTGGCTTGGGTCAGCGGACTCGGTGCGCGGCGCCTCAAAGTTGGCGATGCGTTCACGCAGCACGCTGACGAAGTAGCCCATCACATGCGCATACGCATTCTTCACCCCGAACACGAAGGCATAGAGATTGCGGTCCGAGACGCGGAAGCGGATCTGGCCGTTGAGCCCCACGTTGAGCTGATCTTTGGTGACGGCTTCGAGGATGCTGCCGGATGCATTCGCTGATGGTTCATCCGGGTCCCAGGCCATGTTCACCGTGCCCGTGGCGATGCTCACCTTGTGTACCTTCTCCCATGGCCATTTGAAATAGGGCCCGCCCGGCTGGATCACGCGGACCTGGGGATATGAGTAACGCTCCGCCTGCTCAGGGGTGAGCTGTGCGGAGACAGGATCATCGAGCGTCGTGAGATTTCCCACACGGACAGCGCGGCCAAAGCTCGTCTTCACCGCGCGTTCGTTTTGGTTCACCGTGTAGAGCCCCGCCACCAGGTAGCGGATGAGAAACCAAAGAATGAATCCGACAAAACAACCAAGGGTGATGGACATAGGCGTGTGGAGTGAGGCGTGAGTGTGGGGAGTCGTGCTCCCTTTGCCAACTACAAAGCGCGGTCAGCCTGGGAGAAAAAGATTCTGTCGTGAGTGCCCACCGGCAGCCCGTCACAGATCTTTTTTTCCGGACGTTCACTTCCTTTGCCGCGGCATCCCAGCCTCTATCTATTCGGCGATGGAGAGTGCCGTTCTATCCGGTCACCCCTCCTTTTTCATCAGGATCTGGACGGCGCTGACCTCGCCATTTTCGCCAGCGCTGAAGAGGTGGCGCTTCCCCCCGATCTCATGGACGATGATGAGGGCCTTGTTCCAGCCGGGCGTGGGATCGGCTCCGAGCCAGTTCGGATTGGCCTGGAAGGCGGCCCCCGGCTCGGCCAGCAGTGCTTTCACTCGGTCGGTGACGTCGGCGAAGGCTGTGCCAGAGCCATACACGGCGGACACAAGTTTCACGGGCACCAGCGCTGGCGGAGGCGCGGGTTTGCCATTCGGCTGGAGTTTGATGATCGATGCCTCGCCGATGCCAAGGGAAAGCGAGGGCGTGTTCCAGAGGTTCTCGAATTTCGCGAGGTCGCACACGCCGGAGATCTCGATGAGATCGCCCTCCCGCAGCGTGGCGAGCTTGGGCAGCATGTTCGCATCCTTCCATTGGCTGGCAAAGACACGGATGGAGTAGCCTTCATCCGACGGGAGATGGGTCCACACGACGAAGCGGCCCCAGAAGTCCACACCACGCACTTTGAAGCGCATCCGCGCGGGGCGCTTCGTGTCCACGAGCTTCTTTTTGAGCAGGCCGTTCGCCACCTCCTTTTGCGCGTCGGACCACTTGCGGGCGTTTTCCGGCTCCAAATCTTTGGGGATGACGGCGAGGAAGTCCGGGTAGGTGCGCAGCGGTTTCACCGCCTTCGCGGGCACTGGTGCAGGGTCGGCGGCGCGCAGGAAACTGGCCGTGCTGAGGGCGAGCAGGAGGAGAATGGAGGTCAGTTTCATGCGAGGGGTGCAGTGTCTTCAATCGGAACCCCGAATGCAATGCAGGACTGCGGGCATGTCGTGATCCGGTGGCGCACTCATGCACGCCGTTTCAGCCCGTGTTTGTAAAGAGAGGGTCAAAAGGAAGGACCGCGCCGGTGGCGTGGATGAGCTTGAGGAGAGGTGATTTCACGGAGGTGCCTGGGGTGATGACAGCCCCATCCTCCGCGCATGGCAGAAACCCGGGTATCGGACTTCCGTCCTAGGACTAAAGTCGGAGGCGTGATGCCCCCGCTCCATCACCAAGAAATGAATTCCCGCCCGTCCGACTTTGTGTAGGCTCGGCTCATGAATCCGCCCAACCTCTCCCGCCGTCAGTTCGGAACCCTCGCCAGCGTCAGCGCCATCGCCGCCATGCTGCAAACCCAGATCGAAGCCGCCGACAAGGCCGCCGGGGGCAAAGTGCGGCACTCCGCCTGCAAATGGTGCTACAAAGACATCCCCCTCGAAGACTTCTGCCTCGCTGCCAGGGAGATCGGCCTGGAGTCCGTCGAGCTGCTTGATCCGAAGGACTTCGCCACCGTGAAAAAGCACGGCCTGCACTGCGCCATGGTCAGCTTCCCCACCATCTCAGGCCCCGACGGCGTGAAGATCGGGCCGATCCCCAAGGGCTGGAACCGAGTGGAGCATCACGACCTCCTCGTGCAGGCCTACGAGCCCCTTTTGAAAGAAAGCGCCGAGGCCGGCTTCAAGCAGGTCATCTGCTTCAGCGGCAATCGCGATGGCCTGAGCGACGAACAGGGCCTGGAAAACTGCGCCCAAGGCCTCCAGCGCCTCCTGCCGTTGTGTGAAAAGCTCGGCGTCACCCTCGTCATGGAGCTGCTGAACAGCAAAGTGAACCACCCCGACTACATGTGCGACCGCAGCGCCTGGGGCGTCGCCCTGTGCAGGAAGCTCGGCTCCCCGCACTTCCGCCTCCTCTACGACATCTATCACATGCAGATCATGGAGGGCGATGTCATCGCCACCATCCGCCGCGATCACGAATTCTTCGCCCACTACCACACCGGCGGCGTTCCCGGCCGTGCCGAGATCGACGAAACGCAGGAGCTGAACTACCCCGCCATCATCCGCGCCATCCAGGAAACCGGCTACACCGGCTACCTCGGCCAGGAGTTCATCCCCAAGCGCCCCGACAAACTCGCCTCCCTCAAGCAGGGCGTACAGATCTGCACAGTGGCTTGAGCGGCGAGAGCGGAGAACTTCTCTCCTTCCACCTCTCCTAGCGGCTTGATAGCGCCAATCTCGGGATGGATTGCACCAAGCCGAAGCTAGATGGAACTCGTCTTCTGACTCATCGGAAACCATTTCCGACCCATCGGAAACCAAGCCCGTAGCCTCGGAAATGACAATCCGGTCATCGTTCCGCCACCATGAGCGCCGACGAGCCACTCCCTGCTCACTACTCCCACCCGCCACATCCCAAACGCGATCGATGACGGCAAGGATCACCCTCAGGCACGCCCCAATCTCAAGGCACCCTCTCTGAAAAGCGCCGACTTCTGACCTCCCGGCATGTCATTTGGAGAAGGAGAACCCAGAAGGTCCACCACCCGCTGCTAGTGCTGGGTCGTGGCAGCCAGGAACACTGTGAAGTGGGAGAGCTGTGGCATTTTATTATGTGCAGCACCGCCCTATCCTGGGCCCGTTTTGCCCTCTTCGAACTCAAATCATGGACGATAAGAATCCCCGTCCTTCAACCACCCCATTCCATTACAGAACGGACATGTCCTGCCGCGTGTCACAGTATGTCCAATGTCGTTCTTATAGGAATTAGCGCATGATCTGATATACGCGGAACGAGCTTGTTTTGGCGCGGGCAGGACGCCTGCGCCCCACTGCAACCCTCCTGAATCCGCCTTGGCTCAGCAGGCGTTGTCTGAGTCATGGCTCACACAACCCTTCATCCAACCCTTGTCGCTGCCTGCGGGCTTGTTTTATGTTTTTCCACGGATGCCAAGGAAGCGGATGAAACGACTGCGGCGCGGGTGCAATCGATCACGGAGTTTGACGGCCAGGATGGCATGAACTGGCAGGTGGTGAACGATGGCGTGATGGGCGGACTGTCAGAGGGCAAACTGACGCCGAACGAAGCCGGGACGTTGCGGTTTAGCGGCATGCTATCTCTGGAGAACAACGGCGGCTTTTCGACCTTCCGCAGTGGCGATTTGAAATTGGACCTCAGCCACGCTCTCGGACTGCTGTTGCGTGTGAAGGGCGATGGCCGCACGTATCAGGTGCGGCTAGCTACGGACGCCCTGTTTCGCGGCATGGAGGTGTCCTTTGCGGCCGAGTTCGCCACCCAAAAGGGCGAGTGGATCGAAGTGAAGGTTCCCTTTGCCGGCTTCAAAGGCAGCTTCCGAGGCCTCGACTTGCCCGAGCAGCGGCTGGATACCTCCAAAGTCCGTCGTGTGAGTATTCTGCTCGGCGACAAGAAGCAGGCCCCTTTTGAGGCCGAGTTCGATTTCATTCGTACTTATAGCGCCACTGCATCCAAGGGTTGAGGCCGTGAAGGGCGTCCGCGCTGCACGTCCCAAGCCGCCTTGTGCGCGGATCATCGCCCCTCGAAACACGAATCAGGCCCTCCAAGGCACACCCGATCCTCAGCCATGATGCGCTCCCGATTTCTCCAATTCATGACGGCATTGGCAGCTCTGCCGATATCGGCCTGCCGAATACTGCTCACCCAACCGACGCGGCCACTGCGGAAGCTTCAGTTTGAACCCCAAGGGAAGGAGGCGCAGGAGCTGGTGCTACTGCTGCCGGGACGCTTGAGTCCGCCTGAGGAGTTTGTTCAATACGGCATTGTGGACCTTGTCCGAAAGGAGCGCCCGCTGGCACGAATCGTGGCTCCGGATCTGCATCTGGGCTATTACATGAGGGGTCTGGCGGATGTCTGCCTGCATGAAGAAATCATCGGCCCGGCTAAAAAGCAGGGGCTGCGAGTGATGATCATCGGCGTCTCGATGGGTGGACTCGGGGCACTCACTTACTCCCTTCGTTACCCTGGGGAGGTGGATCAAATGGGGCTGCTGTCGCCTTTTGTCGGAGAGAAGGAGCTTTTGGCTGAGATCGAAAAAGCTGGCGGGCTGGAGAACTGGAGTAGCCCCGTGGCAACTCCACGTAGCAAGGCCGAGGCACTGAAGAAAATGTGGATGGAGATGAAGCGCCAGTGGCTCTCTCGTTCAGGTCCGCCTTTTGCCATTTCCCTCGTGGTGGGGAAAAGCGACAAACTACTCACCAGCAATCGATTCTTTGCGCGCGCCCTTTTAAAGCCCGAACAACTGATCGAGATCGAGGGTGGGCACGACTGGGATTGCTGGAGACGAGGGGTGGAGATCCTACTTTCGAAATCGAAAGACTGAAGGCGCGTCTGAAGTAGTCGCATGGCAAAAAGTCCCAGAAGGCAAGTGTCTCTCCCATTTCCGATTGGTAAAACATGGTTTTTCATGTCACCGACTTGTGCAAACACACGTAATTCGATGCCCGTCGCACCTTGATTTTTTGCTCCATTATCAACCATGAACACCGCCACTGATTCGACTCGTGCAAACGCAGCCATTTTCCGCCTGCAAACCACTTTCTTGTTCTTCATCGGGCTGCTCTTCGGGGCGCTGACGGACACTGCGCAGGCCGCCCCGGTTTATCGTCTCCAGACCTCACTGTCGTCGGGTCTCAAAGTAGGCGCAGAAATCCCGTCCTGGGAAAGCTTGATTATCGTTTTGCGCCCTAGCCCGGGAGACAACTTTTGGTATCGACTGCCGCACACCGTGCAGGTGACCGGCGATCTCCCGCCGGGCATTCGGCTAGAGCAAAAGGGGGCTGCCTTCTTTGATCTCGCGCACTTCGCGGGCACGCCGACCCAGGCAGGGCAGTTCACAGTCCAGCTTCAAGCCACTATGGCCGATGGGCTGACGACGACGCAAGAGACTGTCACATTCTCCGTCACCGACCCGCGAGATGAGAGCTATACCGTGGAGACTTGGGGGTTGTCTCGACTCCGCCAGGGGCTGCAGGTGGGCAATGCGGGTGCGTTTCTCGTCGGCCAGTGGCAGTCCTTGCTGAAGGCTCCGACGAAGGTGCAGGCCACTGGATTGCCAGCGGGCGTGACTGTGGCGGAGAGTGGGTCTGCGGGTTATTACTCGTTCCAAGGCGCGCCTGAGGAGACTGGGAAGTTCGCCGTGAAGCTCGCGTTTTCTTGGCCCGATGGCGCACCCATCGCCGAGACCACAGTGGACTTGGAAGTGCTCCCAGCTGACTACCAGCCGCAGCAAACGCTCTCCGTGGTAGGGTCCCAAACGATCCGCAAAAATGTGGCCTACGCTCCACACGACTACCGGGCGCCCTTCCTCTATGTGGAGGATGAGTTCGGGGTTCGTTCATCCGAGCAGTTGACCATCACCACCACCGGGTTGCCAGCGGGTCTTTCGATTGACTCTCAAACACCGGGCACTGGGTTCGTCGTCGGTCGTCCGACAGAGACGGGCACCTTTGCCACTACCTTCCGTGCCACTCTTCCCGACGGCACCACCACGAACGAGGTGGTATTCTCAATCGAAGTGCTGCCTGCCATTCCGTTTACGGACCTTGCTGGCACCTACGACAGCGTTGTCGACCGATCTGAGTCATTGAACGGCAATAATGGCGGACGCCTCCGCTTCACCGTGACGCGCAGCGGTCAGACCACGGGATTTCTCATCCGCAACCTCGTGCGTTATTCCTTTTCCAGCGCTGCAGTCACGCTCGATCCAGACACGGGCGATGTCACCATCGCACCGCCCGGCGCAGGCGTGACAGTGAGCGGTAGCATCACCCTCAATGATGAATTTTCTTCCGGTAGCCCGCAGCCTTACTTCACCTTCTACGGCGTAGTCGCAAACGCTAGCAGCTCCGCCGCCGTCAATGGAGCGCGCGCCACCGTCCGCAGCGCTGCCGATCCGAGCCCCTACGCCAGCGACAAGAAGATCAACCTCGTCTTCGTCAACGACAGCAACGCGCCCGCTGGTCAGCCTTCGGGTGCTGGTTTCCTCTCGGCCAGCATCAACTCAGTCGGCAATGTGACGCTCACGGTCTGGGCTCCTGATGGCAGTGCGCCAGTGAGCCTGGCGACCACGCTTTCTGAAACGTCCTTTGGCGCAACGTTCCCCGTCTATTTCATCATTCCCAACTCAAGCGGAGCCAGCACGCTCGCCGGCCAAATTTTCGTCAATGCCGATGGCGACGCCGCAGGCGAACTCACCTGGTATCAGTCCGCGACGGATCGTGGTGCCTTCCCCGACGGCATCTCGCTCGTGGACTACACGGGTGTGATCGGCTCGCGCCACACACCCGAGCCCGCTGGCCTGAATTTGCTCGGCCTGGAGGAAAGCATCACGACAGCGCAGCTCGACCTCATCGGGGAGGACGTGCCCGCCGAGCCCGAAGTCGCACTCACCGTGCAACGCACCGCTATGAAGGCCGCGTCCAGTGCGAAGGTCAGCGGCGTGAAGATGCAGTATGACAAGAAGACTGGCATCCTCACCGGCAGCCTGAATCTGCCCGCGACAAAAACCAGCCGCGCTCGCGCCGTCACCTTCCGTGGCGTCCGCACCCCGAAAGGCACCGGCATCATCGGCCACTTCACCGCCCCCAGCGCCGCCAATGCGACTCGCCGAGCCGCTGGAACGCTGAAGATTGGATCTCGATAACGTGAAGGAAAGGTGCGCCCGTGAAAGGGGCCAAGTGATTCAAATGGCGAGATTCCAGTATTTAGAGACTTGGGAGCCACCCGTCTCAGCCGATCAGTCAAGTCTTGTCTGCTGCGTGGAAGCGGGTCAAACGGCCTCCTGAAATCCTGGCCACGAGCGCCTGAATTTCTGGAGTTCCGCCAAATGAAATACCTGACCCCATTCTCATCGAGGTAATATCACAGGGCAGGGAACGGTGGGCTTCCTCGCCGATGCGCCAACCGGTATCAAGCGTGCATCATAGGCAGCTTCTTGTTGCTGTATGATGGCTGAAGCGAAGAAACCAGAAGCACTGGCCGTATGCTCAGGGCTCATGCCCGCATTACGCCCTTCTCCCCTTTGCTCTGGCCCATTGGATCGACGTGGCTTCATGAGCATCGGGCTCACCGGCTTCGCAAGCCTGGGCTGGCCGGGACTGCTGAAGCTGCGCGCGGAAAATGCCGTGAAACCTGCGCGCGATCGCACCGCCGTTATTCTGGTCTGGCTGCGCGGTGGGTGCTCTCACCTCGACACCTATGATCCGAAGCCGGACGTTGGCAGCGAGTATCGCGGCCCGTTCAAAACGATCAGATCCAAGGTGCCAGGCATGCAGCTCACGGAGTTGATTCCTCTTCAGGCAAAGATCGCGGACAAGTTCACGCTGCTGCGTTCGATGACACACACGGGAGGCGGGCATCCTGCTGGCTCCTTGCAAATGCTCAGCGGTGACACCGATCCGCGCGACAAACCGAAGCCGCTGCTGCCCGACTGGATGACGGTGGCAAACTATCTGCGCTCGAAGAACAAGCGTAACAGCCCGCTGCCCAATTACGTCGGCGTGAATCCGATCATCAATTACGACAGCTTCACCATCGCTGGTCCTGGCTATGTGAATGCCGCCTACTCGCCGCTGTCGATCTCGAATGATCCCAGCCGTCCGGACTTTGCCGTGCCGAACGTGGGTCTGTCCAATCCGGCGCAGGTGGCACGCCTCAACGAGCGCGTGGCACTGCGGCGCAGTCTGGACAGCCTGGAGCGCAGTGTCGATGCTGCCGGTGAGATGGGGGCTATGGATCAGTTTGAAGCACAGGCGATGACGCTGCTCACGAATCCAGAAACTCGACACGCCTTTGATTTGAGCAAGGAAGACAAGCGCACCCGCGAGCGCTACGGCATGCATCGCTGGGGCCAGCAATTGCTTCTGGCGCGCAGGCTCGTCGAGTCTGGCGTGGAAATCATCACGAGCTGTCTCGACGGCCCGCAATGTGGTCGCGTGGGCAACTGGGACGATCACGCGGTCAATCATCATGTCTTCGACGCCTTGCGCTTTCGAGCCGGTGCCTTTGATCAG
>NZ_JBILYB010000030.1:0-50730 GCF_044378005.1 Prosthecobacter sp.
TCGGGGCGCGGATGGAGGCGGCGCAGAAGGTCAGCGGGGCGCTGGTGGGGAATCTTTGGACGGATCCGAAGGGGCGTTTGTGGCTCTTTTTCGATCAGCAGCTCGGTGATCCGCAGAAGCGCATCACGAATTGGTTCATGCGCTGCGATGATCCCGATGCGGCGGAGCCGGTGTGGAGCACGCCGGTGATGTTTGCGGAAGGTTGCACGCTGAACAAGCCGACGGTGCTCAAGGACGGCTCGTGGCTGCTGCCGGTGTCCGATTGGCACCAAAAGACGTGTCGCGTGTTTGAATCGACCGACGAAGGCGCGACGTGGAAGGAGCGCGGCAGCTTGCAGTTCCCGGATTGGGAGTTCGACGAGCACATGATGGTCGAGCTGAAGGATGGTAAGCTGTGGATGCTCGCACGCACGAAGGGGCAGCCGCACGAGAGTTTCTCGAATGACGGCGGCAAAACGTGGAGCGAGCCGAAACAGGCCGCGACGGTGCAGAATGTGAATGCGCGCTTCTTCCTGCGTCGGCTTAAATCGGGTCGCATTTTGCTGGTGAAGAATGGTTCGCCTGCGAAGCGCTTGCCCAAGCGCACGCACATGAGCGCGTGGCTATCTGAGGACGAAGGCAAGACGTGGAAGGGCGGCCTCATTCTCGATGAACGCAACGCGGTGTCGTATCCCGATGGCTTCGAAGCGCCGGACGGGCTTATCCACATTCTCTATGATTGGAACCGGCACACCGACGCGGAGATCCTCATGACGAAGTTTCGCGAGGAGGATGTGCTCGCGGGTAAAATCGTGTCGAAGGACGCGAAGCTGCTCATGCTTGCGAACAAGGCCACCGGACCGAAGCCCGAAAAGCTCTACAACGGCATCGAACTGCCCGATCAATGGCCGCCGCGCTACCGCGAACCGAGCGACGCGGTCATGGAAGTGCCGTATTTGAAGAAGAAGCCGAAGGTGATCCCCATCGACCTCGGCAGGCAGCTCTTTGTGGATGATTTCCTCATCGAGAAAACCACGCTCAAACGCACATTCCATCAGGCGAAGAAGTTTGAGGGCAATCCGGTCTTCAAAGCCGAAACGGAGCTTGAGAAGAAGCTCAACAACGTCGTCTATCTCGGTCAGGGAGGGGTGTTTTATGAGCCGAAGGAGAAGCTATTCAAGATGTTCTACACGGCGGGCTGGCGCGGACCGCTGGCGCTGGCGACAAGTCCGGATTTGAAGACGTGGAAACGGCCGGAACTGGGCCTGCATGGAGGCAACCTTCTACTTCCCGAAGGTGCGGCTTGGAGCAGCGGCGCGAGGACCACAGCGGGCACGGACAATGCGCTGTGGTATGACAGCCATGCGAGCGATCCGAAGGAGCGGATCAAATACCTGACCTGCTGGAGTCATGTGCCGAAAGACCAGCAACTGCCGGGGCTGACGCACAGCCTGCAGGTGTCCGATGGCGTGACGTGGTCGAAGCCGGTGCCCTGCACGACGCCTGCGGGAGATTATGGCTCGATCTTCTACAATCCGTTCCGAAAGAAATGGGTGCAGAGCATCAAACAGGATGGGCCGCGCGGGCGCAGCCGCTACTATGTGGAAAGCGACACCTTCTTGGAAGGAGCCGACTGGGACAAGGCGGTGTATTGGACCAATGCGGATGCCAAGGACAAACCGGAGCCAGCGGGGAGCTATGCAGGCAATGCGCAGCAGGGCGATCCACCACAGCTCTACAGCCTGGCGGCGGTGGCTTATGAAAGCCTCATGATCGGCATGCATCAGATTCATCGCGGACCAAACAATGGCATCTGCTCCAAAGGAGGCTTTCCCAAGCTCACGGACCTGGAACTCGGCTTTAGCCGCGACGGCTTCCATTGGGATCGGCCAGACCGACGTGGCTTCATCCGTGGAGAGCGTCGGGAAGGCGCCTGGGACCGGGCTTACCTGCACACGACGACGGGTGTCTTTGTCGTGCTGGACGACCAACTGGTCTTTCCTTACTGCGCCTACTCCGGCGATGCCGGGGGCGGGCGTGGAGACATCTACGGTGGAGCGAGCATCGGCCTCGCCACGCTGCGACGCGATGGCTTTGCCTCCATGGAAGGCCCCGGCGAGCTGACGACGCGTCCGGTGAAGTTCAAAGGCAAGCATCTCTTCGTGAACGTGGACGGCGAAGTGCGCGTGGAAGTGCTCGATGAGGCTGGGAAGGTCATCCGAAGCTCGAAGGTGGCTTCGAGAGATCAAACGAAGCTCAAAATCGAGTGGGCGGTTGCGTCCGATCTGTCCGATCAATCCGGTAAGAATGTGAAATTCCGCTTCCATCTCACAAAGGGTTCCCTGTATGCCTTTTGGGTCACGCCGGACGAAAAAGGCAGCAGCAACGGCTACGTCGGCGCGGGTGGTCCGGACTTCAACGGCGTGCGTGATACCTCCAACTAACCTCATGAAGCGCTTCCTCGACTGGTTCAACAATCTCTACCCGGTGTGGCTCGTCACGCTGGCCATCATCGCGTTCTTCAAGCCGCAGACGATGCTGTGGTTCGACAAGCCGTGGATCTTTTGGTCGCTGGCGGCGTCGATGCTCGGCATGGGACTCACTTTGAGTCTGGACGACTTCAAAGCCATCGGCCGCATGCCGGGGAGTGTCGCGCTGGGATTCATCGCGCAATACACGATCATGCCGCTGTCAGGCTGGATGGTGGCGACAGCGCTGAAGCTGGAGCCGGGCCTCGCCGTGGGGATCATTCTGGTGGCGAGCTGCCCCGGCGGCATGGCATCGAACATGATCAGCTACCTCGCGAAAGCGAACGTGGCGCTGTCCGTGGTGCTCACGATGGCCTCGACGATGCTGGCGTTCTTCTTCACACCGATGTGGACGAGCCTACTGGCGGGCAAATATGTGCCAGTGGACGCGTGGGGGCTCTGTGTGTCCGCTTTTCAGCTCACCATCGCGCCCGTGGTGCTCGGCGTGCTCATCCGATGGAAATTGCCGCGCACCGCGGATCAAATCGGAGCCTGCGGACCCACGGTGGCCGTGCTGGCCTTCACGCTCGTGAGTGGTGGTATCGTGGCGGCCAGCGCAGACGCCATCTCGACGAATTTTGGCAAGCTGGCGCTCGCAGCCTTTGCGCTGCATGTGCTCGGCTTTGGCGTTGGCTATGCCATATCAAAAGTGCTGCGTTATCCTGAGTCCGTCGCCCGCACGGTCAGCATCGAGGTCGGCATGCAAAACGGCGGCATGGCCGCCTCCCTCGCCCGCGAGCACTTTGCAGCGATGCCACTGGCTGCTGCAGCCGGTGTTTTCAGCGGCGTGCTGCAAAACATCATCGGCGGCCTGCTGGCGTCATGGTGGAAACGTCGTCCGCCTGACGCATGAGCCGCCGCGACATCTACTACTGGAAATGTGATCGTCCGGCGGCGTTTCATGGCACGCAGACGCGTGGCGTTGCTGATGCGGAAATCGAGTTGCAGCTTCGAGAGGAACTGAGGCGTCATTTTGATGCCAAAGCCGTCGAGCTCAGCCCCGGCGCAGGCCAAGGCAATCACCTCACTTGGAATGCTGATGTGGATGGCCTGGAGATGTTTGTGCGTGTGGAGAATGGGCCGGAGAAGGATGGGCATCTCGCCATCGAATCTGTGCTATTGGATCGCGTGCGTGAAACTGGAGTGCGGACGCCGCGCGTGTTTGGCAGCGATGCCACACGGAGCCGAGTCTCGTTCGCCTGGCAGGCGTTGGAGCGGATTGCAGCGCCGGACTTGAATCATTGGATCAAGCAAGGCACGCTGGTGGTGCCCAGCATTGCATTTGAGATCGGCGTGGCGGTAGCTAAGTGGCAATTGATCACGTTCGATGGCTTTGGCGCGCTGGAGCACGACGACGTAGGCCGGGTGTGGCAACAGCCCGCCCGGCTGTTTGCGGGTACCGAGAAGCCGGGCGGTTCGGCGAAGGAATCGAACGTGTTATCGGAGTCTCATCCGCCGAACACACCAGGCCTACGAGGCTGCCGCTCCTCATACGGCGACTACTTCCACCTGCGGCTCGACGAGCATCTGCACTTACTGAAGCAACGCGGCTTTCTCACAAACACCGGTGAAATCCTCAACGAGATCGAAAAGCACCGCGCCTTGCTCGATCTGGCTCCCGGCTGTCTCGTCCACAAAGATCTCGCCCTCTGGAACATCCTCGGCACCCGCGATCAAATCGCCGCCTTCATTGACTTCGATGACAGCATTGCCGGTGATTCGATGGATGACCTCTCGCTGCTGGCCTGTTTTCATGACGCGGCCTTTTTGCAGCGGGCTTTCGAGGGCTATCAAAGCGTCCGCGTCCTACCCGAGCAGCACCTGCGCCGCCTCTGGCTGCACTTGCTGCGCAACATGATCGTGAAGGCCGTGATCCGTGTCGGCGCGGGTTACTTTGATCGTGATGATGGCTTCTTTCTCATCGGCAGCGGCTCCTCGGGAGCCAGTTTGCGTGAAATGACACAATCCCGTCTCGCCCTAGCCTTGCGCAGCTTGCGAGAGGGCAGCGGCCTCGACATTCTCTCACCATGAAAACTCACATCGGCACCTTTCTCTCCATCGGATCACCTGCGGTCACGGAACTCGCGGCGGAATGCGGCTTTGACTGGGTGCTCATCGACTTGGAGCATGGCTGCGAATCGGAAGCCGCACTGCCGAATCAACTTCGGGCGCTGCGCGGCAGCCAGACTCTCGGCATCGTGAGGGTGAGCGCTCCGCATGCGGATTTGATCGGTCGCGTGCTCGATTGGGGCGCGGATGGCATCATGGTGCCGCACGTGGATACCGTGGCGCAGGCGGAGCACTGCGTGAAAGCTGCCACCTATCCGCCGAAGGGTCATCGTGGCGTCTCACGCACGGTCCGGGCTTATGGATACGGCATGAGGCTTCCGGGCGATGAGATGCCGAAGCCGATCATCCTGGCGCAGATCGAGACCGCGGAAGGCGTGGCGAACTCGGATCAAATCGCGGCCGTGGAGGGCATTGACGCGCTCTTCATCGGCCCGGCAGATTTGAGCTACGATTTGAAGGCGCGGAACTCACCGCTGCCATATGATAATTGCGTGAATGCCATCGCCAAGGCCGCGAAGGATCAAGGCAAGGGCTGCGGTATCCTCGTCCGTCATGCGGATGACAAAGAGAACCTCAAAGCCCTCGGCTTCTCCTGGCTGGCGATGGATTCGGACCTCTCGCTCGTGCGCGAGGGCTTCAAGCGGAATTTGGAAATGGCGAGGATGTGGTGATCTCTCCTGCTCTCTTTAAAGCCTGAGAGTTCAATTCAAAAACCCGTTCGTGTCGGTTTACTGCCATTTTGGGATGTCAGCTCGATCCAGTCGATCTCCACATTTTGCGCCTGCATTGGTAAATAAAGGCGCACGATGCCCAGCGGGCCTTCGGCTGTCAGTTCGACCGTGATTTCCTCCCAATCTCCACCTTTCAGCGTGAAGTCGCTTCGCTTCGGTTTGCCGCCAACACCTCCAGGCAGCCAGTCAAAGTGGCTGCTGCCAGCTTGGGCCTTGATGCGAAATTTCGCCGTCGTCGGACCACTGTGTTTGCTGGCGGAGAAGCCGAGGAAACACTCGGTGCCGATGCTCTTGAGGCGCAGGATGCCGTCTTTGACCGATGCTTGGCAATCGCGGGCCTTCCAACCTTGCAGCGCCGGGATGGCATCATCTTTGCCTTTAGCAGGCGCTTTCGCTTTGCCCTTCGGCTGCTGCTTGCCTTCGAGTTCAGGACGATACTTTGATGGATCAAACGCCGGATTCGGCACTGGCACGACAGCCTTCGTGTCGGTGAGGAACTTTTTGATCATCACATCGAGTTCAGCCACAAGCGCAGGCTCCTGCGCCGCGAGGTTGTTCTTTTCGCCGAGGTCATCGCGTAGATTGAAGAGCAGATGACGATGAGCGCCGTTCTCGCCACCGTGGAAGATGCGGATGAGCTTCCAGTCATCGCGATGCACCGAAACAGCGGGCGGCAGCCAGTCCGGCACGCCGGGATTGTGCGGGAAAAATTGGAAGGTGGCTTTTCCGGCAAGCGAGTCGCCTTTCAGAGCTGGGAGAATGCTGGAACCGTCGAAATGCTGACCTTCGGCAGGTTTCAAAGCGAGACCTTCGAGCAGCGTCGGATAATAATCCTCGCTCTGGATGATCGCATCACTGCGACTGCCCGCAGCCGCGATTCCGGGCCAGACGATGACACCGGGCACACGCGTTCCACCCTCAAACATCGTCGCCTTGCCGCCACGCAGCGGGCGGTTGCTGGTAGGCGTGGTGCCGTCCACCTCGTTGTACATGTTCCCACCGTTGTCGGCGGTGAAGATGATGATGGTGTTGTCGGCGAGCTTGAGGCGATCCAGCGCATCGAGCAGAGTGCCGATAGCATCGTCCATGCTCTGGATCATCGCCGAGTAAGTCGGGCTGCGTTGCGCATCCTGCGGATCAATGCGGGCGCGATGCTTCTCGATGTTTGTCTTCTTCGCATCAAAGGGCGCATGCACGCTGAACATCCAGTAGTTCATGTAGAAGGGCTTGTCCTTCGTTTGCTCCATCCACGCCACCGCCTCCGCTGCCATGCGGTCCTCGATGTGCTCGCCAGGCGACTTCTCTTTGAAGTTCGCAAACTTCCACGGCGCGACAAAACTGCCCGCAGGCCCCGGCCCCGGATGGTGCGGCAGATCGAAATCAAACCCCTGCTGCAGCGGCGAATACGGCTCCGGCCCGAGATGCCACTTCCCAAAGTGCGCCGTGGCATAGCCAACATCCTTCAGCGTCTCCGCCAGCGTGCGATACTCCGTCTTCAATCGCGTCACCGGATCAGGCTGGATGGCCTTTTGATCCGCCGCTGCCTTCTTGCCCGTTGTTGCCTGCAAAACGACCTGCGGCATGTGGCAGTTCGGCACCGTGATCCCCGTGCGTGCCGGACTTTGCCCCGTGAGCAACGCCGAGCGCGTCGGCGAGCACAGCGGACTCGCCGAATACGCCCGCGTGAAGGTCATCCCGCGCTTCGCCAGCCGTTCGACATTCGGCGTCTGGTAATACGCTGTGTTGCCGTATAGCGTCGTGTCACTCCAACCGAGATCGTCGGCGAGGATGACGATGACGTTGGGCTGAGCTGCAAAGAGCGAAGAGCCCAGGGCAAAGAGGAGGATGAGAAGACGGTGCATTGCGGCCTGAAACGCCGCCAGCGACTAGACATTACGGCAAAGAGTGTGTTGGATTTGGAGAAGGCGCGCTGACGGAAGCGAGTGCTTGAGACAAGCAATCAAGGCCGTAAGTCTGCCGCCATGAGCGCCCACGACCTCACCACCAAGGCGACCTAACACATTTTCCATGGCGTTGGTGCGAAAGCACTGCAGATGATCAAACGCCGCACGGAAGAATCCGCCTCTCCCGCCACGTAATGGTGGAGCGATGCTCACCTTCTCCGACCACAGCCAAGGTTCATCACGCCTCCAGCGGCGTGATTTCCTGCGCATTGGCGGGTTGGGACTCGGTGGGCTCGGACTGAGTGAGATGATGGCGCTGAAGGCGCTCGGGGCTTCCCTAAAGCGGCTACTGAAGGACAACTCGGTTATCTTCCTCTTCATGCATGGTGGGCCATCGCAGTTCGAGACGTTTGACCCAAAGATGGATGCGCCGTCAGAGATCCGCAGCGTGACGGGCGAAATCAAAACCAAGCTGCCCGGCATCACCTTCGGCAGCACGATGGAGCGACTGGCCGGGCTCGCGGACAAGTTCAGCATCGTGCGCAGCTTTGTGACTGGCGACTCGGTACACGACATCAAGACCATCGTCGGCAAAGACACACTCCAGGCGAATCTCGGGTCCCTCTACTCACGCATCGCTGGGCCTTTGCGCAAAAGCAGTGCGATACCGACGAACGTGGCGCTGTTTCCCCAGGCGATTTCATCGGCAGCGGGACCGGTGATCAAGAAGTTCGGCGACTTCACCTCCAGCGGCGAGCTTGGTGCGACTTACCAGCCCTTCGTGCCAGGAGCAGGCAGCGGCGCTCAGGCGGACATGACGCTGAGTTTGCCGCAAGCACGACTCGATGACCGCCGCACGCTGCTCAGCTCGCTTGATCAATGGAAACGCCAGATGGACAGCAATGAAGTCATCGACGGCATGTCCGAGTTTCAATCGCTGGCCTTCGACGTGCTCCGCCGAGGCGTGTCGGATGCCTTTGATCTCACGAAGGAAGACCCGCGCCTCATCGCCCGCTACGACACCTCCAAGCTACTGCCGAAAGACCGCATCAGCACGCAGTGGAACAACCGCGAACACTACGCCGACAATGCCGCCACACTCGGCAAGCTTTTGCTTATGGCGCGTCGTCTCTGCGAGCGAGGCTGCGGCTTTGTCACCGTGACGACCAGCTTCGTGTGGGACATGCACGCCGATAACAACAATGCCCCCTGCCGCACCGGCATGGACTATGTCGGCCGCCCTTTTGATCATGCAGTGTCGGCTTTGATCGAGGACATCGAAGCTCGCGGTCTCAGCGAGAAAATCATGCTCGTCTGCTGCGGCGAGATGGGTCGCAGCCCGAAACTGAATGCCAAAGGCGGGCGCGATCACTGGGGTGGCCTCGCTCCACTCATGATCTACGGCGGCGGCCTGAAAATGGGACAGGTCATCGGCCAGTCCGCCCGCAACGGCGGCGAGCCATCTTCACGACCGATCACCATCCCCGACCTCGTTTCCACCATCATGCATACGCTGGTCGATGTCGGCGAAGCGCGTGTCACGGATGGCCTGCCCCCGAGTCTCCTGAACGTGCTCTCGCGCGGTGAACCGATCGAGGGGCTTGTCTGATTTCATTGTCTCATGCGAACCCACCTCCTACTCACCACTTCGTTCCTTCTCTCGGCCACCTGCTTGATCGCAGGGGAAAAGCCAAAGCCCACGACCCTGACCTTTTACGTCGGCGGCGTGGAATGCCCGAGCTGCGTGTATTCGGTGAACTACTCGATCAGTCAGCTCAAAAGTGTGAGCGATGTCAGCGCGGGACAGTTCATCGAAAACTACGCCAATGTGACCTTTGATCCCAAGGTCGTGAGCATTCATCAGATCGCCCAGGCCGTGACGGATGCTGCGCCGCTTCATGGCGTGCCGTATCAGCCAACGATGAAGCTTTTCATCCCGGACTACGCCAAGGAGCAGAACTCTCGGAAAGTGGATGCCCTATTTGCCCAATGGAAGGCCTGGGTAGAGGTGGAGACAGTGGATCGTACAACGGGCGAGTTCATCCTTCACTTCCAGCCGCTCAAGTTGGACGAAAAGAAAACCGGCCCCCAGGGGTTCAAGCACGAACATCTGATGCAAGCGCTTCAAAACCCCGCACCTCAAGGTTTGGGGCTGAAGGTTCGGCTCGCCGAAGAAAAGATCGAAGGCTGATCAATAGCCGAGCCAAGGCCCGAGCCATTTCTCGGCTTCTTCAAGCGTCTGGCCTTTGCGCTGCGCGTAGTCCTCGACCTGATCCTTCGCAAGGACGCTGATGCCGAAGTAATGCACGTCGGGATGACTGAAGTAGAGGCCGCTGACGGCGCTGCCGGGATGCATGGCCATGCTTTCGGTGAGATCGACTCCGGTTTTGGCAGAAGCATCGAGCAGATCGAAGAGGATGGGTTTCTCGGTGTGGTCGGGCTGTGACGGATAGCCAGGTGCAGGGCGGATGCCGCGATAGCGTTCTTTGACGAGGTCTTCATTCGTGAAGTCCTCGGGCTTCTCGTAACCCCACGCGACACGGGCCTGCTTGTGCAGGTATTCAGCGAAGGCTTCGGCTAGGCGGTCGGCGAGGGCTTTGACGATGATGGCGCTGAACGGATCGTGCGCCTTCTCGAACTCGTGTGCGAAGTCATCTGCGCCGTGAATGCCGACGGCGAATCCGCCGATGTAGTCGGCACGACTACTGTCTTTCGGTGCGATGTAGTCGCTGAGGGCGTAGTTCGGCGTGTCCTTCTTGATCACCTGCTGACGCAGCGTGTGGAAGACGGTCTTCACACTGCCGCGCGTGTCGTCGGCATAGACTTCGATGTCATCGCCGATGCTGTTCGCCGGGAAGAAGCCGAACACACCACGCGGGTTGAAGCGCTTCTCGGCGATGATGCGATCAAGAAGATCGTTGGCACTTTTGAAGAGCTTCACGGCTTCTTCTTCAGCCTTCACTTTCATCTCGGCATCTTCGTGGGAAGACGAGAAACGGCCTTCCGCAGTGATCCAGCGACCACGCAGCTCCCAGGAATGGAAGAAGGGCGACCAGTCGATGTATTCGCGCAGTGTGGCGACCATGTCGGTGCCTTCGTAAGTCTTCGTGCCGATGAAGCTCGGTTTCGCGATTTCCTGCGTGCTCCAGTCACATTTGAAAGCCTTCTCGCGTGATTCGGCGATGCTGAGAAGCTGGCGCTCCTTCTTCTTGCCGTATTCTTCGCGGAGTCGCACATGGCGCACTTCGTTTTCGGCGATGTAAGCATCGCGGTTTTCATCACTAATGAGTGACGTCGTCACAGGCACGCTGCGGGAGGCATCGAGCACATGCACGATCGGTCCCGAGTAATGCGGCGCGATCTTGATGGCCGTATGCGCCGGGCTGGTGGTGGCTCCACCGATCAAAAGCGGAATCTTCATGCCACGGCGTTCCATTTCAGACGCGACGTGAGCCATCTCATCGAGCGACGGTGTGATCAGTCCGCTGAGGCCGATGACATCCGCGCCTTTCTCGATAGCTGCGGCGAGAATCTTGTCGCACGGCACCATGACGCCGAGGTCGGTGACTTCGAATCCATTGCAGGCCAACACGACACCCACGATGTTTTTGCCGATGTCATGCACGTCACCTTTCACGGTGGCCATGATGATCTTACCCGCGCTGCGTTGTGCAGGATTGGCAAGCTTCTCCTCCTCCATGAAAGGCTGCAAATACGCGACGCTTTGCTTCATCACGCGGGCGCTTTTCACGACCTGTGGCAGGAACATTTTGCCAGCGCCGAAGAGATCGCCGACGACGCCCATGCCGTCCATGAGCGGGCCTTCGATGACGAGGAGCGGCTTGCCTAGCTTGTCGAGCGCCTCCTGCGTATCGACGGCGATGAAATCGGTGATGCCTTTGAGCAGCGCGTGTTCGAGGCGCTTCTCGACAGGCGCATCCCGCCACTGGAGGTCGGCTTCGATCTTCTTGCCGCCGCCCTGGCCTTTGAACTGCTCGGCGTAATCGACGAGGATCTCGGTGGCATCGGGACGGCGATTCAGCAGCACGTCCTCGACCTTGTGGAGCAGCTCCTTCGGGATCTCCTCATACACTTCGAGCATCCCTGCATTCACGATGCCCATGTCCATGCCCGCCTGGATCGCGTGATACAGGAAGGCGCTGTGCATGGCTTCGCGCACGAGATTGTTGCCGCGGAAGCTGAAGCTGATGTTGCTCACACCACCGCTGACTTTCGCGCCGGGCAGGTGATGTTTGATCCAGCGCGTGGCGTTGATGAAGTCGAGCGCGTAGTTGTTGTGCTCCTCCATCCCAGTCGCGACGGTGAGGATGTTCGGATCAAAAATGATGTCTTCGGGCGGGAAGCCCACTTCATCGACGAGGATGCGATACGCGCGCTCGCAGATGCGGATTTTCTCGTCGTAAGTCGCCGCTTGGCCGTTCTCATCGAAGGCCATGACGACCGTGGCCGCGCCGTAGCGCTTGATGGCACGCGCACGTTCCTTGAAGGCTTCTTCGCCTTCCTTAAGCGAGATGGAATTCGCGATGCCCTTGCCTTGCAACATTTTGAGGCCCGCCTCGATGATCTCCCACTTCGAGGAATCGACCATGAACGGCACTTTGGCGACTTCCGGCTCGGTTTGCAGCAGGTTGAGGAACTTCGTCATCGTCGGCACGCCGTCGATAAGGCCTTCGTCCATGCAGATGTCGATGACGTTCGCGCCGTTCTCGACCTGCTGGCGCGCGATGGCCACAGCCTCCTCGAATTTGCCTTCCTTGATCAGCTTCGCGAACTTCGGCGAACCAGCGACGTTCGTGCGTTCGCCGATCATGAGGTAGTTCGCCTCTTTCGTGTGATTGTAGGCCAGAGTGCCTGACAAACGCATGATGGGCTCCGGTGTCGGCACCTTGCGTGGCTCGATGCCTTTCACGGCCTGCGCGATGGCGGCGATGTGCTCCGGCGTATTGCCGCAGCAGCCACCCATGATGTTCACGAAGCCGCTTTTGGCGAAATCCGTGGCATAAGCGGCCATGTCCGGCGGTAGCAAATCAAAGCCCGTCGGTGCGAGTGCATTCGGCAGACCTGCGTTCGGATAGGCCGACACAAAACAGCCCGCCTTCGTTGCCAGTTCCTCAATGTAAGGCCGCATCTCATCTGGGCCTGCCGAGCAGTTCATGCCGATGCTCAACGGCTTCACGTGCCTCATCGCATTAAGATAGGCCTCCACGTCCTGGGCCGACACCAGCGTTCGGCCTTTCACCATCGCGGCGGAGATTTGCACCGGCAGCTCGATCTGGTCCTTCTCAAACACTTCCTGGATCGCGAACAAAGCCGCCTTCGCATTGAGCGAATCGAAGATCGTCTCCACGAGCAGGGTGTCACAGCCACCCGCGATCAAGGCGCGGATTTGATGCATGTAAGCCTGCTTGACCTGATCAAACGTGATCGGACGGAAGCCCGGATCATCCGCGTCGATCTGAAAGTTCAGCGAGACCGTCATCGGCCCGATGGCACCAGCGACGTAGCGTTTCACGCCTGTGTCATTCGCCACGCGGTCCGCCCATTTGCGGCACTGCTGCGCCGACATGAAATTGATGTCCCAAGCGACCTCGTTGACGAATGGGTTCTCGATCACGCTCTGGTAAAACTCAGGATCTTTGCGGCCGCCGTGATCACGCGGGTCTTCCATGAACAGATCGCTCTGCGCCACGCTTGTCGCGCCGAAAGTATTCGTCTCAATGATGTCCGCCCCCGCTTCCAGGAAGCGCCGATGAATGTCCTCGATAATGTCCGGCTTCGTGATGCTCAGGATGTCGCCGTTGTTGAGCAAATCCTTCTCGTTCTTGGCAAAACGCGTGCCGCGAGCATCGGCTTCCTTCAGCCCGTAGCCGCGAATCGTCGTGCCCATGGCCCCGTCGATGACGAGGATGCGCTGGCGCATGGCGGCTTCGAGTTCAGTGCGGCAATTGGGGCGGGAAGGCATGGTCGAAACTAGCGCCAGAGGCGGCTCGGTCAACAGTCATATCAACGCATCATGATTTGAGGATGTGACCAAGTGGGACGAGGGCGAACTGTAAAACATTGGGGTTTAAAAGTGCTCATTCATGGTTCATGGAACCCGTCCTCATGACCTCACTTCATCATCTCCGCGCAGGCATCATCGGCACCGGTTTCATCGGTCCTGTCCATATCGAGGCGCTGAAGCGACTCGGCATTCAGGTCACGGCCATCTGTGGCTCGTCGAAGAGTGCGAAGAAAATGGCCGACCTCTGGGGCATCAATGAAGTTTATGGGGACTACGATCATGAGGCGATGTATGCCAGCCCGAACGTCGATGTCGTCCACATCACATCCCCGAATAAAGTGCATGTGGAGCAGTGCCTCCAGGCGCTCGAGATGGGCAAGCATGTCATCTGTGAAAAGCCGCTAGGCATGACCACCGCAGATACGGCAAAAGTCGTCGAGGCGGTGAAGAAGGGCGGCAAAAAAGGCCCCGTTTTTGCGGTCAATTACATGTGTCGCTTCTTCCCTGCTGTGCTGCAAATGCGCGCCATGGTGGAGCGAGGCGACCTCGGCAAGATCATCCATGTGCAGGGCCATTTCTTCCAGGACTGGCTGCTGCATCAGACCGACTACAACTGGCGCGTGCTCGCCAGCGAGGGGGGCAAACTGCGCGCGGTGGGCGATATCGGCACGCATTGGATCGACGCTGTGAGCTTCATCCTCGGCGCCAAAGCCACGAGTGTCTTTGCTCACATCGAGACCTTCCACAAAGAGCGCCTGCGTCCGAAAGGGGAGGTGCAGACATTCGCCAAGGTCGATCCGAAAACCATGGTGCCCTACAAAGTCGATACTGAGGATTTTGGCAGTGTGCTTTTGAAGTTCGGCAAAGCCAAGCACGGCTACACTGACGGCGTTCACGCGAATGCCAGCATTTCCCAAGTCGCCGCTGGCTGGAAATGCAGCCTTGGGCTCGGTATTTATGGAACCAAAGGCAGCGTCCGCTGGGATCTCCAGCAGCCAAACGAGATCTTGCTAGGTCGTCGCGATGAACCGAATCAGATCCTCCAACGCGGCACCCCCGGCTTCCTCGAAGACGTTGCCAACTTCACCGACTATCCCCCTGGTCACCCCGAAGGCTTTAGTGATGGACATAAGATGCACTACCGGGCGGTCTATGAGCACATTGCCAGCGGCAAAAAGACCCCTGCAATCTTCGCGACTGCTGAAGACGGTCACCACGAAGTAAAGCTCTGTGAGGCCATCCTCCAGAGCAGCAATTCCAAGACTTGGGTGAAGGTTTAGCCTTCGCCTTGGTGCAATACCCCGGCTTTTCTTGCATGAGCGGACAGCTTAGAGCCGCCAAGTAATGATCAAGCCTCCGTGTGAACCAACTTTTGGAGCTTCTGGATCCATTGTGGCGCGCAATAAATGCGCATAAAAGGCTATGCTGAGGATAGCCAAATGTAAGGTTTGTGTCGTTGGTTCAGGTGCCGTCATCAACCAAGACACAACTATGAAAACGCTCAAAAATAAGTCTGCTGTATCAAAGCCTAAGACATCAGGAGTGTGGAGAAAAGCTTTGCTGATTCTGTTAATTCTCGTTGCAGGGGGGCTTTCGTGGCGAGGGGCATTCGTTGGTGAGCAGCAGGGTGACAACATATCTAGTTCCATGCGGGCTGATTCGATGAAGTCTGCCCCCTTTCCTGAAAGGGTTCTGGCGGATGCGCTGTCAACTTCATCCAGCCTTCGAAGTGAAGGCGGCAAGAGGGATTCTGTGGAGCAAAAGACACTGTGGCAGGCGTTCCAAAGTGTGCGTTACCAAATCCAATCGCCGGATTCCGCCGAACTTGATCTTCCGGGGAATAAAGGTGTTCGCTTTTTTGCTGCAAACCCAAGCCAGCAGATCGTGGCTCGTTTTTCTGATTACGGAGCTGAATTGAGCTCAGGACTCCAGGGAAAGTGGGGTGTCAATGTTCACGCAACATACTGCCGAAGGGGTGAGGATCGCCAGTCTCTTGATGGTGCTATCAAGCCCACGGCCAGCGGTAGCCGGGTCGAGTATGCCCGCGGCGGATTAATCGAGTGGTTTGACAATTCCCCAAGTGGAATTGAGCATGGATTTACGGTTCTCCATAAACCCTTTGAACAAGGTTCCAGTGAATTGGAGGTGGGTATAAGTCTGGCTGGTCTGAAGTCAAAATCTTATCAAGGAGGTGTCCAGCTGGTGTCTGAAATGGGCGGCAATGTGATGGCTTACGACAAGCTATTGGTCTGGGATGCTAACGGAAAGAAACTGCCCGCTTTGATGAAGGCATCAGCTCAAGGAGCTTCAATCCTCGTTGCTGATGCGGGCGCTGTTTATCCGATTACGATTGACCCCCTCTTCACTTCATTTGAAGCCAAACTAGGCATCGGGGAGCTTGAGTGCGGACGTCCAGGCGACTCTCTGGGGCATTCTGTGGATGTTTTGGGTGACCGAGCTGTCGTAGGTGCTCCTGGGGATGACAGTCTTCTCGGCACAGATGCTGGTGCTGCCTATCTCTTCGAGCGTTCGGGAACGACGTGGACGCTGGTCGCTAAACTCAAGGCCAAGGATGGCAAGGCGGGGGATCGATTGGGGGGTGTCGTCGCCTTGGGTGATGGGTATGCTCTAGCTGGTGCCAGACTGGCCGACCTCCCGGGCAAAGATGATGCTGGAGCGGTGTATTCCTTTGGTGTCGTGACAGGCATGTGGGCACAGACAGCCAAGACGGTGGCACGAATTCCTGCTGCAGGTTCGTGGTTCGGAGAAAGTCTTTCGGTAGATGGCACCCAACTGTTGATTGGAGCGCCGAATGGCAACAGTGGCAAAGGAAGCGCCTACGTCTTTGCGCGAGCTGGCTCCACGTGGACTCAGAAAGCTATTTTAACAGCATCCGATGGCATTGCTGGTGATGGCTTTGGCGGTTCAGTTTCGATCCGAGGTGGAACGGCATTTGTCTGCGCACCGCAGAGGGACACGACAAAGGGTGGGGCTTATGTCTTCAGTGGAAGTGGAACCACATGGACTCAGGACCAAACGCTCACACTCACTGATGGTGTGGCAGGTGATTTCTTTGGTGACGCGGCGAGTCTTGGCGCTGACGCTGCCATCATTGGCGCGCCCGGACGCACAACCATCTCCGCTCCTGGATCTGGTGCGGCATTCGTTTTCCGTAAACCAGCAACGACATGGACACAAACTCAGCAAATCCTTTCCTCGGACATTGCAGAGGGGGATCGCTTTGGGGCCGCTATCAGCCAGTATGGTAAAGTGGCCATCATCGGCGCTCCGGGTGACGATGTCATCAACCCGAATGAAGGCAGCGCCTATCTGTTCAGTGATGTCAGTGGAACTTTCACACAGGATGCAAAGCTGACCGCCACAGGTGGTCGCTCTGGCGACTGGTTTGGCAGCTCCGTTGCTGTAGATCTAACCACGGCTGTGGTTGGAGCCTTCCAAGCTGACCCAGACGGCTTTAATGGCTCACCTTCGATCGATCAAGGCTGCATCTATGTGTTCCGCCTCTTCACTGTTTCGGGATCTGATATTGCTGTGAAAAGTCCCAGTGGGGCCACCACTGAGGAGATGGCCGCTGAACTCGTCGATGAGTCTTCCTTGGATTTTGGCGGTGTGATCACCCAGACGTCTGCACAGCGTCAGTTGGTCATTCGTAATCTGGGTTCTGCCTCGCTGACCAATTTGAAAGCGCTCATTTCAGGGGCCAATGCCAGTCTTTTCAAGATCGCGGCAGCACCACCAAGCTCCTTGGCTCCAGGGGAATCCTTTGTTCTTACCATCTCCTTCACCCCTACCAGCACTGGCGGCAAACAGGCATCTGTTCGCGTCAGCAGCAGTGACGCTGATGAAAGCGCACTTGATGTGGCACTCAGTGGAACGGGATTGGAAGCCACGGAAGTTGTGGTCACTGATCCGAAATCGCAGATCGTCGCACTCGGGGCAGTAGCAAGTTTCTCCGTTGTGCCTGGTGGCGTTCCGGTGCCGACCCTCCAATGGCGCAAAGCTGGTCGCAGCATCAAAGGCGCGACACGAGCTTCCTATCGTTTTAAAGCAGAACTTTCGGATGCTGGCAGTTATGACGTGGTTGCCACGAATGTTGGCGGCAGTGACACATCGGACTCAGCATCTCTTGCGGTGGTGGACACAACTCTTCGAAATCTGTATCTCCCGGTTGGAGCGCGTGCCACGATGACTGTTGTTGCGGCTGGTGCGGGACTAACATTTGACTGGAGGAAGGAAGGCGGACCCCTGGGGACAAGCCCGAAGGTCGTCATATCTGCTGATGGTAAAACGCTGACCATCAATAACCTCGAGGAGTCAGACATGGGCAGTTACAACTGTCTTGTGACGTCACCTGGTGGCGAGCTTGCTGGTGGCAGGTATAACCTGACAGTTTTCTCCGAAGCTCCCGCATTTTTGGAGTTCGGACTTCCTCCTGCGCGCGTGACTTGTGCCTACTCTTTCCAAGTGCCCTACGACACGGCACCTGCTCTGACGCCAACACGCTTCACCGCCACGGGACTGCCTGCTGGGATTTCTATCGACCCAGTCACAGGACTCATTTCTGGGATTCCGACCGGCACAGGAAACAGTCAGCGTGAAGTGACGATCACGGCCAGTAATTCATTTGGAAGCACCTCAGCAACAAAGACTCTCTACATCTATGGATTACCCTGCGGTGTGGTCGGTGAGTTCAAAGGGTTGATTCAGCGCGACGGCGGGCTAAACGGCGGATTCGGCGGTTACTTTGACCTCGAGATCGCGGCCACAGGTATCTTCACCGGTTCTCTGACACTCGGCGCAGACAAGCATCCCTTCTCTGGCTCGCTGAAATATTGCGACGATATGTACTCCAAAATGACAACGACGGTCATTGTGGCACGAAAGAACATGAGTTCGGTGACAGTCGTGTTCGAGATCGACTCTTACAACAACACGCTCACTGGCTATGTGACTGATCGCATCAATACGCCCTGGACCTTCATGGATTTCGTCGGCCAGCCAAATGTGGCGGGCAGCAGTGACGGCAAGGGGGCAGATGCCACCTTCAATTGCCCAACGGGTTTGGCCAGAGACAAGCAGGGCAATCTCTATGTGGCTGACACTGATAATCATGTGATACGCCGCGTATCTCCTGCCGGTGACGTGGTGGTCTTTGCTGGTGTCCCTGGCGTGCCGGGGAGTGGAAATGGTTGTGGTTCTGAAGTGGGATTCAATTCCCCACGAGGAATCGCGGTGGATGCGCGAGGATTCCTCTTCGTGGCAGACACTGGCAATCACACGATCCGACAGATCACCTCGGAAGGTAAGGTCACGACCATCGCAGGCTCCGCCACCAATGCAGGCAGCACTGATGGCCCGGCAGATAGCGCTAGATTCCAATCACCCGCAGGCATCGCATTGGGGGCAGACGGCTCTCTTTTCATCACAGACATGACCGCTCACAACATCCGTAAGCTGTCTGGGGGCAGCGTTTCCACTGTTGCTGGCAAGGCTGGTGTTGCAGGTGCAAAAAACGGCACGGGCACCGCTGCGGAATTCAACACACCCATGGGGATCGCCATTCTACAGAACGAGTCACTGCTAGTGGCTGACAGCGGCAATCATTGCATCCGTGAAGTGTCCATCAGCCGCCGGACAGTTACTACATTCGCTGGCGCACTGGGTGTCGGTGGAGATGCCGATGGCAAAAAAGCGGATTCGCGGTTCCTGCATCCCTCGGATGTGACCACGGACACCCGCGGCAATGTATTCGTCACTGATACGAGCAACGGCACAGTCCGGCGCATCAACACCTTTGGCATCGTCACCACGATCACCGACCCATGTCAGGATAATTTGGATAACATGTATGATCCAAGAACCGCGCAGCCGGGCTACTATGATTGTTGTATCCCCACTTTGGACGAATCACCATTCCGTGAGCCCGTCGGAATAGTGTTCGCGGCTGGTAAACTCTATGTGTCTGATTGTTATTATCACACCATTCAGACAGGCAGCGCCGATAAGTCCTGCGAAATTGCCATCAATGCGGTCAGGAAACCCTGGGGGAATGATTCCGTCAGTGTGACCGCAAAGAAGAACACGACCAATGGCTGTAGTTTCCCTCCCGCCACACTGTATGCCGGCACTTATAAATTCATTCTCGACCCATGCGAGAGTGCTCGTAGCGAGCCTTCGATCTATCCTCAGGGTACTGGCTTTGGCACTCTTACCGTATTGAGCAACGGAACGGTGAACTGCGTGGGCACCTTGTCTGATGGAACAACCGTTACCGGCAGCAGCATCCTTGGAGGCAGCAGTTATCAGATGTATTACGATGCCTACAACAAGATACCTTTGTTCTTTATGCTCTACGGGAACACGGGGTCTGTGCAGGGCTGGCATCAGATATCAGTCTATAGCATGAATAATTCGGCTCCACAGACGCAAACTCAAAGCAGCAAGTATGTGGGTGGCTGCATGGACTGGTGGAAAAACTCTCAGATTAGTCCTAGTGGGGCCTACCCAGATGGATTCCCACTGCATGGATTGCAGGTGGTCGGTGAAGAGAAATCATCCTCGAATGAGACCGTCGTGGGCAGCTACTTCCCCCAATCGTCCAACAATGCCCGATTTGAACTCCTTGGACATGGTTTGGCAGCTGGGTTCACCCAGATTTTCACGCTAAACGCCAACAACAGCACCAGCATGCCCTCAGGCTCTGGGAATCCGAACGACTTAAGCTTCACCTTCAGTGGCAGCACCTTCCAGTTCAACGGCTCTTACAGGGCTGGCCAGTCCAGTCCGACATCGAACTTCAAAGGTGTGTTTCTCAAGATCTACGGGCGTGGCTATGGCTTCAGCATGCTAGACAACCGTTCCCATCAGGTTCAGTTCACCCCACAAAGTTCCCAGCCAAATTAAATCCTGATTCAGCAAATGAAGCTCGGGCAGGGTTAATCTCCCGCCCGAGCTTTTTCTTTGGCTAGATTTGCGTATTCGCGCCAGGCGAAACGCTTGAGCCAGACATTTGATTTTCTCTCCACAGCATCCGCGATCAGTTCGCCAAGCACTGGGGTGAATTTGAAAGCATGGCCTGAATCACCGCCTGCTACAACGAGCCCGGGATGATCGGGATCATGGTCGATGAGGAAGTGGCCATCGAAGCTGTCGCCGTACAAGCAGATGCGTGTGGACGCTAAAGATGCATCAGCGAGTGAGGGGAAAGTTTCTCTCAGGAAGGTACGGAACCGCTGTTCTTCGCCATCAGGCATCACCCGCGGCTCGCTGGCACGGACGCGGCGGCCAGGGCCATGATTCGCCACTTTCACGATGCCTTCGGCATTTGACGGAAAACCATACCAGCCCGTGGTGCCGATATCGGCAGCCCACACGGGGAAGGTCGGCGCACGCCAGTCTCCAGGGTTGGATGGAAGGAAGTGAAACACTGGCTGCGCCGTGGCCCAAAGCCGGTCACTCAACCATGGCAGATACTCCGTGGTCCATGCTCCGAGCGCGGATATGGTCACGTCGGCTCGCCATTCATGGCCGTATGCGTCTTTCATGCCGCAGATGCTGCGGCCTTCTTCGATCCACTGACCGAAGGGCACATTCTCATGGATCACCACACCAGCATTCAGCGCGTCCTGTTTCAAGCGTGCCACCACACGTCCACTCTCGCCCCAGCCGCCGCATGAGTTGAGGTAGCCATTGGGAAAGGACTCCGCCTTCCACTGCGGATGGTTTTGCTGCAAAAGAGCGCTGTTCATGCGCACGAGTCGGTGCCCGCGAGCGGAGAGAAAAGCATGGCTATCGTGTTCAAAGGAACCGGGAAGCATTTCGCCACGCGTCATGATCAGAAAGCCATCCTCATGATAGAGTTTCTCACCCCAACGGGCATTCCATTCATGCCAGCGCTGGATCGAGAGTTCACCCATCGCGGTGTATTGATCGTCGCTGGCGTAGTCCATGCGGATCACCTTGTTGATATCCGTGGATGCTGCGTCGGGATGAGGGATGGAACCCGCATCCAGAAGCGTGACCTGCCAACCACGAGCACGCAACTCAAGGGCCGAAGTGAGACCAAAAACGCCGCCGCCGAGGACGAGAACTGTGAATGAGTATGCCATGATGCGTAGAATCACGGATGACAGCATCATGGAATCCATGACGCAACCTCACAACGAGTCAATGCGGGCCCGATGAAGGGCAATCTAAGCACGGAAGGCACTGGCGGGCGACTGTATGTGGGAGCGTAACTAACCTTGGAACCGTGAATTCCGCCCAACCAGCCCGCCAGTAATCCGCAGGCACCGCGTCCTGGCATGTCCACGTCCTTTTTTATGAAACCACACACACACCCCACCCCATCCCCACGTCGCCTTACGTCCGTGCTCGCACTGGCCGCAGGCTTCATGCTGAGTCTTCCTGCCTTTGGCGGGACGGCTGGAACTTGGTATTCCATTCGCACGAATGGCGTGCCCCAAAGCCCCACCAATCTCTCCCGAGGCCAGTCGGGAGATCTTTGGATCACCTCGGAATCGAACAATGAAAAGGGCGCCTGGCGCTGGCCTGCGGCGGGAAACCTGCTGCACATCGCCGGACAGTCTGCCGACAACAATCTCGGCGAAGATGTGAACATGCTGGTGAAGCCTGAGCTGGCTGGCAAGGACGTGACCTATGTCGTCGATGACTCGGATGGAAACACTTGGTATGCCACCTATGCACATGGCGTGCTGGTGCAGAAGGCGGACAACTCCTGGGTGACCTTCAACACCACGGAAACAGGCGTTCGCAACCTCGCCGACAATCACATCTGGCGAATCCGTTTTGCGGCGGGTGGCAATACCATCCTCGTCGGTCCTCTCGGGGCCTATGTGGTGGATAGTGCCTTTGCGATCACCCAGCAGCGGACAGGTGTTATTTACAACAATGACCACATCCAGGACGCGATGAAGGACAGCGCTGGAAACTGGTGGGTGCTGACGAATCGCGGACCACATCGCGGCAGCAGCCTGCTGAATGCAGCGCATGTCTCCACGCTCTACAGCGGCGTTTCGAACGTGCCTCAGAATGATACTCCTGCGAACCGCATCGAGCAGGATGCCAGCGGGAACCTCTGGTTCATCGTCAATGGCTACGGCGGCGACGGTATCTACTGCCTTACCACGGCGGATGTGTGGGAAAAATACACGGCGGCAAATGTCGGCGTCGCAGGACTGGCCGCCGCTGACCTCAGCATCGCGGCAAATGGGGATGTGTGGTTCGGCCTGCTTTATGGAAATGCGACCCGCTGGGGGAATGGCATCGCTCGCTTCCGCCGCGGCAGCGGATGGTGGCGCGTGGACATGAAGGATCTGAACATCCAGAGCTACTCCGTGACCTCCGTGGAGCTCATCGGCAACAAGCTCTGGTTCACCTCTGGCTACAACCCAGAGATCACCGGCAACGGCACGGGCGTGCACTACCTCACATTGGATGCGAACGGGGATAAAACTGGTCTGCAATCCTACGACTACATGACCTCCAGCAATACGGTGCCTTCCAACCGCTGCCGTGCGGTGGCGGCGGACAAGAGCGGCAATGTCTGGTTTGGCGCCTACGACCGAACCACCCTGTCGCGCCGCAAAGCCAATGGAACTTGGGAAACCTGGAACGGCACAGCGGGTGAAGGCATGACGACCTTCCCGATCAATTTCGGCATCGTGGCCATCGGCGTGGACTCGGCAAACATCGTCTATTTCGTCACGCATGACACACCACCCTTCGCCTACAATGCGAACACTGGTCAGTGGATGAACCTGCCGAATGCAGGTATCATCGACTACCCCTACGGCCTCTTCATCGACAAACAGGACAACAAGTATTTCTACTGCGCGGATGGAGCCTACAAGCTCAGTGCGGACAACGCCGTCTGGACGGCCTATCCCACGACGGGTCCCGGCACGGGGCTGGCGGATCAGATAGTCGATAACGGCGTGCGTGTGGACCGCTACGGCAACGTCTGGTTCGGCACTCGCGGTGGACTCTCCATGCTCAGCATTGAGGGAACGTGGACTAATTTTACTGGTGCCATGGCTTATAAACCGGTGCTGGATGACATCGGCGAAGTCTGGACGACCACGGGCCAAAAGTATGACTATATCACGAAGACATGGATCACCCCCGAAGACAACTCCGCCTGGGCCAACCGCAACATCACTTTCCCGAATGGCACGGTTTTCATGGGCACGGATAGATCCAGAGCACGCGGCATCGTTGTGGACTTCACCGGCAGTGGCGGACGCACCGCGCTGGATGACGACATGATGACGCTGGGCCTGGATGGCACGGTTTATCAGGGCCAGTGGGCCTTTTCCAGTGACCTCGGCGTGATCGCCTTCCAGCCACCTGTGGATGCCCTCAGTATCTCGCCCGGCAGTCGAGATCATAACTCCGGAATCTCCACCGGGCATGAGATCACCGTCGCGGCCAATCGTGCGTGGAGTGTCAGCACCTCAGCACCATGGATCGGCATCGCCCAAGGTGAATCTGGGGCTGGAGACGGTCTCATCCGTTATGCACTGGCTGCGAATGCCAACCCAGGTGCCATGTCGAGAAGCGGCACGATCACGGTCACGACCCAGGGCGGCCTCACGCAAACCTTCAACGTGAATCAGAGTGGTCGTGAGCCAGTCCCGACGGGTGAACTGCTGACCAATCCCAGCTTTGATACGGCAGATGGAGCTGGATGGAACATCGCCACCGCCGCGACACGCGCCACGATGTTTGCTACCGCTGGCGAGGCGAACATGCATGTCTCTGTCGTGCCCGTTAAGTTGCTCTGGCAGCCTGTGAGCGTGACCAACCCCGGCGGCATGGCTTTCAAAGTCAGCATGACGCTGCGCAGCGGCAACTTCCCAGCCGGACGCTCTGTGGCGGTGTATCTCGATTACGTCGATGCCACGGATGTGCCGCAGCGGCTGCAAGTCTTTGCTTTGGAGAACAGCGACATCTCACCGAGCTCCTCCTACTTTGAAACGCAGATCACGCTGCCTGGAGATGCGAAGCAGCTCACGGCCTTCAGTGTGGATCGCAATGGTCCGGGAGAGTTTTGGGCAGAGGACTTCAGCCTTCAGGCACTCGGCTACGCAACGCCCATCGTCTCCGTCTCGCAGTTGCAGGCCATCGGTTACTCGGCGGATATGCCGCTTAATGGCAACTACCTGCTGCTGCATAACATTGATGCTTACTCGACTGCCTTCAGACCGAACGGGCTGGGCTTTGATCCCATCGGCGGAACTTTGGAAACACCGTTCCCCTTCACCGGGTCCATCGATGGCTACGACAACAGCATCGACAACCTCATGATCAATCGTCCGGAGATGAACACGGTGGGTCTCGTGCGCATCCTCGCTGGCCGTGGTGTCATTCGTCGCGTGGCGTTGGTCGGCGGTGGCATTCGTGGCCGCAGTGATGTTGGGGCTTTTGTCGGTATGAATGACAACAGCACGCTGCTGCGCTGCTCATCCCAGACTCCTGTTACAGGCGTGGGCAATGTGGGTGGCCTCATCGGCAACAATCACTCCGGGCAGATCATCGAATGCGCTTCGATCGCTCCTGTGGCAGCACTCGATAATGGCATCAGCCAGCAGGGAGCTGCGGGTGGTCTTGCAGGTCTGAACATGGGCATGATCCGTGACAGCTTTGCCAAGGGTCTGCTTTATGCCGACAACCATTACAGCATCGGCGGTGTGGCAGGCACGAATCTCGGCCAAGGCATCATCCAGCGTACTTATGCCGCTGGTCCCATCAGCGCGGACGATACAGCCAACGTCGGCGGACTCGTCGGTGATGCGATGGACTCGGTTTATGTGCAGTCGAGCTTCTGGGATACTGACGTTACTGGCAAAACGACCTCCGATGGCGGCACCGGACGCACCACAGCGCAGATGAAGCAGCAGGCGACCTTCACAAGCTGGGATTTTGCCGCCGTCTGGGACATCCGCGAAGACCTTGAGCGACCCTTCCTGCGCGGTTTGACCACCCAGCTCGTGCCGCCTGTGGAGATCACACAGGCTCCCGTGAATGCCACGGGCAATGTCGGTGCCACCGCGCAGTTCACGGTGCAGGCTATCGGCGGACTGCCACCGCTCGCCTACCGCTGGCAGCGTGCACAAAGCGATGTGGCGAACGGCACCAAGTACACCGGTGCCACTACGGCCACACTCACCTTCAACAACCTCCAACTGACCGACAATGGCGCACTCTTCAGAGTCGTCGTCACGGACTCTGTGGGTGAGACCGTCACCAGCGCTGAAGTCAGCCTCACGGTGAACTCCGCACCGACAGCCGTTACACAGGCGGCCACCTTCATCGCTGCGACTCGAGCAGACGTCGCGGGTCAAGTGAATGCCTTCGGACTGCAAACGACCGTCCAGTTCCTCTGGGGTCTGACCTCCACCACGCTGAACAACACCATCGACGGCAATCCGAACCTGCTGAGCAACTCCGCAGCCACACCCGTCTCCGGAGCCATCTTTGGCCTCCAGCCAAACAAAACCTACTTCTACCGCATCAGCGCTCAAAACAGCGTCGGCACCACTTTGGGAGCCGTGATGAGCTTCAAGACTCCGGTGGCAGTCGCTCCGCTCGTGACTACTTTGGCTGCGACAGACATCACCAGTTCCGGTGCCAGGCTGAAGGGCAAAGTGAACCCCAAAGGTGTCGAAGCCTTTGTCGGTTTCGACTACGGACTTACGACAGCCTACGGCAATGGATTCCCTGCGGAGCAGCACTTTGTAGATGGCAACACCGAGACTCAGGTTTGGGCCGTGATCACCGGCCTGCAAGCCCACACGAAGTACAACTTCCGTGTCCATGCCCACAGCGACAATGGCGATGCCAACGGTGGCAATCTTACCTTCACCACACTCAACAACGGCCCAACCGCCGAGCCCGACAGTTATGATGCCCGCCCCGGTGGTGTGCTGACCTTGGATGTGCTCGACAATGACACCGATCCCGATGGAGACCCGCGCAGCCTCGTCAGCTTCACCGCACCACCTGCCTCAGCCGGCAAAGTGACCAAGGCAGGTAACAACCTCGTCTTCACTGCCGCGACCACCTTCCCGGTCACGGGCACGAGCTTCATCTACACCATGAAGGATGGCTTTGGCGGCACGGACACAGCCACCGTGACCATCAACTCCACCGGAGCCATCATTGATCCAACCACCAAGATCATCGCTTCCGCCAGCACCAGCTATCCCGTCACCATCACCACCGATGGCGGCTGGAGCGCGGTGGAAAGTCTGACCTGGGTTGCCGTCTCGCCTCTGAGCGGTTATGGCGACGGCAGCGTCACTATCAACGTGCTGCCGAATGCATCTAAAACACAGCGCTCGGGAACGGTCGTCATCGCTGGCATCGCTCACAGCATCACTCAGGCAGGTGTTATCGCACCGCAGTTGATGGTACCCAATCCGATTCCTGAAGGCATCGTCGGTGGCACTTACAGTCTCGTTATCCCGACGCTGAATGCACCGGTGACATACACCGCCACGAATCTGCCGAAGGGTCTGAGCATTGTTCAGGCCACCGGCACCATCACCGGACGCCCCACGGAGGCTGGTACCAAGCGTGTGGTCATCAAAGCCATCAACGCGGCCGTTACCACGGCTGTCAGCATTGAGTTCGACATTAAGATCAATCCCTTCCCCATCGCCGCAGGCGGCACATTCACTGCGCTGATTGATCCGGGTGAGTCCATCAATCAAAACCTTGGTGGTCATCTGTCCTTCACCTCCACAACGCTCGGTGCTCTGAGTGGCACGCTGAAGCTTGGCAATTCAAGCCAGACCTTCAAAGGAGCCTGGGAGATCCCGCTCACAGGGGATGCGACGGCCCAGATCCAAATTCCGCGTAACGGTGATACGCCTTTGTCAATCAATCTGGTGCTC
Source organism: Prosthecobacter sp. (assembly GCF_044378005.1). Taxonomy (GTDB): domain Bacteria; phylum Verrucomicrobiota; class Verrucomicrobiia; order Verrucomicrobiales; family Verrucomicrobiaceae; genus Prosthecobacter. Next base: position 27,178 of record NZ_JBILYB010000030.1, read on the forward strand.
TATCTCAATGATCGCATCAGGCTGGACGCTGGAATCCAAGGCACTATCAGCGAGCTGGTGATGGGCGGCGAAACGGTCGATCTCTCAGGCTATCGCCACGCCTGGCCCACTGGCGGCTCACCTGCGCCTTATGAGGGCAGTTACACGGCTACTTTGGGCGCACCGTTGGCTCCTGGCACAGGTGACATCGCACCCGCAGGTCCAGGTTATTTGATCGTCAGCAGCACGAATGCAGGTGTTGTCACTTGGTCAGGCAAGGTGGCTGATGGCACCACGATCATCACGGGCAGTTCATACCTATGGCCCAGCGCCCGCTTCCCAATCTTCCAGAGTCTCTATGCAGGCAAAGGCTCCGTCTTGGGTGAGCCGATGATCAACTTCCCGTCGAAGAGTCTCGTCGGGGCTGTGCACTGGCTCAAGAAGCCTCAGTTGGTCCTGCAATATCCAAATGGCATCGAGACTGATCTCGCCGTCGCAGGCAATGCCTACACACCCCCTGACAAAGGATTCCCCGTGCTGGGATTGGACAACGTCAACGGCGGGGAGACCAACGCCAAGGTGCAATTCGCAGGAGGTGATGTCGAGTCGGCGGCGCAGTTCTTGAAGCTCACCCAATTCTGCCGTGTCACGAATACTCATACAGTCACCTTCTCGACGAGCACCATAGTGAATCCAACCGCGATGAAGATAACCACCTTGAATGCCAAGACTGGCTTTTTCAAAGGCAGCTTCACTTTGAAGGATCGTGTGCCCGTGGTCTCCCGCAGTGTGAGCTTTGAAGGTGTGCTCGACTCGGCCCTTGGCACTGGCACCGGATTCTTCCTGCTCAGTGAGCTGCCCACCACACCTGCAACGAGCGTTGCCAAGACACTTCAGCGAGCAGGCACGGCTTACCTCCTGCCGCCTGATATGTGACGCCCTTTTCGGTGAGCGAGAATGAGCGTGCGTCATCATGAGAACTGCGCTCTCATTCTCCCACCATGAAACTCGGATTCGTCACTGCCATCCTCCCGGAGCTCTCGTTTGAGAATGTACTCTCTTTCGCCCGCCACGAAAACTTCACTACGATTGAGGTCATGTGCTGGCCGGTCGGCAAAGCAGAACGCAAGTATGCAGGTGTCACGCATATCGATGTCTCCTCGATGACGAAGACGATGGCGCAGGACATCCTCGCGCGCTGTCAGGATCAGGGCGTGGAAATCAGTGCCCTCGGCTACTACCCGAACATGCTCGATCCAGATGCGGAGACCTCGCGTGTCGCCGTAGCGCATTTCAAAAAGGTCATCGCCGCAGCCCCGAAGCTTGGTTTGAAAAACGTGAATGGCTTCGTTGGGCGTGACTGGACAAAGACCGTCGATGACAACTGGCCGCGCTTTCTGAAAATTTGGAAGCCCATCATCGCCTTCGCCGAGGATCATGGCGTGAAGATTGGCATCGAGAACTGCCCTATGTCCTTCACCCGCGATGAATGGCCGGGCGGCAAAAATCTCATGACCACACCCGCCATCTGGCGGCGTGCCTTTAGTGATATCAGCTCAGCGAACTTCGGTCTGAACTACGACCCGAGTCACTTCATCCTGCAAGGCATGGACCCGTTGAGCCCGCTGGCGGAGTTCAAATCCAAGCTCTTCCACGTCCACGCCAAGGACGTAAAGATCGACCACGCCGCACTGAACGAAGTCGGCCGATTCGACTTCCCGCTGAAGTGGCACCAGCCCCGCATCCCCGGCTATGGCGACATCGACTGGGCGAAGTTCATGGGCGAACTCATGCGCATCGGCTACGACGGTCCTCTCTGCATCGAGGTCGAGGACGACACCTTCGGTAAAACCCTCGAAGGCCGCATGAAGGCGCTGAAGGTTGCCCGCAATGTCCTTGCGCCGTTCTTTGGATGAAAGCGAAGTTACTGTAACCGTCTGCTTGTGATTGTTATCCCGCCTGATCTGCGTTTAGGATCGCCTCTAAAAACCAACCCGACCTGCCATGAAAAAACTCCGCCTTTGTTTCGCTGCAATCGCCCTGTCCACCGCCGCTCAAGCTGAGCAGGTATGGATCGAAGCCGAATCCTTCACCACGCCCGGTGGCTGGGTGATGGATACTCAGTTCATCGACATCATGGGCTCCCCCTACCTCATGGCGCACGGCATGGGGAAAGTCGTCAAAGATGCGGAGACCGAAGTCAGTGCACCCGCAGGCAGCTACAGCGTCTGGGTTCGCACGAAAAACTGGGTAGCTCCCTTTGGCGTCACGGCTGAGGCTCCGGGGAAATTCCAGGTCAGCGTGAATGGAACGAAGCTGGAGAAGGTGCTCGGCACCGAGGGAAAAGACTGGGTTTGGGAGAAGGCGGGCTCCGCGAAGGTGGATGGCAAAGCCAAGATCGCTCTGCATGACTTGACGGGTTTCGATGGCCGAGTGGATGCGATTTTGTTCAGCAGTGATGAGGGCTTCACGCCTCCTGCTGATCTCGCCGCCACGAATCAACTTCGCCGCAAGCTGCTGGGCCTGCCGGAGAAAGCTCCTGAGTCGCAGGAGTATGATCTTGTGGTCGTCGGTGGCGGCTACTCTGGCATGGGCGCAGCGCTCTCGGGTGCTCGTCAGGCTTTGAAAGTGGCGTTCATTCAGAACCGCCCCGTGCTCGGCGGCAACGGCAGCAGCGAGATCCAAGTGTGGGCCATGGGCGGCACGCGTCGCGGCCTGTATCCGCACCTCGGTGAGATCGTGGAGGAGTTCGCGGATCGTGCGAGTAACAGCCCGGCCGCTGATCCGGCGGAGTACAATGACAAGCTCAAGGAAGACACCGTCAAAGCAGAGAAGAGCATCGACCTCTTCCTGAACACGCACGTCTATGGCGTGGAGATGACGAAGGATGACAAGAACATCCGCAGCGTGATCGGACTCGATGCCAAGACGGGTAAAGAGACGCGCTTCGTCGGCAAGCTCTTCGTGGATTGCACCGGTCATGGCAGTGTCGGCGCACTCGCTGGTGCACAGTTCATGATGGAAGAAAAAGGCCGCATGGGCATGAGCAACATGTGGGTGCTCAAAAAGCAGGACAAAGCCGTAAGTTGGCCCACCACGCCCTGGGCGCTCCAGATGGAGATGGGTGACTTCCCCGAGCCGCGTGCGCTGGAGCCAGTGGGCGTGAAAAACAAAGCCAACCTCACCGGCTTCGACCTTGGCTACACGCCAGTGCCGAACATGGGGGAGTATCTCCACGGCGAGTGGTTCTGGGAGAGCGGCTTCGACAAGCACCCGTTGAACGATCTCGAACTCATCCGCGACCATAACTTCCGCGCCGTCTATGGTGCCGTCTCCACTTTGAAAACCAAGGGCGGTGACAAATACGCACCCTATTACATGCAGTGGCTCGCCTACATCGGCGGCCCGCGCGAAAGCCGCCGCATCGTGGGCGACATGATTCTCAATGGCGAAGACATGGTCAAAGGCATCATCCATCCCGATGGCTGCGTGCCGACGACCTGGGACCAGGACCTGCATTACCCGAAGGAGCAGTATGCCGTGAAGTTCCCCGACAATCCTTTCATCAGCCGTGCCGAGTTCGGCAAGCACACGGACCGCAAGAACGGCTATCCCGTGCCCTATCGCTGCTTCTATTCCAAAGACATCGGCAACCTTTTCATGGCAGGCCGAACCATCAGCGTGGATCGCAATTCTCTCGGCTCCACACGCGTCATGCGCACCTGCGGCATGATGGGCGAGGTCGTGGGCAAAGCCGCCTGGATCTGCGTGCGCCACCACACCAGCCCACGCGGCGTGTATGAGCAGTACCTCGACATCCTCAAGGATCTCATGAACCAGCCCGGAGCGATGCGTCGCGACAGCCTCGAAGCCGCGCTCTACATGCCAGCGAACGCCAAGAAGCTCCCCGACACCGCCCTCAGTTCTGACAGCATCGACCCAAAGAAAATGGACGGCATCGTCATCGACGACGAAGACGCTGAACTCACCGGTACCTGGAGCAAGGGCGAAGGGCTCAAACCTTACGTCGGCAGCCACTACAGCTACGCCAGCGCCAAAGGTGCCAGCGCACGCTTCAGCTTCGCCGTCAAAGAAAGCGGCAGCTACGAAGTCCGCGCCTACTGGCAGCCGCATGAAAATCGTGCTAAAGCCGCCCCCATCACCATCCTTAGCGCTGACGGTGAGAAAATCGTCACGGTCGATCAATCCAAGCCCGCTAGTGGCAAGAACGGTGCGCAGTCGCTTGGCACCTTCAAGTTCAACGCCGGTGAAGAGGCCGCCGTCATCTTCCGCACTGAAGGCGCGAAGGGGAACGTTCATCTCGATGCCGTGCAGGTCGTGCCAGCGAAGTAGGTTCGACTCGCCATCAAAGCCAAAATGGGCGACGGTATCTTCATGCCGCCGCCCATTGCTTTTCTCAGTGACATTCACGGGAACCTGCCCGCGCTTCAATCCGTGCTGGCAGACATCGCAGAGCAGGGCGTTTCAGAGATTATCTGCCTCGGAGATGTCGTGGGCTATGGCGGACAGCCCGCCGAGTGCGTGGAGCTTTTGCGAGAGCGCGGCATCCCCACTCTGAAGGGCAATCATGATGCGATGGTGGCAGATGGAGGCACCGCAGAGGAGCGTGGCAGCGGCCTCATGAGCCTCATGTGGGATTGGACTGAACGCGCGCTGAGCTTCGAGCAACGAAGCTGGCTCGCCGAACTGCCAATGACTCTGGAAGGGCCGGATTTCCAAGCCGTCCATGCCATGCTTCCCCATCCTGAGGAATGGGGCTATGTGCTCACCGCTGCACATGCCGATCTGCATTTTGCTTATCAGACCAGGCCCCTGTGCTTCATCGGTCACACCCATCGCCCGGCCTTTTGGGTAGCGGGCGAGGATGTGGGCCGTGGCATCACGAGTCTGGAGTCCATCGACATGAACCGGAAGCAGCTCATCAACGTCGGCTCCGTGGGCCAACCGCGTGATGGCGACGAGTGCGCCTGCTACCTGCTTTACCGCCCCGATCATGCAGATGTCTGGTGGCGCCGCATACCCTATGACATCGGGGCCGCCCAGCGCGCCATCGAAGACGCCGGGCTGCCCATTAAATTCGCCGATCGTCTCCGATTTGGGAAGTGAACAGACTGACGAGGCCTGTTTGGGGCAGAGGATGATGAACTCAGGCACTGACAAATTTCTCCGCGCTAAGTATTCGTTCACCGTCCCAGCGGTAGGCGGTGAGTGGGTTGTTACCAAAGGCACCACTGTAGTCGAGGCAGGCGATGTTGGGAGCCAGGGGCGCACGCTCGCGCTCGGGTGGCAGCCAGTAGTGGCCGATGAAGACAGGCGACTCATCGGGGGCGTAGTTCGGCACGCGGCGGAGGTCTTCCGGTGCTGCATCTCCAGGCATGTCAAAGGGCTCCGGCATGGCGAGGTGGCTGACCTGTGCGGTCTCGGGGATGTCCCACCATCTCACGCGCACTTTGTGGCGGGCGATGCCTTCTTTGTCGTGGAAAAGGTGGTCGGGAGGCATGTCGATCTCGGGGCCTTTCAGCACGGCTTCGACTGCATGGAATTCGGGCGTTTCGTGCGTGGCGCTGGAATGGAGGAAGCCGTCATCCATGATGCTTCGCCCGCCGATGAGACGAACCGCAGCGGCATCCCACGAGGCATGGACGGCGCGCAGACCACCGAGATCGAGAAACATGGGCAGACGTTTCATCCAGGCCAGCCACTCGCTCCATTCCTCCAGATGGTTCTCGAATTGCCCCAGGGTAGCTTGGTGCTGCTTGATGTTCTTTCCGTGTCTGGGGCGCAGCCAGCCGCCATTGCCATCTGGGGCGGCGAAACTGACGGCATTGTACTCATGGTTCCCCATGATGGCGAGGGCGTCACCGGCATCTACCATGCCGCGCACGGTGTGCAATGTCTCGCGGATGGCGGGGCCGCGGTCGATGTAGTCTCCGAGGAAGATGACCTTTCTCCCGGCAGGGTGGCGGAACGTACTGCCTTGCGGCGTGTAACCGAGGTGTTGGAGGAGGTGAAGGATCTTGGCGTGGTGGCCGTGGATGTCGCCGATCAGGTCGTAGGGTTGGGGTTTCATGACGCAACCATCTTCGGCGAAGTCCGGCTTTGCAAAATCTCGCAGATTGCAGGATCACTGACTCCACAGTCATGTTTGATCATCTCTTCTCCAAAGGCGGCCTCTCACTCGACCGGCTGCGTGGCTTCATGCAGATGGCGGATGCCAAAAGCATCGCGAAGGCAGCACCGGGGGACACGAACCGGCAAAGCCAGATCAGCCGCCAGATCCGCGAACTGGAGGAGTTCTTCGGCACTGAGCTGACGCGGCGGAAGGGCAAGACGTTGTCCCTTTCCGCCGCAGGCGAGCGACTGGCGGTACTGATCCGCGAGCAGCTTCAGGATCTCGAAGACTTCCGCAAAGAGCAGGTCGGGCAGGCAAAGTCCTTCGTCATCGGCGCGGGTGCGAGCGTGCTGGAGTGGCTGGTGACTCCCGCGTTGCCAGCCATCAGCGAGCATCTCGGTGGTGCCACGCTGCAAACCGAGGCGCATCGCAGCCGCAGTCTGGGAGATGCCGTGCGCGATGGGCGTGTGGATCTGGCCATCATCCGCCAGAATGCCGTGCCGACGGGCAGCCACTCGGCGCTGATCATGAAGATGGGCTTCCACCTGTGCATCCCGCGTGCGCTGCTGAAGCGCAGCACGACTGACCGTGAGGCAGCGAAGCCCGCTTTGTGGCAGACACTTCCCTTCGCCGCCGGGCGTGATGGCGGGCAGACAGACACGGCGGTGCGTGAGGCCATGCGCGACGCCGGGGTGGACTTCCACCCGCGTTTCGAGTGCGGCTCGATGCTCCAGGTTCGGCAACTTGTGGAACTCGGTGCCTGTGCAGGCGTGCTGCCGACACTTGGCGTGCGCGGTTTGGATGAGAAGCGCATCCTCATCATCCCCTTCGCACCGCTCAAAGATTACGGCCGTGCCCTGGTGCTGCACTGGAATCCACGTCAGATGCGGCGTCGTGGGGTGGAGGAGCGTGAATTGAAGAAGATCGCGCGCCTGCTGGCTCAACGTCCGGCGGTGTGAGCTTGCAGGCTGGACATGTCAGTCGCGGCGTGGTGAAGTCTCCGCCATGTCACACGAACCCAAGCCCCGGCTGCTGCCGATCTTTCTATTTACCGCCGCCTACATGCTCGCCGCCGTGGTGGGATCGGCGGTGCAGGGAAACAAGGAGTTCATCTTCTACATCACCGTGATGCTCATCCTCATCGCGGTCATGACCGTGGTGCACCGACGTGTGGGGCTGACGACGGGACTGCTTTGGCTCCTGACGATCTGGGGACTCGCCCACATGGCCGGCGGTCTCGTGCGTTTGCCGGAAGGCTGGCCCTACAATGGCGATCAAGCCGTGCTCTACAGTTGGTGGATCATTCCGCAGAAGCTCAAATACGATCAGATCGTCCACGCCTACGGTTTCGGAGTCACCACCTGGCTCTGCTGGCATTCGCTGCGCTCTGTCATGCGTGATTTCGCCGTCGAGCTGAAGCCCACCTTCGGCCTCATGGTGTTGTGTGCCGCCGCAGGCATTGGCTTTGGAGCGCTGAATGAAGTCATCGAGTTCATCGCCGTGCTCACCATCCCGAACACGAATGTCGGCGGCTATGAAAACACCGGCTGGGATCTCGTGGCGAACCTGGTCGGAGCCACCGTGGCTGCGGTGATCATTCGGCTCGGTGCCAGGGGTTGATTCAAGTGGAAGGATGGATGGGTGTCGGCTGGTGGTGTTCCTCCGGCTCCATCAATGGCAATTCCACGGCCTCCGCAAAACGGCGAGCCGCAGTCTGGAAACCGGAAATGGGGGACTGCTGGAGCGACTCCGCCGCCAGCGGTATGAAACTCCCGTCTGCCATGCTGACATATACAAAAAGGTAATCCGCAGGGTGCTGGGTCAGCTCGTTTTGACCTCGAAGAAAGTGCCGCACCACCCGCAGGGCAAATCTTGTGACATGAGCCGTTTCGATCTCCAAACCGGCCAGAGGCGCACGCAGAACTCCAGCAGAGCCATCTAGCTCCATCACGACATCACGTTCGGTGCCCCGAAAATAGAATCTCAGCACCAGCTCCATGAGCAACGCCACTCCGATCACAATCGCCACCCTGTGCTCCAGAGCCTTGTTCGCCGTGAAGAATAGGATAAAGACGGCGAAGAACAGATGCGGAACCAGCCGCTGCATCACCGTCACCTTCAGCCGCACGCGATGCCACTCATGCTGACTACCCAGATTCACCAGCACATGACGGCAAAACAGCATCCGCATGGACTGACGGATGAGATGGTAATGGGCCTGACGCTCTTCTTCGTTCACTTGGATAAGACCGCCATCATGATCCAACCACCGCCCATGCAAAGCCTGAAAGCACCGAAGCTGGCGACATTCGCAGCGATAGATGCCGCCCCACAGCCTCGATTCTTCAGCCTGCCATGAATCGTCGCACCCTTCTCTCCAACACTTCCGCCATCGGCCTCGGGGCCGCGCTTTCCGCCCTACCAAAACTCCGCGCTGCGGACAAGGCGGGGAATAAGCTCAAAGTCGCCGTCGTCGCGCTCGGTCGTGGCATGGGGCATGTGCAGGCGCTGCTCGCTTTGCCGGATGTGGAGATCGCCTACCTCGCGGAGACGGACTCCGGTCGTCTCGACAAAGGGCTGAAGGTGGTGGCCGACAAACAGGCCACGTCCTGCCAGGGCGTGAAGGACTTCCGCAAGATCCTCGAAGACAAAACCGTCGATGCCGTCTTCATCGCCACGCCGAATTTCTGGCACACGCCCATGGCCATCCTGGCGCTGCAAGCCGGCAAGAACGTCTATGTCGAAAAGCCCGGCAGCCAAAACCCTGGCGAGGCCGAGGCGCTCGTCGCCGCCATGAAGAAATCCGGCAAGCTCGTGCAGATGGGCAATCAACGCCGCACCTGGATGAAGGAAGCCATTGCCGCGCTCCATGGCGGAGTCATCGGCGAGGCGCGCTTTGCCCGCGGCACCTATTACAACACGCGCAAAGCCGTCGGCCAACTTGCTCTGCCGCCTTCCGCCGATCTCGACTGGAACATGTGGCAGGGCCCTGTGACCGATGATCCGAAACACGACATGAAGAAGTTTGCTCACTACGACTGGCATTGGCTCTGGCATTGGGGCAACGGCGAACTCGGCAACAACGGCATCCACACGCTCGACATCATGCGCTGGGGTCTGAAAGGAGAGTATCCGCTCAAGGTCACCTACAACGGCGGACGCTACTTTTACAAAGACGAGCAGGAGACGCCCGACACCGGCACCGCCGTGTATGATTTCGGTCACGCCGGCTGCGAATGGCTACAAAGCTCCTGCCACCCCCGAGCTGCTGAGAAGCCGCTCGGCGAGGTCATGTTCTACGGCGACAACGGCACTATGGCCATCGCCCGCGACTCCTGGACCATCTATGATCCGAAGGGTGCCGAGATCAGCAAAGCCAAAGGTGCTGGCGGCGGCGACCCCGCCCACATCGGCAACTTCCTCGAAGCCATCCGTGGTAACGGCACGCTCAACAGCCCCATCGACGAAGGCCAGAAGAGCACCATGATGTGCCACCTCGGCAACATCGCCTACCGCACCAACACGGTGGTCCGCTGCGCCCCGAAGACCGGCAAGCTCATCGACAACCCCGAAGGCGAAAAGCTCTGGAAACGCGCCGCGTATCGCGAGGGCTGGGGGATCTGAGACTTCACCACGCCGCCATCAAACCCGTCGGCCCGAGTCGCACTTGTGTGGTGCCTTCGGGCAGGCGGAAGCGCTGGGGGGAGTCGGTGACTTGGGGTCCCCAGAGCACGGCTTTGCCATTCGGATCGTGGGCAAGTGACATGCCTTCGATGGCGATCACCTGAGCTGGCTCAGTTAGGCTTGATGAACTGGGGAGTTCAGTAAGCGGGATGGGCTTGGCTTGGCTGCCGGAGGGGAATCGCTGCGCTTCATCGGTGGTGAGCTGGCGCGGCGAACCAGATGCCTCGTTCGGCAGAAGATAGGTCGTGCCTGTTTGGGATGCTGCGACTGCTTGATTGGAGGTGGCTGCCAGACGGATGATTGGCTCGGGGAAGCTCAGACGATGCTCCTTGCCAGGACTCGACTCATGCCACATGACCACATTGCCATCTTTGAGCAAAGCTGCGCCGCCGTGAGTGAGGAGCACGGTGTCCTGCCACTCGGCAGAGGCGAGTGTTGGCGGCGGATGCAGGGCGGGGGAAAGAGGACCGATGGACCAGACGCGAACTTTCGACGGGCTTGGAGCGGGTGGCGATGGGACGCTCGGAGTGATGATGGGTTTGTCAGGCTTGGCGGCTGGCCGAGTCTGCACTGGCGATGAGGTGATGACTTTGTCGGGAGGCGCAGGTGGGCGCGAATCTTTGGTGGCTGGAGGATCTTCGACCACGCGGACGGGTGTCTTTTGCTTTCCTGAGTCGAGCGATTCAAAAATGGATCGGATGGTCAGCCATGATCCGAAGACGAGGACCGCACCGATGATCAGAACGATGGTCAATACGGCAGCCCATGGGAAGCGTCTCCGTGATGGTGACGAAGTATTCGCCGCCGGACTGCGCACGCTGGTGACATCGCGCTTGATGTCTGCGGCGGCTTGGTAACGGTCTTCGGGGCGTTCTTGAAGCGCGCGCTGCACGACGTCGTCGAGCCGGGCATCGCTTCCTGCTTTGCGAGACGGAGGCTGGAAGACACCGCGTGGTAGCTCGCCGGTGAGCATTTCATAAAGCAGGACACCGAGGCTGTAGAGGTCGGCGCGATGATCGACATGTGCGGCATCACGGGCCTGCTCGGGCGCGGTGTAGGCGGGTGTGCCCATGAAGGCTCCGGTGTGGGAGAGCGTCATCGCATCGCTGTCGGAAGGGCGGTCCAGACGCGCGAGTCCGAAGTCGGCCACCTTCACCTGTCCTGCGGAGTCGATGAGGATATTCGAGGGCTTGATGTCGCGATGGATGACGCCCTGCTCATGCGCGTAGGCGAGTGCATCGCAGACCTGGCGCACGACTTCGATGGCGCGCGGCACATCGAGTTTGCCTGCGGCGATGAGATCGCTCAGCGGGCAGCCATCGACATGCTCCATGACGAAGTAAAAATGACCAGCCGGGGTGATGCCGGACTCATTCAGGGCCACGATGCCGGGATGCCGTAGCTTCGCCAGCGTGCGTGCCTCGCGACGGAAGCGCTCGACCTGGCGTTCATCGCGGCTGGCCTCGATGGGCAGGAGCTTGATCGCCACCTCGCGGTCGAGGTCGGGCTGATGCAGATGATACACCGCGCCCATGCCACCACGTCCGAGCATGCCTTTCATCTGCCACTGCGGGAAGAGTCGGGCGACTTCCTCTGGCGTTGGCGGTTCCCATGCCGCTGAAGAAGTCTCGTCCGTGCCCAGTCCGAGCAGGGCGGCGGGGTCGAGACCGGAGATGAGGGGCGCGGGCATGGCAGGAATGACGAATGAGTAAATCCGAATGACGAAAGAATAACGAAGGCGGGAATGACGAAAGTTGGCTTGGAAATTCGGGCTTCAGATTTCGGCCTTCCTTCGTCATTCGGGAATTCGCCATTCGTCATTATCTGGCGACCAGTTCGACGCGACGGTTCAGTGCGCGGCCTTCTTCGGTGTTGTTGGTCGTCACGGGTGCCATGAAGGCGGCACCGAGCGGAGTCAGGCGTGCGGCATCAATGCCATACTTGCTGGCGAGCTCGGTGACAACGGCCTTGGCGCGGCGTTTGGAGAGGTCTTCGTTGAATTCGAAGGTGCCGACATTGTCGGTGTGACCGACGACGAGCACCTTCAGGTTGGGCTCGACTTTGAGCAAAGACGCCATCTCGGTGAGAGTCGATGCGGACTCGGGTTTGATGTCGGCCTTATTGAAATCGAAGAGGATTCCGTAGATGGCGACCTTGCCGCTGCTGGAGATGGATTTCTGCATCTCGGCGGCGGAGAGATGGACCATCTTTTCCTCCATGGGGCGGGTGTCCACGTAGTCCACCTGGATGAGCACGGACTCCTGCGGGATGGTGACATCCTGCTTCCATGGGTTGACCTCCGATTTCGCGATCATGACATGCTCCCAGGAGCGAGCGGCGATGAAGATTGCGGCGTAGAGGCCGCCCTTTTCCATGCAGAAATAGCGGCGATCCTTCACGCCGGTGGTGAGCATCTGGTGATCGAGTTCAGGGATGCCGTAATATTGCTTGGGCGGGCCGTTGCGGATCTCGGACTGGCCGCCGGACCAGATGGAAGTAAAGCCGACTTCCTTGAAAGCCTGCTCATAATTACGGGCGATCTCCAGCGTGCTGCGTTTGCCGGCACCCAGGTTCAAATAGAGGTAGGAGGTGCGGTGTGTGCGCCCTTCGACCTTGCGCACTTCCTTCGGGTCCGTGGAACCTGGCGAGCTGAGTCCGCCGATTTGCAGTCCTAGCTCGCCATACTTTTGGGAGGATTGCAGCACGATGGAGCTGCCTTCATAGCGTGGCATGCCGGGGTAGTCCTTGGTGTTTGGGGCGTCCTGAGTCGGACTGACTTTTTGAGCGGTGGCAGTGGTGGCTAAGATGCCGACTAGGGTAATGAGGTGGTGCAGTTTCATGGATGTCGATGGGTTAAGATGAATGGCGAGCGCATCGGGCGCATCCTCTGTCTGGCAGTGGCGGAAAGGACGTTACAAAAAACTTTTCACGAGCTGTTGCGTCTCACTTTTTGCCCAGCGCCTGCAAGCACTGGTCCACAAGGTATTTGGGGGCGCTGATGGAGGGTTTTCTGGCGGAATAAACCACGGGGATCGTTCCTCCCTGCTCATGGGCTTGGTAAATCGCCAGCGGCACGACAGAGGTGTGGCTGTGTGTTTTTCCGGTGTTGTCCGTGTATTCGTAGGCCAGCTTTTCCGTGCGGCCGTGACGGTGTCCGCCGCTCACGCTGCGCTTGCTGAAAATCCGGCCTGTTGTTTCGATACCGTGATCACAGAGTTCACGCATTTGCAGCCCTCGACGGACCGCCATAAAGATCATGCCACCAAAGACGATCACGGGGACGAGGAGGCCGAGGAGGAGTTCCGTCATAAGAATGAAAATGGAGTTCGCTGAAAAGCCTAGCCATTTGCCCCTTGCCTGACAAGAAAGGAAGTCTGGCGGATAAGACGGAGATTGTTCATCATCAGCTCGCGATTATTCTTTCCTGTCATGACCTCTCAAAGCGGTGCCCCCTTCCCCGTCACGCGCTGGAGTCTCGTCGCCGGTGCCCGCAGTGCGGCAGATCCCAGCCGCAGGCGTGCGGCGCTGGAGGAGCTGTGCTCGCTCTACTGGCGTCCGATCTATGGCTTTCTGAGGCGGCGTGGGCTGGCTGTCGCCGAGGCGCAGGATGCCACGCAGGGCTTCTTTGTTTCATTGCTGGAGGAGGATCTTTTCACGAAGGCCGCAGAGGACAGTGGCCGGATGCGCAGCTTTCTGCTCGGCGCTCTTCAGCGCTGGCAACGTGGCGAGTGGCGCAAAGGTCAGGCCGAGAAGCGCGGTGGTGGTCAGGAGCTTTTCTCGCTGGAGCTCATGGCTGAGGAGGATGGCTTCGAGGCGGCGGGCAGTGACGATGACACCCCCGAGCGCTACTTTGAAAAGAGCTGTGCCCTGGTCCTGCTGGAGTCCGCCATGCAGCGACTGGCAAAGGAGCAGTCAGCGGCGGGAAAAGAGGCTGCCTTCACAGTGTTGCGGCCGCTGCTGGCTCCGATCTCTGGTGAACCGACGATCAGTCACGAGGAAGCCGCTCAACAGCTCCGGCAAACGCCCGAGGCGCTGCGCGTAACGCTTCATCGCCTGCGCAAACGCTTCGCCGAAGTGCTGCGGGAGACGGTGGCTGACACGCTGGTGAATCCGACGGAGGAGGCGATCCAGGGCGAGCTGGATGCGCTGCGGGCGGCCTTTTCCGCGTGAGGAAAACTTTTTTCACGAGTCGTGTAACGTCGTCTGGCGCACTGCCAGACAGGGGATGACGCGGAGCTTTCCGCACCCAACAAACACAAACCAAGTCATCCCTATGAAAACGAAACTCACCCTGCTCCTCGCGCTGGCTCTCAGCGCTGAATCCGCCACCGCCGCCAGCCCAAATCTGCCGGTCATCAAACCCAGCGCCCTGCCCAGCCAGGCTATCCGTCCTGCGGCCAAGGTGCCGAACATCCCCATGCAGCGGTCGAATGTTTTTGTCCCGGCCAACCGCTCGGCGGTGCCGATGATCAAGCCCAGCGCCCGTCTGGCTCCATCGAGCTATCTGCCGAAGATGCCAGCCATTCGCCCAGTGGTGCCTCAATACGTCCAGCCTCGCAGCAATGGCGGGAGCACCTCCAGGCGTGGCGGCTCTGCCGCACCTCATGCGCCTTCCGCACCCGCTGCGATACCAGGCAAAAGCCCTGTCTCCAGAAACCTGCCTGCCAAGCCGCAGATCGAGATCCGCAAGGTGACCCCTGGCCTGAGCTTGCCCAATGCTGAAGGCATTCGCCAAGGCCGCGAAATCGCCAATGGCCTGCAATCCATCGAATCCCTGCGCGGCTCCATCAGCAGCCTGCGGGAGTTTGGTGATGTGTTTCATCAGCCCGGCAACAGCGGACCCAATGACGGTGGCAACATCTTCGCCCCATTTGGCGGTGACCCCGGCCCTGACGGCAATACGGAGGTACATAATCCGCTGGATCGTTCCACCAACCGCAGGCCGCGTGACATTCGTGGTGACATGGCAAAAACCCGCCCCGCCGATGGTTCGACCGGCCTGAGCCCCACGGGCGACTCCGTCCTCGAGAGTGAAACATCGACGGCCTCTGGTCGCGACGGAACCCACACGCCAGTCCAATCCACCACCGAAGAAAATGGCGACGTCACTGCCACCACGACAGCCACCACTCGCGATGGCAGCAGCACCACCAGCGTGGAGGTCACCGAACACGCCGACGGCTCAGGCACCACGACGACCACGCACGGAGACGACGGACGGGTCGATAACCTCACCGTGACTCGCCGCGACAGGTCGGGGGCTGTCATCTGGTCAAGGTCGGAAACCGTTTATCCTGGCGGAAAGGCAATTGTCGAGACTCGTGATGGCAGCGGTCGGGTCACCTCCCACTCCACCGAATATTATACCCCCCGCCCTAGAAGCCGTGGTCCTCATCCTGATGACCACGTGATTGGTGGCCCACCCGCTCCCAGCGCCAAGGCGGCCAGCGGCCTCGTCCCGATCGATCTCCTGCGCCAGTTTGCCGAGGGGCAAAACACCGGTGGTGGTGGCAGCAACTACATGACCAGGGGCATTGGAGGCGTTGAAGTCAACCCCGGCAACCCCAACGGCAACCCTGAGGGCAACCCCGGCAGCAGCGGCGGCAGCGCCAGACGCCTCAAAAAGGATCTCTTCGACACCATCAGCAATCCCGGTCCGCATGGAGGCGAAGGCCCCCTGGTCGGTGGCACCCCTCGTGACTAAAAGAACTCCAGCCATTCCTCAGTGAGTCGAGCAAATCCCCATTGGCCGAAAAGGTCAGTGGGGATTTTGGCTTTGGAATAGGCCATGATGGCGGTGTGCAGAACCTCTGCCGCAAAGAGATGAACGGATGCTCACCGTCGGCAAATCAAGCGCTGGATCGTCTGGCGAAAATAATTCGCCGCATCTGTAACGCCTGACAAAAGCCCGCCAGACAGGGGATGACGCGGAGCTTTCCGCACCCAACAAAACTCAACGCATGTCATCCCCATGAAAACGAAACTTACCCTCCTCCTCGCACTGGCACTTGGCGCACAGTCTGTCATCGCTGCCAGTCCAAAGCTGCCCGCCAACAAAGCCTCCGTCTTGCCTAGTCAGGCCTTCCGCCAGTCGACCAAGATGCCGATGATCAAGCCCAGTGCCCGTGCGGCTCCATCGAGCTATTTACCGAAGATACCAGTCATCCGCCCTGCCCTGCCTTCATTCATCCAGACGCGTAGTGGAGGCATGAGCGACTCGCGTCAGGTCAGCCCTGCCGCGATCCCTGGCAAAATCCCCGCCAACAGGAACCTGCCAGCCAAACCGCAGATCGAGATCCGCAAAGTCGTCCCTGGCCTGCACTTGCCCAACCTTGAATCCCTGCGCCAAGGCCGCGAGATCGTCGAGGGCCTCAAAGCTCTCGACTCGCTCCGCAGCTCCGGTTTCCAGAACCTGATGCCCGAAGGTCTCTCCGGCCAGGGAAGCGGAAGACCGGCAGGGCCTTCCGATCCCTTTGCTGACAATGGCACTGGCATGAGAGAACCCAAAGCGCCCGACCATGTTTCCGGGCGCGGGAGTAGCTTGACGGACATTCGTGGTTCGTTCAGCAAGGGGCGCCGTGGCACCCGCACGGAGCCGGGCACCTTGTCTTCCTTTGGCCTGCGTCTCGCGACCAGTGGGCCACATACGAGCAGCACTCATATCTGGAGTAATGGCGGCACGACTTATGCCTCGTCCGATACGGAGGACGGAATACACACAACCACGGAGTATCTGGACTCTCGTGGCAATGTCACGGGTCGCACCGACCAATGGACACACTCCGACAGCAATGGTACAAGCCGCACCACGGACACCTATGACGAGAATGGCCAGTTCACCGGATCGGAAACAATCACAACCAACGACGATGGCAGCAGCCAGTCCAAGAGTGTTGCTGCTGACGGCACGGTGGTTGTGACCGAGAACGATGGCCAGGGCCACGTCACCCAGTATGAATCCGAGGGCTCTCATGGTTCCCGCAGTTGCGACCGCAGTCCAGGCGACATCTCCATGGGCGGCCCCGTGAATGGCAGCGGCCCGAGCGTCGGCCAGGCCACAGGCCTCGTGCCCCTCGATCTCCTGCGTCAGACGGCAGAAGGTGAAAGCAGCAGTGGTGGTGCCAACAACATGACCTCGCGCCGCACCAGTGCAAACCATGTACGCCCCATCGACAGCGAAGGTCAGACCGGCATCGGCGGAAATCAGAATCCCGTGCCTGTAAATCGCGGAAGCATCATCGTCCTTCCTGGCCCGGTGACTGGTGGTGGCGGCAATCCAGAGTGAAGCTCCCCCACTACCCATTGAATGAATTCAGACTCCCTGAGTCCGCTTGGACTCAGGGAGTTTTGTTTTGAACCTCAGGCCAGCGTGACGCCTTCATCATGGCTGTCCACATCCATCTCGCGGACGCGTTTGCGGTCGCGCTCGGCTTGGACGGCGGTGCGGAGTTTTTCGCGCACGTCTTCGACATTGGCGATGGCGCGGAGGGCCACGGTGGGCGTGCTGGCATCGCTGGTGACGAGGGTCAAATTTCCGAGGCCCACGAGACGAAGGAAGAGCGGCTGATCCATCGCATAGTCCTTCACGCGGAAAAGCTCCAGCTCATCGAGCTTCCGGTTCAGGATGCCGGTGCCGATCTTCAGACGCTGAGTGGTCAGCTCATACGAGGTGCATTTGGTGACCCACCAGCGGATGAGCCACATCAGCACGGGCACAATGAGGGCGATGTAGGATAAGCCGGCTGTCGGCAGAGCCGCAACGGTGGAACCAAAGCCAATCCCGAGGGCGATCACGATGCAGAAGAAGTAATACCAGAAGTGGACCCACTGGGAGGTGTGGCCTTTCCAGAGCGAGGTTTCAGCGGAGGGGGATGGAGTGGTTTCGGAGTTCATAAGGCGGGTGGAGTGTTGCTAGATCAAGCTGACAGGGTGAACGCGAATTTGGGAGCTATTTTGTAACCAGGGCAGCGAAAAGTCACGCGGCCTCGGCTCGCGGCTCATCCTGCCTGGTCGTCCGCACGGCGAAGTTCGCCGCCGGAGGTACATCCCAAACGAGGTAGCGCGAGAGCATCCGCATGAGTCCCCGGCTGTAAGCGGAGCGCGTCCAGCCGCCGGAGGCCATGCTGGCGATGTGGCGCGTGGAGTGGCGCTCCATGCGGCTGGCGAGATTGAAGGGCGAAGGCTTCATGGCGAGGTTCTTGCCGGCGAGATGGATGCGGAAGATGCGACCATCGTAGAAGTAGCTCACGAGCTCCTGCCAGGAACGGTGCCAGTCGATGATGCGCGCGGAGTATTTGTTCAGCGCCTTCGCGAGCTTCTCGGGCTGGTTTAAAATGTCCGCGCCGTAAGCAAACACGCACGAGTCGAGCTGCTGCGCGCCGACAAGCGACATGAACAAACCAGGCGAGAGCATGGGATCGACGAAGCCGAACGCATCTCCACACAACACCCAGCCGGGGCCGTGACCGCGATCGGCGAGGAGTTGGTAGTTCGAGTAAGTCATCACGGGCGTGATGCGCCGGGCACGGCTGGCCTTCTCTGCGAGCAGCGGCTCCTGACGGATGGCATTTTCGAGTCGTTCCTCGGCGGTGCTGCCGAGTGTCTTGGCGTGCTCTTTGGAAACGACGATGCCGACGGAAAGCCTACCCGGCAGTGGAATGCGCCAACTCCAACCCGCGCGCAGTACGGAGATGATGACCTGGCCGGGCTCGACTTCATCATGATCGAAGTCCTCAAAGTGTGCGAAGTAGGCGATGTCATCTCGCTCACCTTTTTCGGAGGGCAAATTCATCGCTCGGGCAAAGGCACGGGAACGTCCGCTGCAATCGACGAGCAGCGGTTTAGTGCTCTCATTTAGCCCGGCGACCTCACGACTGCGTGCGCTCAGCCGAATCGTTGGCTCGCCATTCTCCGTGCCCGGCTCCAGCTCAGCACGCGCATGGACAAACTTGGCCCCCAGCTCCTCGGCGCGAGTGCGCAGCAGGTTATCAAACTCTGGTCGTGGCGTGTTGAAGGCGTAAGTCGGAAGATGGCCTTCGACATTCTTGAAGCTGAAGTGGAGGCGCGGGCCGCCATCGGTGACAAAGAAGGACGCCCCGGGTTTGCGAGTCGCCATCGCGGCCACACGATCCTCGATACCGAGCTGGCGAAACACGGGCACCACGCCGGGGATGAGCGACTCGCCCACAAGCAGGCCGGGCCTTTTATCATCGTCGAAAACGAGGCAGGAGATGCCGCGCTTTGCCAGCAAGCCTGCAAGCGTGCAGCCTGCAGGACCTGCTCCGACGATGACGACTTGGGGAGATGTTTCAGACATGAGATTGCACCATCATACGCGCTCCAGCTTGATCGGGTAGGTCTGAAATGCGTTCCACTGGCACACGATGAGGTCGCCATTCTCCAGCACGCAGACATCGTGACCGTGATCGAAGACGCGTTCGGCCTGCATCAGCGGCTTCAGTTTACCCTCTTCATAGACCGGCTCCGTGCCACCGGGGGCGCTGATGACTTTGTTTTCAGCGCTCAGCACCACGGTGAAGCCGCTTGGGTTCTGCGGCAGCTTGTTGATTTCCGGCGTCTTGCTCCAGCACACGCCGGCATAGAGTTCCTGACCCGAGATGACCGGGCGGCAAACCATTGCTCCAGGCACTTCGATGGTTTCGAGATACTTGCCATCCAGCGTGAAGCGGCGGAAGCAATTATCGGCGCGCGAGGTCACAATCACCGTCGCCTTGTCAGCGCCCTGACGTGTGTCGATGGCGATACCGTGGGCGTTGTTCAGTCGCTCTTCCAGTGGCACACCGTCCTTGCCGCCGAAGCGGCTGATGAATTTGCCGCGTGAGTCGTAGCGCAGCACGAATTGTGATCCGTAACCATCGACCACATAGATGTCACCATTCGGCGCGATGGCGACTTCGGTGGGATTGTAAAACATGTCGGGCTCGTAAGCCCCGACCATCATCGGATGACTCAGGCTGAAGATCTCTTTGCCCGTGAGGTCCATCTTCGTCACGCGGCCTGTTTGGCGATAGCCACCGCCACCGCTTTTCCAAAGTCCGCTGTCCGTGAGGAAGAGGAACTCCTCACCATTTTCCTGACTCAAAGTCAGGCCATGCCCGCCGGGCCAAGCACTACCCCAGGAGTCGAGGATCGTGCCGTCGGGCTTGAAGACGAGCATCTGATTGTCCCAATGATCGCCGACCATGAAAAGGCGGCCATCTTTCACCTGCACCATCTCGTGGCAGTTCAGGATCGGATGAAAACGGCCCTGCCCGGCAGGCACCCACTCCTTGTTCACCTTGTAGCGATGTGTGCCGTGGCCGATGACCACATCCTTCTTCGGATCAGGCGCAGCGCGCAGGGTTTCAGTCCAAGTGGCGGCGAGCGCGGTGCTGAGCCCGGCGATGAAGTGGCGACGTGTGGGAGGCATGGTGTGAGTGTGAGAGCTAGGCGAACGCTGACAAGGCGAATCTCATTGCAGACATTGCGTGGAGACTCCTTCATCGCATCATGCCTCAAGACTTCATCCGCGTGCGTGGCGCGCGGCAGCACAATCTCAAAAACGTGGACGTGGACATCCCTCGTCATCGTCTCATCGTGCTCACGGGAGTCAGCGGCAGTGGCAAGTCATCGCTCGCTTTTGATACCCTTTACGCCGAAGGCCAGCGCCGCTATGTGCAGAGCCTTTCGGCCTATGCGCGGCAGTTTCTCGATCAGCTTGAGAAGCCGGATGTGGACTTCATCGAGGGGCTCTCACCTGCTGTCGCCATCGAGCAGGTCCACAGCACGCCGAACCCGCGAAGCACCATCGCGACCGTCACGGAGATCTACGATTACCTCCGCGTGCTCTATGCCGTGGCCGGTCAGCCGCACGATCCCGAGACGGGAGAGGTCCTGATCAA
Organism: Prosthecobacter sp.; assembly: GCF_044378005.1. Classification (GTDB taxonomy): domain Bacteria; phylum Verrucomicrobiota; class Verrucomicrobiia; order Verrucomicrobiales; family Verrucomicrobiaceae; genus Prosthecobacter. The sequence goes on from NZ_JBILYB010000030.1 coordinate 47,875, forward strand.
AAACACGCCCGCCGAGATCGGTGCGCGTGTGCTGGAACTAACGGAAGGCACGCGCTGCATGGTGCTCGCGCCGCTTCAGCCTCAGGAGGCGGACACGCTGAAGGCCACCTTTGAAAAACTGCGCCGCCAGGGCTACGTCCGCATTCGACTGGATGGCGAGATCGTGGAACTCGATGAGACTTTAAAAGCGGAACGCGGCATGGAGCATCGCATCGAGGTCGTGGTGGACCGGCTCGTCATCCGCGATGGCGTCCGCCAGCGTCTGATGGAGAGCATCGAAGCCGCGCTGAAGTGGAATGAGCGCGAGGTGCAGTTTCTCGTCGGTAGTGATGGTTCAGAAGAGGTGATGACCTTCACCACGTCGTATGCGAACCCACGCACCGGTTATCTCATGGAGAAGCTCACCCCGCAGCATTTCTCCTTCAACACGCACGTCGGTGCCTGCCCGACCTGCGAGGGCGTCGGCTCGCTCATGGCACCTGATCCCGGATTGATCGTGCCAGATGCCGAGCTTTCTCTCAAAGACGGTGCCGTAAAGAGCTGGTGGGCACGGAATCCGAAGCTGAAGCTAATCCAACAACGCAGCATCGAAGCGCTGGCGAAGCACTTTGGTGTCTCCATGGAGGCACCGTTCAAATCTCTGCCGCAGCCTTTCAAAGACGCGCTCTTTCACGGCAGTGGCAAAGAAGCCATCGCCACCGGCTGGGCCACGAGTGGGAACAAACGCAGCCTCGCCAAACCTTATGAAGGTCTTCTCAACGAGGCGCGTCGTCTGCACGAAAACGCCGAGAGTGACTCCCTGCGCACTCAGCTCACCCGTTTCATGAATCCGCTCCCGTGCCCGGCGTGTGAAGGGAAAAGGCTGCGGAAGGAGTCGTTGGCGGTGAAGTTGGGTTCTCGGTTGGCGAAAGGCGGGAGCGCAGGGAGTTCCCCTCACCCCAGCCCTCTCCCCGAAACTGATTCTTCTCAGCATTCGAGAGTCACCGTCGGGGAGAGGGAGCCGGGCGCTTCTGTCCACCTCTCCCCGGCAGTGCAAATCGAGACTTCCCAGATTGTCTTCCGGGGAGAGGGTTGGGGTGAGGGGAATAGCCTCTCCATTCACGACTACTGCTCCCTGCCCATCCGTGATGCTTTATCCTGGATGCAGGCCCTCGAAGTCACCGAGCATCAGCGAGCCTATGTCGATGAGCTGCAAAAGGAGATCGTGAAGCGGCTGGAGTTCCTAGAGCAAGTCGGGCTCGGCTATCTCGGGCTGAATCGTGAGAGCGGCACGCTTTCCGGCGGAGAGATGCAGCGCATCCGCCTGGCCACGCAGATCGGGGCTGGTTTGTCCGGCGTGCTTTATGTGCTGGATGAGCCGAGCATCGGTCTGCATCCCTCCGACACCGAGCGACTCATCCGCACACTGCTTCGGCTGCGCGATCTCGGGAATACCGTCCTCGTCGTCGAGCATGACGAAGCCATGATGCGAGCTGCTGATCATGTGATCGAACTCGGCCCTGCCGCCGGCGTGCACGGCGGCAAGATCACGGCTCAAGGCACACCTGCCGAAGTCATGGCGCAGAAGGAAAGCGTCACTGGAGCCTACTTGAGCGATGCGATGAAGATCAAGTCGCCGTCGGGGCGTGTTTCTCCTCAAAGCAGCCTCTTTGGTTCGGCGGAGAACTCTCTGACCATCCACAAAGCCACCGAGCACAATCTCCGCTCCGTCACTGCCAGCTTCCCAGTCGGCTGCTTCACCTGCGTCACTGGGCCTTCAGGCAGTGGAAAGTCCACCTTGGTGAACAAAGTGCTCATGCGGGCTTTGCAGCGGCATTTTTACAATGCGAAGGACGAGCCAGGTAAACACGAGCGCATCACGGGGCTCGACCTCTTTGACAAGGTCGTCGTCATTGATCAGTCGCCCATCGGCCGCAGTCCGCGCAGCAATCCGGCAACTTACACCGGAGCTTTTACGGCCATCCGCGAGTTGTTTGCCCAGCTTCCACTGGCGCGTGTGCGCGGCTACGACTCAGGCCGTTTCAGCTTCAACACACCCGGCGGACGCTGCGAAAAATGCCAAGGCGATGGGCAGATCAAAATCGACATGCACTTCCTGGCTGATGTCTATGTGACTTGCGATCAATGCCACGGCAAACGCTACAACGCCGAGACGCTGGAGATCACCTTTAAAGGCCGCAACATCGCCGAAGTGCTGGAGATGACCGTCAGCGAGGCTGCGCGCTTCTTTGGCAAAGCCAGCGCCATCGCTACGAAGATCATCACACTGGAGGAATGCGGGCTCGGCTACATCCGACTAGGGCAGGCGGGGAACACGCTCAGCGGTGGTGAAGCCCAGCGCATCAAGCTCTCTGCTGAACTCGCGCGTCGTGCCACGGGCCGCACGCTTTACGTCCTGGATGAGCCGACGACCGGCCTGCACTTCGCCGACATCCAGACCTTGCTCGGCGTGCTGTTCCGCCTACGCGATGCAGGAAATACGCTCATCGTCATCGAGCATCATCTCGACGTCATCCGCTGTGCCGACTGGGTCATCGACCTCGGCCCCGGCGGCGGCAGCGAAGGCGGTCACATCGTCGCCACAGGCACGCCAGAGGACATCATGCGCATCAGCGAAAGTCCGACGGGACGGTTCTTGAAGTAATCCGCGAATAGACGTGCCTGCCGCCCGCGTTCCACTTCCCATGAAGCATATCCTCGTCCTCCTCCTTTCGTCATTCGGCATTCTAAATTCGTCATTTTCGGCACCGCCGAACATCGTCTTCATCCTCGCTGATGACTTTGGCTATGGCGATCTTGGCTGCATGGGAGGCACGGACATCGCCACGCCGAACATCGATCGGCTCGCCGCCGAAG